>DAIMZS010000125.1:4909-8859 GCA_036733825.1 Rudaea sp.
GGTTTCGCCGACGATCTGCTGACCACGCTGTGCCTGGCGAGCACGGCGCCGCTCGCGATTGCGCCGGCGATGAATGTGCGCATGTGGGCGCATGCGGCCACGCAGGCGAATGTCGCGACCTTGCGCGCGCGCGGCGCGGCGATTCTGGGCCCGGCGGAAGGGCGCATGGCCGAGGCGGAATCCGGCCTCGGCCGCTTGCTCGAGCCGCACGAAATTATTGCCGAACTCGCGGCGTTGCACGGACCGAAGCTGTTGTCGGGCAAACGCGTGCTGGTCAGCGCGGGGCCGACCTACGAAGACATCGATCCGGTGCGTTTCATCGGCAACCGCAGCTCCGGACGCATGGGGTTCGCCGTCGCCCAGGCGGCGGCCGAGCAGGGCGCGAGCGTGCAGCTCGTCGCCGGGCCGGTGCATCTGCCGACACCGGCGGGCGTCGCGCGCGTCGACGTGCGCAGCGCGCGCGACATGCGCGAGGCGGTGATGGCGCGCGCAGCGCAAAGCGACATCTATATCGGCGCGGCGGCGGTCGGCGATTTCCGTCCGCACGAAATCGCGCCGCACAAGCTGAAGAAAACCGGCGGCGCGTTGACCCTGACCTTGAACGAGAATCCCGACATCCTTGCCGGCGTGGCCGCGCTGAAGCCGCGGCCGTACGTCGTCGGCTTCGCCGCCGAGACGCAGAACATCGAAACCTACGCGCGCGCCAAGCTCGAGCGCAAGAAGCTCGATCTGATCGCGGCGAACAAGGTCGGCGAAGGCGAAGGCTTCGACACCTGCGAGAACGAAATCCTGCTGATCTCGCGCGACGGCGCCGAACGTTTGGCGCGTGCGGACAAACTTGCGCTCGCGAGGCAACTCGTGGCGCGGGTCGCCGAGCGTTATGCCGTAGAGAAGGGCGAAAAGGGCAAAGCAAAAACCAAGGCGAAAGCCTGAATCTTTGATGTGATCTTGGATAAGGATGGAATGATCGACGTCGAACTGAAAATTCTCGACGCGCGGCTCGGCAAGGAGATTCCTTTGCCCGCGCAGGCGACGCCCGGATCGGCCGGCATGGACCTGCGCGCCGCGCTCGACGCGCCGCTGACGCTCGAGCCCGGTGCGAGCGCGTTGATCCCGACCGGCATCGCCATCCACATCGGAAACGTGAACTACTGCGCAGTCATCCTTCCGAGATCGGGACTGGGTCACAAACACGGACTCGTGCTCGGAAATCTCGTCGGTCTCATCGATGCGGATTATCAAGGTCCGCTGATGATTTCGTGCTGGAATCGCGCTACTGCTGCGTATACCATCAGTCCGGGGGAACGCATCGCGCAACTGGTCTTCGTGCCGGTCGCACATGCGCAGTTTCGTGTGGTCGAAGACTTCGATGTCAGCGAACGCGGCGTCGGAGGATTCGGGCATTCCGGCAGCGTGTAGACGCATCGCTGTCGCCCCGGAACGACACTGGGGGAATCGTGCATGGGAAGCTGGCTTGCGAGAAAGAAAGACGACACCTTGCCGGACGCCGAACTCGACGCAGTCCAACCGGCGCCGACGGCCGTTGCCGTGCAACCCGCGCGCAAACGCAGGGAACCTGCCGAGAAGATCGGCCTGAGCCGTTATCTGTTGTTGATCGGCGCGCTGTTGCTGTGGATTCTCGGCGCGTTCTTCGTGTGGCAGGCGTGGCTCGTCTACACCGAGCAGGACAGCGTCGCGCGAATCGAAGCCGCGCGCGACAGCGAAGTCGAAGCGCTCGGACAATTGTTGATCGAGACGCGCACGCGACTGCAGCACGCGTTGGCCGGCGCCGCCGTCACCGCTCCGCTCGTCGAGTCCTGGGAGAACGGGCGCGACGCGGCCGTGCAGGCGGTCAAGCAGGTGTTGCCCGAACTCGTCAGCATCGATTTTTATCGCCCCGACATTTCCGATGTGCTGGCGACCGATTTCGCCAAGACCGGCTACGCGCGCTCGGCCATGCTCGTGCAGGCGAACCGCACCCAGCAGCCCGCGCCCGCACAGTCGGCGATGGGCGCGAACGGCAAGCGTGCGCTCGTGTTCGCGCTGCCGATGGCGCACGAGCATGAAATCCTGGCCTACGCATATGCCGCGCTGCCGCTCGATCCGGTGCTCGCCGCGTTCCGCAAATTGGGTTCGGACGCCGGCCGGCTCGACCTGCGTCAAGGCACCGGCGCGAACGATCTCGTGCTCGCGAGCGTCGGTTCCTCGTCCGCCGGCGCGGCGGACGACATCAGCAAAGCGGTGCCGAACAGTCTGTTCCGCATCGGCATCGTGCCGGCGACCTCGATGATTCTGACGCCGCGCAGTCTCGTGTTGCTCGGCGTATTGGCTTTGCTCGCGTTCGCGATCGGCGGAATAATGTTCTATGCCCGCGTGGTCGGCTGGCGCGCGGCGTTCGAATCGATGTTGCGGCGCAAGCAGCAGGACGACGCGGAGGAGATCACCGAAATTCCTCAGGAACCCGTGCCGATGTCGCCTGCCGTACGACCCATTGCCGCCGTCAAACCCGCGCCTGCCGAAGAACCCGATGTCCACGTCAGCCGGAGCATGTTCCGCACCTACGACATTCGCGGCGTACTCGGCAAAACCCTGAACAACGACGTGGCGCGCCTGATCGGCCGCGCGATCGGCAGCGAGATGGCGAGCCGCGGGTTGAAGACGATCGCGGTCGGCCGCGACGGCCGCCTGTCCGGCCCGAGCCTCTCCGCGGCCTTGATCGAAGGTTTGCGCGCGGCCGGAGCCAACGTGACCGACATCGGCGCGGCGCCGACGCCGGTGTTGTACTTCGCGACCTACCATCTCGGCCTGAGTTCCGGCGTCATGGTCACGGGCAGCCACAATCCGCCCGACTACAACGGCTTCAAGATCGTGCTCGGCGGCGAAACGCTGTCGGAGGACGCGATCCAGAAGCTCTACACGCGCATCGTCGAAAAGGATTTCGCCAGCGGCGAAGGCCAGCTGGAAAAACGCGACCTGAAAACCGACTATGTCGAACGCATCGCCGGCGACGTGCGTCTGCATCGGCCGCTCAAGATTGTCGTCGATTGCGGCAACGGCATCGCCGGTGCGATCGCACCGGAACTGTTCGAACGTTTAGGCGCGGAAGTCGTGCCGTTGTTCTGCGAGGTCGACGGCAATTTTCCGAATCACCATCCCGACCCGTCCGATCCGCACAACCTCGAGGACCTCATCCTGACGGTACGGCAGATCAAGGCCGATCTCGGCATCGCCTTCGACGGCGACGGCGACCGCCTCGGCGTCGTCACGCCGGCGGGCGAAGTGATTTTCCCGGACCGCACGCTGATGCTGTTCGCGCAGGACGTGCTCACGCGCCATCCGGGCGCGACGATCATTTACGATGTCAAATGCACCGGAAAGCTCGCGCCCGTGATCGAAGAAGCCGGCGGCGTACCGCTGATGTGGCGCACCGGGCATTCGCTGATCAAAGGCAAGATGCGCGAAACCGGCGCCGAGCTCGCCGGCGAGATGAGCGGCCACTTTTTCTTCAAGGAACGCTGGTACGGTTTCGACGATGGCCTCTATGCCGGCGCGCGTCTGCTCGAGATCCTTTCCGCGGATTTGCTGCAGCGCCTGCCGCAGGAGATTTTTGAGTCGCTGCCGAACAGCGTGAGCACGCCCGAGCTCAAGATCGAGCTGGCCGAAGGCGACCACTACAAGTTCATCGATCGCTTCCAGAAGGAGGCGAAGTTCGAGGGCGCAACAATCAACACGCTCGACGGCGTGCGCGCCGACTGGCCGGACGGCTGGGGACTCGTGCGCGCGTCGAACACCACGCCCGTGCTCGTGCTGCGCTTCGATGCGGACAGTATGGATACGCTCAAGCGCATCCAGAATCTGTTCCGCGTGCAGCTGCTGGCGATCAATCCGAAGCTGAAGTTGCCGTTTTAGCGTATTTGATTTGCGCTGACTAAAGCGCCCCCTTCAGTCGC
>DAIMZS010000126.1:0-8848 GCA_036733825.1 Rudaea sp.
AGGTTCGCGCCGGCTTGTTCCTTGATCCGGTCGAGCAGGAAATCGGTTTCGTCGTTGGCGATCTTGCTCTTGTGCACGAGCAGACCGGCGGGTTTGTTGACCGCCAGCAGTTCGCCGTCTTCGTGAATGATCTCGATCGCGTCGTTCAACGCGCGCGCCGCCAGGCTACGAAGAACGCGGCCGCGCTGACGGCGAGTGCAATCCAAGCCGATACCGGCACATGCACCCACAGCGCGCCACGCGCGTCGAACGCGTAGAGCAACGCCGCGCTGAGCAGTGATGCCGCCGCCAGCGGCAGCACCGCGAGCTGGCGGCGCTGCGCGCGCGCAAGGCGTTCGGCCTGTTCGCGCGCGGCGAATTGCGTGTCGCGGTCGAGCTCGCCGTTCGCCGCGCGTTCGAGTGCGGCATAGACGACCTCGGGCATTTTCGGCGCCACCGCGAGCCACTCCGGCAAGCGCTTGCGCACCTGCTTCCACGCGTGACGCACGCCATAGCGCTTGCGCAGGATCTCGGCGAGCACGGGCCGCGCGACCGCCCAGATGTCGATCTGCGGATGCAACAGCCGGCCGACGCCTTCGATGTTGAGCAGCGTCTTCTGCAGCAGGATCAGCTGCGGCTGCAAGGTGAGCTGGTAGCGGCGCGCGACCGAAAACAATTTCGCCACGACCTCGCCGAGCGAGATTTCGCTCAACGGCCGCGTGAAATACGGCTCGCACACCGTGCGCACCGCGGCTTCGAGTTCGTCGATGCGCGCAGTCTTCGGAATCCAGCCGGCGGCGACGTGCAGTTCGGCGATGCGCCGATAGTCGCGGTCGAACAGCGCCATGAAATTCTCGGCGAGCCAGAACTGGTCCTGATCGGGCAGCGAGCCGACGATGCCGAAGTCGAGCGCGATGAAGCGTGGATTCGCCTTGCGCGCCGGATCGACCCAGATGTTGCCCGGATGCGCGTCCGCGTGAAAGAAGTTGTCGCGAAACACTTGCGTGTAGAACAGGCGCACGCCCTTCTCGGCGAGCGCGACGCGATCGATGCCGGCCGCGTCGAGCGCGGCGAGATTGTCGACGGCGATGCCGCGCACGCGTTCGAGCGTCAGCACGCCTTCGCGGATGTAGTCCCAATAAACGCGCGGCACGTAGACGTCGTCGCCCGCGGCGAAATTGCGCCGCAGCAGCGAGGCGTTCGCGGCTTCGCGCTGCAGGTCGAGCTCGTTTTCGAGCGTGGTTTCGATCTCGGCGACGATGTCGCGCGGGCGGATTTTGTCCGCGGCCGGATGCCAGCGCTGGGCGAGTTCGCCGAACGCGCGCAGCAGCGCGATGTCGGCGCGAATGCGCTCGTGGATGCCGGGACGCAACACCTTGACGACGACTTCCTCGCCGCTGAGCAAGCGCGCCGCGTGCACCTGCGCGATCGAGGCGGAGGCGAGTGGGGTCGAGTCGAAGTTCGCGTACGCCGAAGTCACCGGCGCGCCGAGAGCGGCTTCGACCGCCGCACGCGCTTCGTCTCCGGGGAACGGCGGCACGCGGTCCTGCAGCTGTGCGAGTTCATGGGCGACATCGGGCGGCAGCAGGTCGCGGCGCGTGGAAAGAATCTGGCCGAATTTGACGAAGATCGGACCGGAATCGATCAGCGCGGCGCGCAGTCTCGCACCGCGCGGCTGGTTCGCGATCTCCGCGGGCGGCTTCGGCAGCACGGCACGCAGCAGGCGCAATGCGCGCGGGGGCTGCAATCCGTCGATGATTTCGTCGAGCCGGTAGCGCGCGATCGTCGCGACGATGCCGGCGAGGCGCGGCAATTGTCCCAGCGTCGTCATGCCGCCGCTCCAACGAAATAAACCTGTCGCGCGCGCCCCGCGCGACGCCACCCGTTCCTCTCTCCCCCAAGCTCTGCTTGGGGGAAAGAGTTAAGAGTGAGGGGGGCTTTTGATCTTGTTTTAAAACGGCGAGGTGTGAAGAAGAGCGCCCCCTCACCCCAGCCCTCTCCCCCAACGAACAGCCGTTGGTGGAGAGGGAGTATGACTTTCGTGCCGGCGCTGTATTGCGCGATCATGCCGCGTCCCTACCTTTGCGTGCGGCCAGATGCTGCACACGCGCGGCGAGGCGATCGGCGCGTTCGCGCAGCGCATCGACGTCGTCGAGGAAGCTTTCCATCTCCGCGGGTGCGACGAGATCGCGGCTCTCATCGCGCAGGAAGTCGGCGGTGTCCTGCGCCGCGGCCTGTGCGGACTCGCGCGCGTAGGCGAACGCACGTTGCAGCGCGCGCGCGAGCGGCACGCCGACGATGTCGCCGAAGGTTTGCGCGAAGGCTTCCTCGATGTCGGGACGAAACCCGCGCAGCAGTTTTTCCATGCGCCGGGCGAGATCGGCGTCGCCGGAAATCTCGACCTTGCCGGGCGCGGTGGCATCGTCATCGCCGCGGCGCAGCGCGAATGCGGCGAGGCTCGCCGGCGCGGCGCGCAAGTTGAGGTCTCCGCTTTTTTCCCAGTGCGGACCGACCTTGAGCTTGCCGTCGGCGACCGTGATCGCGAGCGCCAATCCGGTGCCGCGCAGGTCGACGCCGATGCGCTTGCCCTCGAGCGCCGTCAGCCGCGCCTGCGTGTCGGCATCGAGCGCGAGCGCGCGATTGAGCGCGAATTCGAGCGCGCCGCCGAGGCGTTGCAGGATCGGATTGGGTGTGCGCGGGTCGGACATACTGCGGAAGCAAGAGCGGAAGGTGGATTGTAGCCCGAGGGAGGGGCCCTTCGGAGCAGGCAAAGCCGCTCGTCATTCCCGAAGGCGGGAATGACGGTTCGATGATAGGTATTGCGTCAATCGCCGCATGCCTTCGGCGAAATCGACCTGCGGCGCGTAGCCGAGATCGCGCTTGGCCGCGGAGATGTCGAACCAGTGCGAGGTGGAAAATTCCTCGACGATGAAGCGCGTCAACGGCGGTTCGCTGCGGATGCCGAATGCGCGGTACACGCCTTCGAGCGAGGCGCCGAGCGCCTGCGCGAGCCAGGCCGGGATGCGCCGCGTCTCGGGCGGCAGCCCCGCCGCGGCGAGCCAGGCGCCGAACAGGCGCGCGTGGGTGATCGGATCGTCCTGGCTGATGAAATACGCCTTGCCGGCGATCGGCGAGCCGATGTCGAGGTTGTTCAGCGCGAGCACGTGCGCACGCGCCGCGTCGTCGACGTAGATGATGTCGACGCGCTTGTCGGCCCGGCCGATCAGGCGCAGCCGTCCCGCGCCGGCGCGGGCGAGCACGCGCGGCAGCAGATTCGGATCGCCCGGTCCCCAGATGAAGTGCGGACGCAGCGCGACGGTGGCGAGATCGGCGCCGTTCGCCGCGAGCACGCGCTGCTCCGCCAGCGCCTTCGTCTGCGCGTAGACCGAGGCGAAATGCGCGGGGTAGGGCAGCGATTCGTCGGCGCCCTCGATATCGCGGCCGTGTTGGACGACGCTCGGGCTCGAGGTGAACACGAGTTTGCCGATGCCGTGGTGCGCGCAGGCGGCGAGCACGTTCTCGGTGCCGCGCACGTTGATGGCGTGATACTCCTGCGGCGGTCCCCACGCGCCAACCTTGCCCGCGCTGTGCACGATCGCGTCGACCCCTTCGGCGGCGGCGAGCACGGCGTCGCGGTCAGTGATATCGCCGCGGTACGGAGCGACGCCGCTCGCCTGAGCCGAGACGATGGCGGAACGGTTGAACGCGCGCACGGCGTGGCCTTGGGCCGCGAGCTGGTCGCAGATCGCGCCGCCGAGGAAACCGCCTCCGCCCGTAACCAGTATTTTCATCGCCTCGTCCTCCGCCGCGATGCTAACAATGATGAACAGGTAAACGCGAAGGATTAATTTGCGTTTCAGGGAGGTGAGCGGATCATCGTGTCCAGCGGAAACAGGGTGGAGGGGCGAAAACATGCATCGTTATTTTGCAGCCGGGCTGGCGATCATCGCCGGCCTGTTCGCCTGTGCGGGTCCGGCACGGGCGGTGCAGACCTTGAGCGGCCAAACCGCTTCCGGCGCTTACTACCAGATTCAGGTGCCCGACGGCTGGAAAGCCGGCGACAGCCTCGTCCTGTTTCAGCACGGCTTGTCGTTTGACGGCGCGACGCCGAATCCCGATCTCGGCCCGCTCGCCGATCTGCAGCTGCAGGAAGGCTACGCGGTGGCCGCGTCGAGCTACAGCCAGCGCGCCTGGGCGCTGTTCAATGCGCCGGACGACAACGCGCAGCTGCTCGCCGTGTTCAAGCAGAAGGTCGGCGCGCCCGGCGCGATCATTCCTTGGGGCGGTTCGCTCGGCGGGCTCATCTCGCTCAAGCTCGCCGAGGATCCGCGCTTCGCGCCGGTGCCCGGCGTGCTTTCGCTGTGTCCGCCCGCGGCCGGTTCGCGCACCTGGGATTTCGGCATCGACGCGCGCCTCGCCTACGACGTCGTCTGCAAGGACGTGAACAGCGCCGGCCAATTGCCGACCGGCGCGGCGCCGTTGACCTGGGCCTACGATCTGTCCGACATTCCGAACGATCTGTCCGATCTTTCCGACAAGGTCAAACTGGCGCAGACGCTGCTGCCGGTCAATGTCTGCACCGGACTCAACCTGCCGTCGATATTGCGCAACGACGCGATGCAGCGCCGCCTCGATCAGCTCAAGACATTCGCGCATATCAGCGACGACGATTTCTTTTTGACCGACATGGCTTACGCGACGTTTGGCCTGTCGGACCTCGTGCGCGCGCCGGACAAATTGAGCGGGCTCAATCCGTTCACCACGACCGGCGTGGTCTATTCCGATCCGGCGATCCAGGCGGGCATCGCGCGCATCGATCCCGATCCGTTCGCGCAGTTGTATCTGCGCTGGGCCTCGGACTTCCGCGGCCGCGTTGATCCGGCGACCAAGGTAATCTCCATGCACACCAGCCGCGACGAACTGGTGATTCCCGCGCATCAGTCCGTGCTGCGCGCGACCTTGCCGGCGGCGCAGTTGACCAGCGCGCTCGTCAACGAATCGACGCCGACGCATTGCGGCTTCACCACGGCCGAAGGCGTTGCGGCGTGGGAAGCACTGCGCCGGTGGATCGCCGGCGGCGCGCAGCCCGCGATCGCGGATCTGCAAAGCGGCTGTCAGGCATTGGTCGCGGGAGGCGCCGCGCAAGGTCCGTGCCGGATCGATGCGAGCCTGGTGCCGCCGAGCTTCGATAGCCAAGTCGCGCCGCGTCCCGCTTCGAGCGCGCCGAATGTCGATTCCACGTTCAGCGGCTTGTGGTACGACCCGGCGCGCAGCGGTGAAGGCATCGAGCTGGAAATCCTGCCGAACAACCAGGCATTGGTATACTTTTTCACCTATCCGCCGAACGGCGTCGCCGGCAAACAGACCTGGTTGTTCGGCATGGGCGACGTCGTCGGCAACGGCATCGAGTTCGCCGACGTGCGCCTGGGCTCACGAAGTGCGGCGGGCGCGGTGAGTTCGCAGCATTGGGGCCGCTTCGCGCTGACCTTCGACAGCTGCAGCAGCGGCGGCATGCGCTGGGACGGACCGGCCGGCTGGGGCTCGATGGAAGTGCCGCTGCAGCGCCTCTCCGCGCTGAGCGGCCTCGGTTGCCAGCAGTCCGGGACCGTGCCTGCGCAGGCCTCGGGCGCGTGGTACGACCCGGCGACGACCGGCAACGGCTTTCTCGTCGAGCAGTCCGACGCGAAGACCCTGCAGGTGCTGTATTTCCAGCTGAACACCGACGGCACGCAGACCTGGCTGATCGGCACGGCCACGGCCGACGCGGAGGGCAACTACTCGGCGCCGCTGATCGAACCGTTCGGCACGCAGTTCGGTGCCGCGTTCGACAAGACCAAGATCAATAAGCCGGTCGATTATCAGCTGCGCATGAACTTCGCCTGCGCGACCGGCACGGCGACGCTGCAGTCCAACGCCCAGTTCTTCACGCCGCAGACTTTCGCTCTGCAGCGGCTGACCTCACCGGCCGGCCTGCCGCCGTGTTCCTGATGCGCCGCGCGCGCTAAACCGCGCCGCTCAGCAACACGGCGCCCGCCACGGCCGTCGCCGCGCCGCCGAGGCGGCCGAGCAGCGGTGCTTGGCGCAGCGTGATCGCGCCGAAGCCCAAACCGAGCGCATGCAGCAGCGCTGTCGCGGCGAGAAAGCCGAAAGCATAGCGCGTCGGCTCGGCAAATGCCGGCAATTCGCTGCCGTGTGCCGCTCCGTGCAGCAGCGCGAAGGCGCCGACCAGCGCGAGGGCCGCGGAGATCGGCAAGCGCTGCGCGCGCGCGGTGAGCAGGCCGAGCACGAGCAGCGAGGCGGCGATGCCGGATTCGATCGCCCCCACTTCGATACGAACCGCGCCCGTCATCGTTAACGCGGCGCCGAATGCCATCGCCGCGACGAAAGCGAACGGCACCGCCCAGCGCGCGCGTCCGCCGAGCTGCGCAGCCCAGAGACCGACGGCGAACATCGCCAGCAGATGATCGACGCCGGAAAACGGATGCGCGAATCCGGCGAGGAGGCCGTCGTACGCGAGCGTGTGGCCGGGATGGGCGTACGCGCTCGCGGCCGAACCGGCAAGCACGGCGGCAAGAAGGCAAAGTCGGATTTTCTTCATCACACATGCTCCGGCAAAGGGCGGGAAGGCAGGCCGCCGGTCTCGACGATGAAACGCGCGATCGCATCGAGGCCGTGGTTGATTTTGAGATTGCTGAAGACGAACGGCCGCGCGCCGCGCATCTTGCGCGCGTCGCGGTCCATCACCTCGAGCGAGGCGCCGACGAGCGGCGCCAGGTCGATCTTGTTGATCACGAGCAGATCCGAGCGCGTGATGCCGGGGCCGCCCTTGCGCGGAATCTTGTCTCCGGCGGAGACGTCGATCACGTAGATCGTGATATCGGCGAGTTCCGGCGAGAACGTCGCGGCGAGATTGTCGCCGCCGGATTCGATGAAGATGATTTCCAGGCCGGAGAATTTCTTGTTCATCTCGGCCACGGCAGCGAGATTGATGCTCGCGTCCTCGCGGATCGCCGTGTGCGGGCAGCCGCCGGTCTCGACGCCCGCGATGCGTTCGGGCGCGAGCGCGCCCGCGCGCGTGAGGAATTCGGCGTCTTCCTTCGTATAGATGTCGTTGGTGATCGCGGCGACGTTGTACGTCTCGCGCAGAAGTTTGCACAAACGCTCGGTCAGCGCGGTCTTGCCCGAACCGACCGGGCCGCCGATGCCGATGCGCAGAGGACCCGAATTGGAGAAAGATGTCATGAGCGAAATAGTCGGGTGTATTGGGTTTCGTGGTGGATCGAGCAGAGTTCGAGCAACGGTGCGGCGGTGCCGAGGTCGTCGAGTGGCGTGTGGAGCGCGTCGGCGGCGATCGCGGCGATGCGCGAGGCGAGGCGTGCGGTCGCGATCTGTCCGTCGGTTTGGCCGAGCGGGATCAGGCGCACGCCGGCGGAGACGAGATTCGCCGCGGTTGCATGCAGCCACGCAAGGAGTGCGGAGTCGAGCGCAATGCCATGCGCCGCGCAGGCCAGCGCCATCGCAATGCTGTGCGCGACGGGTGCGTCGCCGCGGCGTTCGGCGAACGCATCGAGCTGCGCGTGCGGCCAGGCTTTGCGCGTGACGGCGAGAAACGCTGCGCCCTGCTGATGGCTTTCGAGCGCGGTCTCCGCGCTGCCGCGAAATGCGGCGGCGAGGTCGGCGATTTCGTCGAACGCCGCGGCGTCGTGAGCGCACTCGTAAGCGCGTGCGAACAGCACCGCGTCGATCCAGCCGCCGCCGCGCGCGAGCACGGCGTCGATGTAGTCGATCAACGTCGCGACGTCGCGCACGTCGCCTGTTTCCACCGCCCATTCGAGGCCGTGGCTGTAGCTGAAGGCGCCGGTGGGATACGACGGTGAGGTCCAGGTGAGCAGGCGATGGAAACCCCCTCTCCCCCAAATGGTTTCATCGTTTGGGGGAGAGGGTTGGGGTGAGGGGGGCTTTGGATTTTGCATTGTGCTTCGCGAGGGAGAGCCCCCCTCACCCAACCCTCTCCCCCGCGCGAGCGCAGGGGAGAGGGCTTTATGCTCGTTGCGCTCAATGGCCATGCACGGCTCCCGCCGCGAACACGAATGGATGCGCCGCCGCCTGATGATCGCCGTGCGCATGCGCATACGCGCCACGCTCGGGCGTGAACGGCGCGACTATTTTTTCTACATGCGCGCCGAGGCCGCGCAGCATATCGACGATGACTGCATCATCGCGAATCAGGATGCGTTCGGCGGAAAGCTGCGCGGGCAGATGGCGGTTGCCGATATGCCAGGCAAGCTTGATCAGCGCGTCGGTGCCGGCGGCGGTCACCGCGACGAGCGCCTCGGACGCCGCCTGCACGAGAACGATACGGCCATCATCGAGGGACAGTCCGTCGCCATCATGCAACAGCGTGGTCTGCGCGAGATCGAGCACGAATTCCAGTCCCTGGTCGGCGCGATAACGATAGCGGCGCCGGTGGCGGCCTTCGTAATCGAGCGTGATGCGATCGGCTGCGTTCGCGGCGTCCCACGAACCGGCTGGAAGAACATCGCGTGCGAACAATTCGTTCATCGATTACTCAAAAGAGAAAGTAGCGCTGTGCCATCGGCAACACTTTGGCGGGTTCGCAGGTCAGCAGCTCGCCGTTCGCGCGCACCTCGTAGGTTTCCGCATCGACTTCGATCTGCGGCATCGAGTCGTTGAGGACCATGCTGCGCTTGCCAATGCCGCCGCGCGTGTTCTTCACCGCGGCGAGTGGACGCGTGATGCCGAGCTTGCGCGCCTGATCGCTCGCGGCGAACGCGCCGCTGACGAACAGCAGCGAGGATTCGATGCGCGCGCGCCCGAACGCGCCGAACATCGGCCGGTAGTGCACCGG
>DAIMZS010000127.1:0-3616 GCA_036733825.1 Rudaea sp.
GTGCAGCTTGCGGTGTAGGTGGTGCTGCCGCCGGCGGGCAGGTTGATCGTGTCGTTGATATTGCCGCTGCCCGAAGCGGTGCACGTGCCGCCGCCGGCGCCCACGCAGGTCCAGGTGCAGGTCAGCGAAGCCGGGAATGTGTCCGCGACTGTGGAACCTGGCGCATTGCTGGGGCCCGCGTTCGATGCGGTGATCGTGTACGTCACGCTGCCGCCAGGCGTCGCGGTGCTCACGCCGTCGGTGTTGGTGATCGCCAGGTCGGCCGATGCGGCAAGCCTATCGGTGTCGGTCGCCAGGTTGTTGCCCGGCGTCGGATCGGTGACGCCGGCCGGCGCGGCGACGGTCGCGGAGTTGGTCAACGGACCGCTCGCCGCCGCCGAAATCGTGCAACTTGCGGTATACGTGGTACTGCCGCCGGCGGGCAAATTGATCGTGTCGTTGATATTGCCGCTGCCTGAAGCCGTGCAGGTGCCGCCGCCGGCACCGACGCAGGTCCACGTGCAGGTGAGCGAGGCCGGGAACGTATCCGCAACCGTGGAGCCGGGCGCATCGCTCGGGCCGGCATTCGACGCGGTGATCGTGTAAGTCACACTGCCGCCCGATGTGGCGGTAGTGACGCCGTCGGTGTTGGTGATCGACAAGTCGGCGGATGCGGCGAGTGTGTCGTTATCGGCCGCGGAATTGTCGCCCGGTGTCGGATCGGTGACGCCGCCCGGCGCGGTGACGGTGGCGGTGCTGCTCAGCGTACCGGTCGCCGCTGCCGAGACCGCACAGCTCGCGGTGTAGGTGGTGCTGCCGCCCGCGGGCAGGTTGATCGTGTCGTTGACATTGCCGCTGCCGGATGCGGTGCAAGTGCCGCCGCCGGCGCCCACGCAGGTCCAGGTGCAGGTCAGCGAAGCCGGGAAGATATCGCCCACGGTCGCGCCCACGGCATTACTCGGACCTGCGTTCGACGCGGTAATCGTGTACGTCACGCTGCCGCCCGGCGTCGCCGTGCTCACGCCGTCGGTGTTGGTGATTGCCAGGTCCGCCTGGGCTGCGAGTGTGTCGGTGTCGGTCGCCGAATTGTTGCCGGGAGTTGGATCGATGGCACCGGGCGGTACTGCGACGGTGGCGGTGTCGCTCAGCGTACCGGTCGCCGCTGCCGAGACCGCACAGCTTGCGGTGTAGGTGGTGCTGCCACCGGCAGGCAAATTGAGCGTGTCGTTGATGTTGCCGCTGCCCGAAGCCGTGCAGGTACCGCCGCCGGCGCCGACACAGGTCCAGGTGCACGTCAGCGAGGCCGGGAAGGTATCGGCCACGGTCGCACCCGTCACGTCGGCCGGGCCCGCATTCGATGCCGTGATCGTATAGGTCACGCTGCCGCCCGGCGTAGCCGTGGTCACGCCGTCAGTGACCGTGACGGCGAGATCGGAGGAGTTGAGATTGGAGTAGCACACCGTGGCGTCGTTCAACGTCGGCGTCGCCGCGGCGTTCGTGGTCGACAATAGCGCCCGGTACTTGAGATAGCGCATGCCGTCGAACTGGCTCAGCGAGCTTCCGCTGGTGAAATAGGTCGCCGAGGTGTTGTCCGGGCCGACGAAATTGAACGGTCCGGCTAGCGACGTGCTGCCGGCGATCTGGAACTGCACTGCGGTATTCGCCGGCGTCGCGGCATTCCACGACAGCGTCGTCCAGGTCACGGTGGTAGTCGACGGCGGATTGGCGTCCTTGGTCGAGGAGTCGAGCGTGCCCGACGCGTCATAGCCGTTGTTGATGTAGATCCGAAAGCCCGAATCGGTGCTGACGCCGCCCGTCAGCGGGATCGACCAGACCGTACCCGAGGTGGCGCCGACAACGCGCGTGCCGCCGGAGTAGACGTCGGAGCCGGCCGTAGGGGTGCCGCTGCGGGTCAGCGCATACGTCCCGGGAGACGGATTGGCAGTCGGCCGGATGACGAAGGCATATTGGGTGCCGGCGGTGAGCGTCGCCGGACTGCCGAACGTCGCAGTATGGTAATTGGCCGAACCGCTGTTGAAACCGGTTATCGTCGCCGCGGCGAGATCGGCTCCGGTCGGCAGACCGCCCGAAGTTGCGCGCACGCTCAAGGTCAGGTTCGGGGTCGTTCCCGTGCAGCCCGAGCAGAACAGATTGACATCGATATGGGTGAGCTGGCCGGAGATCGATGGGGTGAAGGTCTGACCACCCCAGGTGGTCGTCGTGACGCCGACGCCGCTCGTGCCGATCGTCGTGTTCTGCTGGTCAAGCTTCTCGCCGACGAGCACGACATCGCCCGGGCTCAGGTTGACGTCAACGTTGCTGGCCGTGCCCGCCTGAAAATCCGCCTGCGTCGTATCGGTCAGACAGGTTGGCGCAACTACAGCCGAGGCGGCGACCGGTGTATTCGCTGGCGTATTCGGGCCATGCTGCGCCGGCGTCAAGCCGAGTCCACGTTGCGCTGCGGAGTCGACGGGCGTAGCGTCGAAGCTCTCGACCGGAATGACGGTCTCGACATCCTGCGCGGATTGCGCGTGAGCGTATATCGGGGCCAGGCAAAGCAGCCAGCCCAAGTATTTTGCGTTCATTGTGCCCCCTGATGCACAAAGCGCCGATTTGAAAAAGCCGAATTAGTCGTTCAAAACCAACCTATGACGGCGGCTTCGAATTCGCGCGGCGATGACCCGGGAAGGATGCACTCCGAGCAAATTGTTCGTCAAGCATCTGGCTCACTTCGGCGTGCGTTCGTGTCGATGACGGCACGGGTGCACACGCTCGACAGCGATCAGAAAATGTAGTGCACCCCCACCGACCCCGACCACTTCGCCTCGATCTGCAAGCCGTTGACACGCTGATAAAGCGGCGCCTGCACGAACGCGTACGCCGAAAAGCGGCGTGAAAGATTCCAAGTCACGCCGGGGCTGAGATATACCAGCGTCGCGCCGCTGTTGTCGATGTCGGCGTTGGCGCCCTGCTCGCGCTTTTCGATGCGCGCGTTGACCTGCAGCTGCGGCACAAAGGTTTCGCTCGCGGTGTAGCGCACGCCGGCGTTGAGGTTCAGGCCCAGACCGGGTTTGAAGTTTTCGCGCGAGTCGAGCGGCGCTTGCAGAAGGGCTTGGCCGAAATAGCCCCAATCCGCGTTCCAGGCGTCGAAGTGATAGACGCCGAGCAGCAAGTCGGTCGTGCCGGTGCCGAGCTGCAGGCCGCGGTCGACGATTTCGCCTTGCTGCGGTCCGCTCTCGAATCTGTCGTTGAACTTGCCGGTCGGCAGCTTCACGCCGAATTCGATGCCGGTGGTGCGCTGCGGATCGAAGCCGGAATAGCGCGCGAGCACGCGCAGGTCGCCGATGCCTTCGTCCTGCGAGGTCGACACCGCCTCGTCTCCTTCGGCGATCGTGCCGTGCGAGCGGTTGAACCACGGCAGCGCGATGCTGACGCCCCAATCCTTGTTCGGGCTGTAGTCGAGCGCGAAGGTGTAGTTGCGGTTGGTCGTGTATTGCTGCACTTCGCGATCGTTCGGAATCGCGACGTCGGCGCGGGACACGCTGTCGGTGCCTTCGCGCAGCTGGTTCTGCTCGAAAAAGTCGAAGCGCATATCGAAGCGCCAGCCGTTGCTCGTCGCGAGGCCCTGGCTGCCCCA
>DAIMZS010000127.1:3716-8803 GCA_036733825.1 Rudaea sp.
AGCGCCACGGCGATATCTTGCAACCGGCGTAGGCTATTGGATAGTGAGGCGGGATTGAATGCGGCGCGATGCCGCAATCGGCACCTTGCGCAGGTGTGTATTCCCTTTTCGTGCGCCACCGTTCAAAACGCGGGTTTCTCCCCCGCCGCGGCCTTTTATCTCTTCTTCGCGCCCATATCTTGTACGAGCGATAATTCGCATTCTCTTTTGATTCGGAGCACGCAATGGAACTAGGCATGATCGGCTTGGGCCGCATGGGCGCGAACATGGCGCAGCGGCTGGTGCGTGGCGGACATCGCGTGGCCGGGTTCGATTTCAGCGAGGAGAGCCGCGGCCGTGCCGCGCAGAACGGCATCGAGCCCGTCGCTTCGCTCGCCGATTTGATCGCCGTGCTCAAGGCGCCGCGCGTGCTGTGGCTGATGGTGCCGGCCGGCGCGCCGGTGGATCAGACGATTGATCATCTGCTGCCCCTGCTTTCGCCCGGAGACACGCTGATCGACGGCGGCAACTCGATGTACCAGGACACCCAGCGCCGCGCGCAGCGGCTCGCCGAACACCAAATCCACTACGTCGACTGCGGCACGAGCGGCGGCGTGTGGGGATTGCAAGAAGGCTACAGTTTGATGATCGGCGGCGACGAAGCCGCGGTCGCGAAGCTCGCGCCGATTTTTTCCACGCTGGCGCCGGCGCCCGACCGCGGCTGGGGCCGCGTCGGCCCGGTCGGTTCGGGCCATTTCACCAAGATGATCCACAACGGTATCGAGTACGGGATGATGCAGGCGTATGCCGAGGGTTTCTCCGTGCTCGAGCACAAGAAGGAGTTCGCGCTCGATCTCGCGCAGATCGGCGAGATTTGGCGTCACGGCAGCGTGGTGCGTTCCTGGCTGCTCGATCTCACCGCCGACGCGTTGAAAAAAAATCCGACGATGCAGGGTATCGCGCCCTACGTCGCCGATTCCGGCGAAGGCCGCTGGACGCTGGCCGAGGCGATCGAACTCGGCGTATCGACCCCGGTGATCGCGCTGTCGCTGCTCGAACGCCTGCGTTCGCGCGACAAGGATTCGTTTTCGGACAAGCTGCTGGCCGCGATGCGCAACCAGTTCGGCGGGCACGAAATCAAAAAGGAATGACGCGCCGCCGCGACGCAGGCGTCTTCATCACGATCTCACAGGGACGGCGCAACGGCCGACTGCTCGCCCGCGATGGCGGTCGCCAGGCGATCCTTGCTCGACTGCAATTGCCGCGGATTCAGCACGGCGAACGCCGCTTTCGTCGCAGCGGCGAAGCGCGCCTCGGCATCGGCCAGTTCGCGCTGGTTGTCGGCCAGGTCCTGGATGTACAACTGCGCATCGATCGCCGCGCCGACCTGGGTGGCGGGCAGCCGTGAACGATTGAGCTCGACGCATTCGCGCAAGGCATCTTCCATCGCCGACCACGGGCCGATCTGCTGGGAGGTGAGCAACAAGTCCGCGCGCAATTTACGCATCTCTTCCAGCATCGCGCGCAGCGGACTCGGCGAATGCGCCGTCGCGGCATCGGGATTTTTCGGCGAAGCGGCCTGGCTGCGGTCGCCGTGGCTGCCGTGCGAACCGTGACCGCCGCCCATGCCGCCGCCCGGCATCTGCGCCGAACCGGACAGCGGCCAGGCGATCGCCACCAAAATCAAAGCAGCAAGAAGAAACTGCGCAGCGGCCGCGCCGCGCTGCAGACGCAGGCCGGCAGGGACCTGCGCGCCGGAATCTTCGGCGCCGAAAACACGTGCCGCTGCGGACGCGGCGCTTCGCGGAGCGGACATCGGGCGATAGACGACAGGCGTGAAATTGCCGAGTTGGCGGCACCACGCATCGGCGTCGTCCGCCGCGGAAATTTTCGTCATCATGGGTATCGCTTCCGCTGAAACTGGCGCGAGTCTGGGAACGAATCGTGCAGGAAATGTGGACTGCCACCGGCGGGTCGAACGGCGTTCAGCGCATAGACATCTCGCCGGCCGTCGACACCCTGCGGCGGAGAGAGGAAGCCCATTTCAGGCGAGCTCGACCGGCATGATCGTCAGCTCGATGCGCCGATCCCGCCGGATCACGGCCAGCCGCGCCGGCCGGCCGATGCTCGCCTCGTCGAGGCGGCGATGCAGCGCGTCGATGCCGGGCACCGCCTCCCCGTCGAACGCAACGATGATATCGCCGGCCTCGAGACCGGCGCGCGCGGCCGGGCCGCCCGCGGCAACCTCGGTTGCACGCACCGCGCCGTTCTGGCCGAGTTCGAAGTACCGCACGTAGCGCTGCGGCAGGTGCAGGTTCTGCGCGGCGACGCCGATCGAACCGCGGCGCACGCGGCCATGGCGCATGAGCTGCTGCACGACGGCGGCGACCGAGTCGATCGAAGTGGCGAAACAAATGTTCTGCGCGCCGGCAATGATCGCGGTGTTGACGCCGATCACGCGCGCGTTCGCATCGAGCAGCGGCCCGCCCGAATTGCCGGGATTGAGCGCCGCGTCGGTCTGGATCACGTCCTCGATCTGCCGGCCCGTCGTCGCGCGCAGCGAACGGCCGAGCGCGCTGACCACGCCGGACGTGACCGTGCAGTCGAATCCGAGCGGATTGCCGATGGCGACCGCGAGCTGGCCCACGCGCAATTCGCGTGCAGACCCGAGCGCCACATGCGCATGCGGTTCCTGCCCGCTGACGCGCAGCAGCGCGATGTCGGTGTGCATGTCCTCGCCGATCAGGTCCGCGCTGAAATGCCGGCCGGCGACCGTGGTCACTTCGATTTGCCTGGCGCCGTGGACGACGTGGGAATTGGTCAGGATCAGCCCGTCGGGCGTGAAGAAGAACCCGGAGCCCTGCCCGCCGCGAACGCGCTTGCCGTTCGCATCGACGCGTTCGGGAATCTGGATGGCGACGACAGCCGCGGCCGCCGCCTCGACCACGCTCGTGACGATGCGCGAATACGCATCGAGCGCCTGCGCCTCCGCCCGCGTGAGAATTTGCTGCGGCTCGTAGGCCGCGCCTTCGTCGGGAAGATCGCCGAGAACGGGAACGAGGGAAATATCCATTGCAGCGAAATGGAATTTCCAAGTCCTTTTTCAAGAGGGGGATTCGTCTCTATGTCGCGGGAACGGCACGAATGGATTTATTTCGAGACAGATTTTCGTCAGCGCAATGGTTTACGGAACACGGCCTGCGCCTTGATCCGTTCGTAACCTTCGCGTTCGTAGAAGCGGTGTGCGCGCTCGCGGATCACATTGCTGCGCACGCGCATCGTCGCGAAGCCTTGCGCACGCGCCCAGCCCTCCGCGGCGGCGAGCAACGCCGCGCCGACGCCGGCGCCGCGCACGTTTTCATCGACGACGAGACCGGCCAGCTCCGCATACGGCGCGTCTTCGAGCTGCAGGCGCGCAACGACGTGTGTCCAGCCGACCACACGCGCATCGTTCGTGCGCGTAGCGACGAAGATTTCGCCCGCCCGCGCCGCGCGCACGCGCGAGAAGCGCTCGCGCATCTCCCCGACCGGCGTCGGGTAGCCGAGCTGCGCGGACAGCGACGCGATCGCCTCGACGTCGCCTTCCTGCGCCGCGCGCACCGCGATTGTTTCAGTCGCAGCAGCCATCGCCGCCTTTGACCGTGTGCGCATGCGTCGCGGCGACGCCGCGCGTCAGTCCCGACACGCTGGCCTGGTAATGATCGGCGATCACCTTGGCCACGCACATCGACACGCGCTTGCCGGTCGGAATGTGGATGAATTCGTTCGGGCCGTGCGCGTTCGAATGCGGACCGAGCACGCCGGTGATCAGGAACTGCGCGCCCGGAAACTTCTCGCCGAGCATACCCATGAACGGAATCGATCCGCCCTCGCCCATGTACGCCGGCGGCGGGCCAAAGAATTCGCGCGAGGCCGCGTCGACGGATTTTTCCAGCCACGGCGCGAGCGCCGGCGCGTTCCAGCCGCTGCCGGCCTTCTCCAGATCGAACGTCACCTGCGCGCCGTACGGCGGATCTTTTTCCAGCAGCGCCTTCAGCTCGGCGCCGGCTTTCACCGCGTCGAGTGTCGGCGGCAGGCGCAGCGACAGCTTCACCGCCGTGAACGGCCGCAGCACATTGCCCGCTGAATCGAGCGCGGGAATGCCGCCGACGCCGGTCACCGCGAGCGCCGGACGCCAGGTGCGATTGAGCACGAGCTCGCCCACATCCTCGCTGACCGGATGCATGCCGGCGACGAACGGAAACTTCGAATACACCGCATCGCCGAGCACCTGCGCCGCCTGCTTGGCCTGCTCGGCGCGCTGCGCGGGCACCTCGACGTGAAATCCTTGTGGCACGATCTTGCCTGTGTCCTGATCTTCCAAACGCGAAAGAATCTTGCGCAGGATGCGGAAGCTGGACGCGACTACGCCCGATGCGTCACCCGAATGCACGCCTTCGTCGAGCACGCGCACGGTGAGATTGCCGCCGGTCATGCCGCGCAGCGAAGTCGTCAGCCAGAGTTGATCGTAATTGCCGCAGCCCGAATCGAGGCAGACGATCAGCGACGGCTTGCCGATGCGCGCGGCGAGATGGTCGACATAGTACGGCAGGTCGTAGCTGCCCGACTCCTCGCACGCCTCGATCAGCACGACGCAGCGCGCGTGCGGCAGTTTTTGCGCCTTGAGCGAAAGGATGGCCGCGAGCGAGCCGAAGATGGCGTAGCCGTCGTCGGCACCGCCGCGGCCGTAGAGCTTGTCGCCTTCGATCACCGGCGTCCACGGACCCAGATGCGCCGCCCAGCCCGTCATCTCGGGCTGCTTGTCGAGATGGCCGTAGAGCAGCACGCAGTCGTCGCCGCTCTTCGCGTCAGCCGAGGCGGGCACGTCGATGAAGATCAACGGCGTGCGGCCGTCCAGGCGCACGACTTCCACCGTCATGCCCTCGACCGCCTGCGCCTTGGCCCAGCCCGACAACTGCGTCACCGCCTGGTCCATGAACCCGTGCGCGGCCCACTCCTTGTCGAACATGGGCGATTTGTTCGGAATCTTGATGTATTCGACGAGCTGCGGAACGATCTCCTTGTCCCACAGGCCGGAGATGTTGTCGCGGGTTTGCTGGGAATCCATG
>DAIMZS010000128.1:0-4055 GCA_036733825.1 Rudaea sp.
GGTCGCCTTCCTCGATCAGCACCTCGGTCAGCGTGCCGGTGATCTGCGCCGACACGGTCGCGGAGCGGCGCGCGGTCACGTAACCGGTCGCCTGCAGCACCGAGGTGTCGACGCCGCCGGCGCTCGGCGCAGCCGCGGTGGCGGCCTCGACCTCGAACGCCTTGGCGCCGTTGGCGACGAAATACCACGTGACAGCGACCGCGGCGAGCAGCACCACCGCCAGCGCCGCGACAATCCACGGCCAGCGCGCGCCGCCGCCGGTGTGATCGTCGCGGTGTTCCTTGCCGATGCGCAGCTCATTGAGCAAATCCGACTTATTCAAAATCCTTCCCCGATTCGAAGCCGATATTCAGTTTAGTGAAGTCTTGTATAGACTGCCCATGCCATTGTTCACGACACAGAGCCGAAAATCACGCAAGGCGAATGACAAATGTCAGGCGCACAGAAAAAATCCGCGCGGGCTATTCAGGCAAACCGCTGTCGCAAAAGCCGGGACTGGAAACGGGCCGGCGCATCCGCCTCGTCAATGCGCCCGCCGATTATTGGATGTTCTGCGATTTCGATCCAGCCGACGTTGCATTGCTTGCGCGCAAAAATCAGATCTTCGATTTCGGTCATATGTTCGCAACGGTGCGCGGCCTCGAGCGCAAGCTGCCTGCGCCCAAATAGGCCGCTAGGCTATTGTATCGGCGGGCTTTCCTTTCACCGCCCTTGGTGTAAATTAACGCGCGCGTCATACAAGCGTTTCAACTCCTGACAAAAGAGGCCTCCATGAGTCTGGCAACCGAATTCAAGGCTTTCATCATGCGCGGCAATGTGGTCGATCTCGCCGTCGGTGTCGTCATCGGCGCGGCGTTCGGCAAGATCGTCAGTTCTCTGGTCGACAACGTCATCATGCCGCCGATCGGCCTGCTGATCGGCGGTATCGACTTCTCGGCGTGGAAGTGGGTGCTCAAGGCCGCCGGTGCCGACGGCAAGGGCGAAGTGGCGATCCAGATCGGCGTCTTCCTCAACACGATCATCCAGTTCCTCATCGTCGCCGCGGCGATCTTCCTCGTCGTCAAGATCGTCAACAGCATGTCGAAGAAGGCCGAGGAAGCGCCCGCGGCGCCGCCCGAACCGACGCCGACGGAAAAGCTGCTGATCGAAATCCGCGACGCCTTGAAGAAATAGCGCGTTTGCCCTCTAATGAAAAAGGCGCGGCGTTTTCGCTGCGCCTTTTTCGTTTTCTCCCCGAGCAAACGGCCCTTCGTGCTGGCTACCCGGTTCCGCGGCGAAGTGGCCCTAGAAGACGCGCGGGAGCCTTGCCATCCTGCTGTCGCCGCATCTTCGTCGATCCCACCCCGTATCGGAGTCCAACGTGAAAACCCTGCTTGCTCTGAGTCTCGCCGCCGCCTGCGGCACCGTCGCCGCCGCGTCCGCCGACACTCGCATTCCCGACGCCGCGATCCGCACCGCCGAACAGCTGCGCGACCGCGCGATGAACGACGACACCGCCTACAAATTCGTCGAGGGTCTGACCACGGAAGTCGGCCAGCGCCTCGCCGCCAGCGACAGCGACGCGAAAGCGCGCGAATGGGTGATCGCGAAATTCAAGGCGCTCGGCTTCGACAAGGTCTACACCGAACCGGTCAGCTATCCGAAGTGGGTGCGCCGCCACGAAGCCGGCGAAGTCGTCTCCCCGTTCCCGCAAAAACTCGTGCTCGCCGCGCTCGGTCACAGCTTCGCGACACCGGCCGGCGGCCTCACCGCCGAGGTGGTCCGCTTCGACAGCCTCGACGCGCTCAAGGCCGCCGATCCGGCGGCGGTGAAAGGCAAGATCGTCTACATCGGTTTCCGCATGCAGCCGCACAAGGACGGCCACGACTACGGCACGGGCTCCTCGATCCGCGTCGGCGGCCCGCCGCTCGCGGCGAGCAAGGGCGCCGCGGCCTTCCTGCTGCGCTCGGCCGGCACCGATGCGAAAGACCGCATGGCCCACACCGGCGTCACCGGTTTCGCCGACGCCAAAGCCAACGGCATCCCCGCCGCAGCGCTGTCCAATCCCGATGCGGACCAGCTCGAGCGCATCCTCGCCGCCGGCAAGCCGGTAACGCTCAAGCTTGATCTCGACGTCGGCTTCGAGGGCGATTACACCGGCGCCAACGTGATCGGCGAGGTCACCGGCAAGAAGCACCCCGATCAGATCATCGACATCGGCGGCCATCTCGATTCGTGGGATCCGGGCACCGGCGCGATCGACGATGCTGCCGGCGTGGCCATTGCCGCGGCCGCGGCGCATCTGATCAAACAGCTGCCGCAGCGCCCCGACCGCACCATCCGCGTCATCGCGTTCGCCAACGAAGAAGCCGGCCTCTACGGCGGCAAGGCCTACGCCGAGAAGCATGCGGCCGAAGTCGCCAAGCACGTGCTCGGCAGCGAATCGGATTTCGGCGCGGCGCCGGTCTGGCAGCTGCGCGCGAGCGTAAAACCCGAGGCGCGCGCAGCGATCGCGCAGATCGCCGCGGTGCTCAAGCCGATCGGCGTCGAGTACGACGAGAAGGGCGGCGGCAGCGGCGGCTCGGACCTGTCTGCGCTGCATCAGAAAGGCATGGCGGCGCTCTCGCTCGTCCAGGACGGTACGCATTATTTCGACATCCACCACACGGCGAACGACACGCTCGACAAAATCGACCCGAAGGAGATCGCGCAGAACGCCGCGGTCTACGCCGTCTACGCGTACCTGGCCGCGCAGGCCGAAGGCGATTTCGGCTCGAAGCCGGGCGCGTTCGCCAAGGACAAGGACGAGGAGTAAGTTCGGCCTTGCCGACTTGATACGCCGAGAGCAGGGCGACGCTCCATGTCGCCCCTGCTCGCATGCGCCGAATCAACGTCCTCCTAATTTTGGGCCTGTTCCGAACCTGAGCTCCGGCCCGCCGGCCAACCTCGAAAAATTTTTCTTCGGCTGTCGATCCGCGTCGCTCCCGTTCGACCAATTCACGGCAATCCCGCCGAACTTTCGAGGACACACCCATGCAATACCTGCTGCTGATCTACGAAAACGAAGCCCGCTACGAAACGATGAGCGAGTCCGACCTGGGCAAACTGCTCGGCGAGTACCGCGCCTGCACTCAGTCGATGATCGAAGGCGGCCAGTTCAAAGCCGGCAACGCTCTCGAACCGACCTCGACGGCGACGACCGTGCGCGTGCGCAACGGCAAGACCGCGGTCACCGACGGCCCGTTCGCGGAGACGCGCGAGCAGCTCGGCGGTTTCTATCTCGTCGAGGCCAAGGATCTCGACGAGGCCGTCGCGCTCGCCGCGCGCATTCCGAGCGCACTGGTCGGCAGCATCGAGGTGCGGCCGATCCAGGTCTTCAGCTAGCGAATGCCCGCGCCGATAGAAACGGTGCTGCAAAGGGAAGCGGGTCGCGTGCTCGCCACGCTGATCCGCCTTCTCGGTGATTTCGATCTGGCCGAGGAAGCGCGCCAGGACGCGTTCGCCGCGGCGGTCGAACAGTGGCCGGCGACGGGCATGCCGGCCAATCCTGCGGCTTGGCTCGTCCAGGTCGGGCGCAACAAGACGATCGATGCGCAGCGGCGGCATACGTTTTTCGACACGCGCATCGCGCCGGAATTTGCCGCTGACACTGCGTGTTTCGAAGACGACCGAATCGACGAGGCGCACTTCGACGACGATCGGCTGCGCCTGATCTTCACCTGCTGCCATCCCGCGCTGAACATCGAAGCGCAGGTCGCGCTGACCCTGCGTACCGTCTGCGATCTCGACACGCAGGCGATCGCGCGTGCCTTCCTCGTCGGCGAGGAAACGATGGCGCAGCGCCTCGTGCGCGCGAAGAAAAAGATCCGCGACGCCGGCATTCCGTACGAAACACCCGCGCCGGCGCAGCTGGAATCTCGGCTCGCCGGCGTGCTCGCGACGATCTATCTGATCTTCACCGAAGGCTACGCGGCTACCGCCGGCGATGCGCTGATCCGCCGCGACCTGTGCCGCGAGGCAATCCGCCTGGGCCGCCTGCTCGACGAGTTGCTGCCGCAGCGCTCCGAAGTGCAGGG
>DAIMZS010000128.1:4155-8707 GCA_036733825.1 Rudaea sp.
ACCGATTGGCCGCAGATCGCCGGGCTCTACGAAGTCCTCGCCCGCCTGCTGCCCACGCCGATGATCGAACTCAACCGCATCGCGGCGATCTCGATGGTCGACGGACCGGCGCATGCGCTCGATCTGCTCGACGCGCTGATCGCGCGCAGTGGTTCCGAGCAAAGTCCCCTATTCGCATCGACGCGCGCAAATCTGCTGCAGCGGCTCGAGCGCCGCGATGAAGCGCTGCAGCAATATCGCGCCGCCCTGGCCGCGACGAAGCTCGAACCGGAGCGGCGCTGGCTTGCGCAGCGCATCGCCGCGCTCGGCGGCTGAGCGCGCGGGGCTCAGTCAATCAGGCCCAAGGTCTTCGCCGTTTCGGCAGCGAGCGCATAGGCGTCGCCGTGCGGTTGCGTCGCATAGCGCTGCCGGCCGCGGTTCCATGCTTCGCCGAGCGCGAACCAGTCGATCGGTTTCGCCGCAACGCCCGTGCGCAATTCCTCGTCGAGCGCGGAAAAGTATACTCGCCAGCGCGGCATGTAGTAGTCGCGCGTGAGTCCGGCCCAGTCTTTGTTGCCGTAGTCGTGCAGTTCGGCGCCTTCGCTCGCCTTGCGCTCGCCCCAGGTGGTGAGGATGGAACGCGCGTCGTAGTCGAGACGGCGCAGCTCGTCGGGCGTCGACGCCCAGCCGCGCACGCGCTCGAGCCAGACGCCGACGAGGAAATCGCGCTGCGTGGCGAGCAGGCGGTCCTGCAGATCCATCAAGGCGAGCCAGCGCTGGGTCAGCGTTTCGAAGCGCGCACGGTCCTTCGCTTCGAACGCAGCCTTGATCTGCAGCAGCAGAGCGCGGCTCTCGTTCGCCAGCGTCTGCCGCGCGACGTCGACGAGATCGTAGCGATAAGTTTCGCTCGCGCGCAGTGCGGGCACGATCCGCAGCAGTTCGGGCAGCGCGCCGGCGAATTTCTTCGCGTCGTAACGCAGCGCGACCGGCGACCAGCGCGAAGACTGAAACGCGTTCAAGCTCGGCTGCGCGGCGAACAGCGACTCCTGCCCCGCCTCGCGCTCGCTGTTGAACTCGACCGTATCGGGCGCGATGCTGTACGCGGTTTCACGCAGAATCTTCCAGGCCGCGAGCGCATGCTCATCGGCCGCGCCGTAGCGGCGCTGTACGTAGCTCGCCGTCCATTGCGCGCCGTCGACTTCGCCGTCGCGCCAAGCCATTTCGGTGAACAGGTCGAAGGCGAACGGATTGGTGTCCATGCCCTCGGGAAACACTGCCGTGCCGATCAGGCTCGGATTCGCGTCGGCCATGCGCGGCAGGCGCTCGATGTAGTTGCGGATGTTCGCACCGAACGTCGTGCGCCCGCCGAATGCCCAGATGCCGCCGAACAGGAACGGCGCGCCGCGGAAATCCGTCATGCGATCGTCGCGCGGCACCTTGTCATGATCGATGTCGATGATGAAGAGTTTGCTGCGGTCGACGCCGGCGAGCAGCTCCGGCTGCGGATTGCCCTGCCAGGCGAGCATCATCCACTTCGCACCCGGATGCGCAGCGTCGAGCGCGGCCTGGACGAGATGCGCACCTTCGCGCACCGGCACGTCGCCCGAGCTGCCGCCTTCCTGAAAAATTTCCATGTCGTAGATATTGGAAAGTGCGGGCAGGACGCCCGCTTTTTGATTTTGGCGATCAGGGACGATCGCAGAAACATTCTCGCCGAACAACTCGCGCTGGTGACGATAAAAACTCGCCGCGATCTTCGCAAACAGCGGATCGCGCGGATCGAGCCAGCCCGGCCGCGTGAAGCCGGCCCAGTCGCCCTGCGCGATCACGTGCGCCTGCGGGAATTTCTTTGCGAAATCCGCCGGCACGACGCCGTAAAACCCCGGCAGCACCGGCGTGATTCCGAGCTCGCGCAGGCGCGCGAGGATCTGCCGCGCCGATTTCGCGCGCTTGGCCATCAGCTCGCGGCTGATCGGCCCGTTGAAGCAGCACAGGTTGCCCATGAGCTGCCAGTTCTGATGCGCCGGCTGGGTGATCCACGCACGCAGTTCGCGGTCGGAATAGCCGAAGTCGCGGAAAGTGTCGTAGAGCACCGAGTCCATGCCGCGCTCGACGATCATCGCATTGATGCCGCTGAGCGCGTACAGATCGATTTCGCGCTCCCAGCGCGGCCAGTCCCAGTACGGCATGGTGTAGCCGTCGGTATTCTGATTGAGCGCGTAGCGCCAGGCGAAGCGCGCGCTGTGTTCGATCGGCTCGTCCGGCAGCGGCAGCGGCGCGTCACCGAGGCGATTGCCATTGGTCGACACCTGCCGGTGCGCGACGTATTTCAGATACCAGTTCACGCCGAACAGCAGCGCGCTCGCCGAGCTGCCTTCGACTTTCACGCGCTGGCCGTCGCGCGCGATGCGAAAGCGCTCGCTGCCATCGTCCTGCGCCGGCAGCGCCGCCAGTTCAATCGACGCGGCGTGCTTGCCGAGCACGCGCTGCACGACGGCACGCGCGGGCCGCACGTCGAACTCGGCCGCCGCAACGCCGGCGTGTACGCCAAACCCGAGCAGGATGAGCGCGAGGAGAAAGCGCATGACTAACGATGCTGGCGCCAATATTCGGCGAACAGGACGGCCGCGCTCGCTGACACGTTGAGGCTCTCCACCGCGCCCGTGCCCGGAATCGTCAGGCGCAGATTGGCGCGGCGGATCAATTCGGCCGACATGCCCTCGCCCTCGGCGCCGAGGATTAGCACGAGCCGCGGCGGAAGCTTCGTCGCGTACAAATCCTCGCCCGCGCGCGGCACGGTCGCGGCGGTCGTGAAGCCCGCATCGCGCAACAAGGCGAACCCATCCTCGCCTGCCGAGACCTGCGCGAGCGGCACCGCTTCGGCGCCGCCTTCGGCGACGCGCATCGCCGCGCCCGGAAGCGCGGGCGAACCCGCCGGCAGAATCGCCGCGCGCGCGCCGAAATTAGCCGCGCTGCGCAGCAGCGCGCCGACGTTGTGCGGATTGCCGACGCCGTCGAGCCAGATCAGCAGCGCGGGACTGTGGTGCGGAATGTCCTGCAGCAATGCGCGCAGCGACAACGCCGGCGTTCTGCGCACCTCGAAGCAGACGCCTTCGTGATGCTGCGTGTCGGTCAGCCGATCCAGATCGTCGTTCTCGACCACGCGATAGCCGATGCGCTGCTTCACGCACCAGGCGAGCACCGGCTTGAAATCGGCGATGCGCGCTTCGGTCAAATAGACCTTGCGCACGTCCTCGGCGCGCTTGGCGAACACGGCCAGGCAGGCGTTGCGGCCGTAGACGCGGATTTCCTCGCCGCGGCGCGGTCCCGACGGCGGCTTCGGCGCGACCGGCGATGGCGTCCGCAGCTCCGCCGGGCGCGGCGCGGACGGTTTGATCCTCGCGTTGCGCCAGGGATTCTCAGATTCAGGTTTTTTTTCCGTCATGCGCCTATGCTAACCGCATTGCGCAGAGACGGTGCCGGTATGCCGAAATTCTCCGTAGTGGAAGCCGATATCACCCAGTTGCAGGTCGATGCCATCGTCAACGCGGCAAACGAGGCCCTGGCCGGCGGCGGCGGTGTCGACGGGGCGATCCACCGCGCGGCCGGCCCGCAGCTGGCGGCCGCATGCCGCGCGATTCCGCTCGTGCGCCCGCACGTGCGCTGCCCGACCGGCGAGGCGCGCATCACACCCGGTTTCGCCCTGCCCGCGCGCCACGTCATCCACACGGTCGGCCCGATCTGGCAAGGCGGCGGCCAGGGCGAAGCGAAGTTGCTCGCCAGTTGCTACCGAGCCTCGCTGCGGCTCGCCTTCGAGCACGGCGTGCGCAGCATCGCGTTTCCGGCGATCAGCTGCGGCGTGTTCGGCTATCCGCTCGAGCAGGCGACGCTGATCGCAACGCACGAAGCGAAGTCCTGGCACGGGGCGTTTCCCGAGCGCGTCGTGTTCTGCTGTTTCGATGCGAAGTCGGCCGGCCTGTATCGCGCCCTCGTCTGAGCGCGCAAATGCAAACGGGCGCCCGAGGACGCCCGTCGCAAAAACATCACTTGATGTAGAAACGAATCAGGCCGCCTTGGCCGCCTTCGTCCACTGACCGAGCGCGGCGAGGCCGTTTTCCTTCGCGCGCGAAACGACGATCTTCTGCGCTTCGGCGAAGTTCTTGACCAGATCCTTCGACCAGAACTTCAGCGCCGCCGACTGCATCGCGCGGCCGTAGCTGAAAGACAGCGGCCACGGATGCGGGCCCATCTGGTTCATCGCGTTGAGGTGCGCGGTCGACTGCTCGTCGGTCTGGCCGCCGGAAAGGAACACGATGCCCGGCAGCAGCGCCGGCACGGTGGATTTCAGGCAGCGCACGGTCGCTTCGGCGACTTCGTCGACGCTGGCCTGCTCGGCGCAGTCCTTGCCCGAGATCACCATGCTCGCCTTGAGGATGGTGCCTTCGAGCATGACGTTCTGCTCGTACAACGCGCCGAACAGCGAGCGCAGCGTCGCTTCGGTCACTTCGTAGCAGACGTCGAGGTCGTGGTTGCCGTCCATCAGCACTTCGGGCTCGACCATCGGCACGATGCC
>DAIMZS010000129.1:0-1196 GCA_036733825.1 Rudaea sp.
TGGCTCCACTCGTCCATGCGGTGCGGATTCTTGCGCGCGTATTCCTTGACCGCCTTGGGCGCGCGGCGGTCGGAGTTGCCCTCGCGCAGCACCGGATTCACCGCGCTGCCGATGCACTTGTTGTAGCGCGCGCGGATGTCCTTCTCCTCGTCGCTCGACGGGTTCTCGGGGAAGTCCGGAATCTTGTAGCCCTTCTCCTGCAGTTCCTTGATTGCCGCCTTGAGCTGCGCCACCGAGGCGCTGATGTTGGGCAGCTTGATGATGTTCGCCTCGGACTTGAGCGTGAGCTTGCCCAGCTCGGCCAGGTTGTCGGGCACGCGCTGCGCCTCGCTCAGCGCCTCGGGAAACTGACCGAGGATGCGGGCGGCCACCGAAATGTCGCTGGTCGCCACTTCGATGCCCGCCGGTTTCGCGAACGCCTGGATGATCGGCAACAGCGAGGCCGTGGCCAGGCGCGGCGCTTCGTCGGTAAGGGTGTAAATGATTCTGGGGTTTGCGGCAGTCATGGCGATTCTCTTGCGGGCCTCGATCGAGACGAGTGGATCAACGGCTCGACGTTGAAATTGAAGAATGGAGGAAAAAGCGCGTAAGCGTAGCGGCGTAACGACTCGAGCCGCAACCGTTGCATGGCGGGCCGGTGAAACGACGCGACTTTCCGCATGGGCACCTGCTCGCAGGCGCACGATGTCAGGGCTCGATCGCGCTTTTTGCACCAAAATCGTGCACCGAAATCGATGAGTGAACGACTCATCTCTTTGTTTCAGCTTGCTTTTCTGGTTGGCACATCACTTGCTGCTCTGCAACACGAGACCGCGAGGTGCAAGCATGAACGCCAAGGCGAAACAGAAACTCGTATTGATCGGCAACGGCATGGCCGGCGTGCGCACGCTCGAAGAGCTGCTCAAGCTCGCGCCCGACCTGTACGACATTACGGTGTTCGGCGCGGAACCGCATCCGAATTACAACCGCATCCTGCTCTCGCCGGTGCTCGCCGGCGAGCAGACGGTCGAGCAGATCGTGCTCAACGACTGGGACTGGTACCGCGACAACGGCATCGCCCTGCACACCGGCAAGAAGATCGTGAAGATCGATCGCCGAAACCGGCGCGTGATCGCCGAGGACGGCACCGAAGCGGCCTACGATCGCCTGCTGCTCGCCACCGGCTCGAATCCGTTCATGCTGCCGGTGCCCGGCAA
>DAIMZS010000129.1:1296-4548 GCA_036733825.1 Rudaea sp.
GAGGAGATTCCGGCCGAACTCGTGGTGATGGCGATCGGCATCCGCCCGAACACGGCGCTGGCCGAATCGGCGGGGCTGCAGTGCAACCGCGGCATTCTCGTTTCCGACACGATGCAGACCTACGATCCGCGCGTCTACGCGGTCGGCGAATGCGCGGCGCACCGCGGCATCGCTTACGGCCTCGTCGCGCCGCTGTTCGAGCAGGCCAAGGTCTGCGCCAATCATCTCGCCGAGTTCGGCATCGGCATCTACTCGGGCTCGGTGACGTCGACCAAGCTCAAGGTCACCGGTATCGACCTGTTCTCCGCCGGCGATTTCAACGGCGGCGCCGACACCGAGGAAATCACCCTCGCCGATCCCATCGGCGGCGTCTACAAGAAACTCGTCATCCGCGACGATAAGCTCGTCGGCGCGTGCCTGTACGGCGACACGGCCGACGGCGCCTGGTACTTCAAGCTGCTGCGCGAAGGCCGCAAGATCGACGACATCCGCGACACGCTGATGTTCGGCGAGGCCAATCTCGGCGACGCCGGCCACGCCGGCGAGAACCGCGCCGTCGCGATGGCCGACGATGCCGAAGTCTGCGGCTGCAACGGCGTGTGCAAAGGCACGATCGTCAAGGCGATCAAGACGCAAGGCCTGTTCACCGTCGATGCGGTGCGCAAGCACACGAAGGCGTCGAGCTCGTGCGGCTCGTGCACGGGGCTCGTCGAACAGATCCTCGCGTCGACGCTCGGCGGCGACTATTCGGCCACGCCGAAGAAGAAGCCGATCTGCGCCTGCACGATCTATTCGCACGAAGAAGTGCGCATGGCCATTCGCGAGAATCGTCTCACCAGCTTGATGGCGGCGATGGCGTTCATGGAATGGTCGACCCCGAACGGCTGCGCGACCTGCCGCCCGGCGCTCAACTACTATTTGATTTCGACCTGGCCGCACGCGGCGAAGGACGATCCGCAGGCGCGCTTCATCAACGAACGCGCCCACGCCAACATCCAGAAAGACGGCACGTATTCGGTCATTCCGCGCATGTGGGGCGGCATCACCAACGCGAGCGAGCTGCGCCGCATCGCCGACGTCGTCGACAAGTATCAAATTCCGACGGTCAAAGTCACCGGCGGCCAGCGCATCGACCTGCTCGGCGTGAAGAAAGAAGACCTGCAGAATGTCTGGCGCGATCTCGATATGCCGAGCGGCCACGCCTACGCGAAAGCGCTGCGCACGGTGAAAACCTGCGTCGGATCGGAGTGGTGCCGCTTCGGCACGCAGGATTCCACGCGCATGGGCATCGAACTGGAAAAGGCGCTGTGGAAAATGTACGCGCCGCACAAGGTCAAGCTCGCCGTGTCGGGCTGTCCGCGCAACTGCGCCGAATCCGGCATCAAGGACGTCGGCGTGATCGGTGTCGATTCGGGCTGGGAGATCTATGTCGCCGGCAACGGCGGCATCAAAACCGACGTCGCCCAGTTCTTCTGCAAACTGAAGACGCACGAAGAAGTGCTCGAGTACGCCGGCGCCTTCCTGCAGCTCTATCGCGAAGAGGGCTTCTATCTCGAACGCACCGTGCATTTCGTCGGCCGCGTCGGCCTCGACTACTGCAAGAAGCGCGTACTCGACGACGCCGACGGCCGCCGCGCGCTGTGGGCGCGCCTGCAGGACGCGTTGCGCGACGAGGCCGATCCGTGGCACGAGCCGCAAAAAGCCGCGGTTGATCTGCGCCAGTTCGCGCCGATCAAGGCCGTATTGGTCGAGGAATCGGCATGACCATGAACGACTGGTTCTACATCTGCCGCCTCGAGGACATTCCGCTGTCCGGCGCGCGCGTGCTGCGCGTCGCCGGGCGGCCCGACATCGCGCTGTTCCGCACCCTCGACGACCGCGTGTTCGCGCTCAACGATCGCTGTCCGCACAAGGGCGGCCCGCTGTCGCAGGGCATCGTCCACGGCGCGCGCGTGACCTGCCCGCTGCATGCCTGGGTGATCAACCTCGACAGCGGCCGCGCGGTCGAGCCCGACATCGGCGCCACCGCATGCCTGCGCGTGCGCTGCATGGACGGCGACGTGTTCCTGCACCGCGCCGACCTGCGCCGGCCCGCCGCCGTTGCCGAAGCGGAAACCTGCGCCGCGACATGACCGCGTCGCTGCAAGCTTCCTCCACGCTTGCGGCGCGCACGACGGCGTCGACCTGCTGCTATTGCGGCGTTGGCTGCGGTGTCTTGATCGAAACCGCCATCGACGCCGACGGGCACGAAAGCATCGTCGGCGTGCAGGGCGATCCCGAGCATCCGGCCAATTTCGGCCGCTTGTGCAGCAAAGGCAGCGCCTTGCATCAAACCGCGACGCCGGCGCTGCACGCGCAGGCGCGCGCGTTGTTTCCCGAACTGCGCCGCTCGCGCGCGGCGGCGCGCACGCGCGCGAGCTGGGACGACGCGCTCGATCTCGTCGCCGATCGCTTCGCGGCGACGGTGCGCACGCACGGCGCGGACGCGGTTGCGTTTTATATCTCCGGGCAATTGCTGACCGAGGATTATTACGTCTTCAACAAACTCGCGAAGGGTTTGCTCGGCACGAACAATATCGACACGAATTCGCGCCTGTGCATGAGCTCGGCCGTCGCCGGCTACAAGCAAACCCTCGGCGCCGACGCGCCGCCGTGCAGCTACGAGGACCTCGACCACGCACGCTGCGTCGTCATCGCGGGCGCGAATCCTGCGTTCGCGCATCCGATCCTGTTCCGCCGTCTCGAAGAGGCGAAAGCGCGCAACCCCGAGCTGCGCATCGTCGTCGTCGATCCGCGCCGCACCGACAGCGCCGAGAGCGCCGATCTGCACCTCGCTATCCAGCCGGGCAGCGATGTCGTCCTCTTTCTCGGCATGCTGAACGTGCTGATCGCCGAACAGCGCATCGACGAGGCTTTCATCGCCGCGCACACCGACGGTTTCGATGCGATGCGCGCGCTGGCGCTCGACTACCCGCCCGAACGCGCGGCCACGATCTGCGGTGTGCCCGCAGCCGATCTCCTCACTGCCGCACGCTGGTTCGCCGACGGGCCGACACTGTCGCTGTATTGCCAGGGCCTCAATCAATCGACTTCGGGCACGGCGAAGAACGCGGCGCTGATCCATCTGCATCTCGCCACCGCGCAGATCGGCAAAGCCGGCGCGGGTCCGTTCTCGCTGACCGGCCAACCGAACGCGATGGGCGGCCGCGAAGTCGGCGGCATGGCGAATCTGCTCAGCGCGCATCGCGATCT
>DAIMZS010000129.1:4648-8644 GCA_036733825.1 Rudaea sp.
CCCTATGCCGACGTGCTGCTGCCCGCCTCGTCGTGGGGCGAAAAAGAAGGCACCGTGACGAATTCCGAGCGCCGCATCTCGCGCGTGCGCGCGGCCGTCGCGCCGCCCGGCGAAGCGCGCGCGGACTGGCGCATCGCGCGCGATGTCGCGCTGCGCCTGGAAACGCGGCTGCGTCCCGGCCAGCCAAGCTTGTTCGACTATCCCACGCCCGAGCAGGTCTGGAACGAGCATCGCCAGACGACGCGCGGGCGCGATCTCGATATCGGCGGCTTGAGTTACGCGACGCTCGAACGCGACGGCCCGCAGCAATGGCCGTATCGTCCCGGCGACAGCGCAGGCGCCGCGCGCTTGTATGCCGATGGACAATTCGCCACGCCGAACGGCCGCGCGCGCTTCGCCGCGATCGAGGTGCGCGCGCCGGCGGAAACCACCGACTGGCATTATCCGTACACGCTGACCACCGGCCGTCTGCGCGACCACTGGCACGGCATGAGCCGCACCGGCACGCTGCCGCAGGCATTCGACCACGCGGGCGAGCCGGCGATCGAGATCCATCCGGCCGACGCGGCGCGCATCGGCGTCGAATCGGGCGACTTCGTCCACGTCACTTCGCGCCGCGCCAGCATCGTCCTGCCGGTGCGCAGCAGCGACGCCATGGCGCCCGGACAGACCTTCGTCGCGATGCACTGGGGCGAGGAATTTATTTCCGGCCTGCCGACCACCTCGGTGTCGCACGGCATCAATGCATTGCTGCCGCGCGCGTTCGATCCGGTGTCCAAGCAGCCCGAGCTCAAACACGCCGCCGTCGTCGTGCGCAAAGCGGAGTTGCCGTGGCAATGGGTCGCCTGCGCCGAATTCGCGCCCGAGCGCTGGTTCGAGATGCAGACGCGGCTGCGTTCGTATTTCGCACGTTTTCCCTACGCGAGCTGCGTGCCGTTCGGGCGCGAGCGGCCGGGGCTGTTCTGGCGCGTCGCCGCGCACGATCCCTGCACAGCGGAGCTCAAGCAGGACATCGAAACGCTGTTCGGCCTCGGCGCCGGCGAAGCCGTGCTGAGCTATAACGACGCCCGCCGCGCGAGCGGGCGGCGATTGCGCCTCGCCGGCGATCGCCTCGTCGCGTTCTCGCTCGCCGGCGACGTGACTGCGGCGGGCTGGCTGCGCGAATATCTCGAGAGCGGCACCGCGATCTCCGCGCTCGGGCGCTTGTTGCTGCTGCCGTCGCGCACGCCGCCGAAGTCTTTGATCTCAAAAGGGCGCACCATCTGCACCTGCATCGGCGTGCGCGAAAACGAGATCGTGGAAAAAGTGCAAAAATCCACAAAATCCGGCGTCGACGCCTTGCTTGCCGAGCTCAAGGCGAGCCTGCGCTGCGGCACCGGCTGCGGCTCGTGCGTGCCGGAATTGAAACGCCTGATCGCCAGCGCGCAGGCGGTGGCGGCGTGAGCACGCTCGTGCAACGGCGAATCCAACGCGCTTTCCTTCTCCCACCGGGAGAAGGTGGCGCGAAGCGCCGGATGAGGGTCCGGGCCAACGGCAACTCCGCGCAGACCCCGGACCCTCACCCGTCGCGCTTCGCGCGCCGACCTCTCCCGGCGGGAGAGGTGAGGAGCTTTGCATGAGCACGCTCGACCTGCCCAACCTGATCCACGAACTCGGCCGCGGCGCACGCGGGGCACGGCCGCTGTCGCGCGACGATACGCGCGATCTGTTCGCGGCGATGCTGGACGGCCGCATTGCCGATCTCGAACTCGGCGGCATCATGATCGCCTATCGCATCAAAGGCGAAACCGCCGACGAACTCGCCGGCATGCTCGACGCCTGCCAGGCGAATCTCGCGCACGTCGCGGCGCCGAGCGACGCGCGCGCGATGCCGGTCGTGATCCCGAGTTACAACGGCGCGCGCAAGCTGCCGAACCTGACTCCGTTGCTGGCGATGGCGCTGGCCGCGCGCGACATTCCCGTGCTCGTCCATGGCGACGCCGTCGACGGCTGGGGCCGCATCGCGAGCGCCTCGGTGTTCGCCGCGCTCGGCGTTAGCGCATGCAGCGACATCGCCGACGTCGAACTCGCGTTGCAGACGCGCCGCCTCGCCTTCGCGCCGATCGAGGTGCTCTCACCCGCGCTCGCGCGCCTGATCGCGCTGCGCGACCGCCTCGGCGTGCGCGGGCCGGCGCATACGCTGGTCAAGTTGATCCAGCCGTTCGCCGCGCCCGCGCTGCGCCTGGTCAACTACACCCATCCGCAATATCGCGACGAGATGACGCGTCTGTTCCTCGATGCGCGCGTCGCCGGCGCGGCCGGCGTGCTGCTCGCGCGCGGCAGCGAAGGCGAGGCCGTGGCCGATCCGCGCCGGCAGGTGGCGATCGAGTGGCTGCGCGACGGCGCGGCGACGACGCTCGTCGAGGCCGCGCCCGGCGATGGCGTCGTGCCCGAACTGCCGCCCTCGCGCGAGGCCGATCCGACCGCACGCTGGATCGAACGCGCGCTCGCGGACGAGTCGCTGCTGCCGCCGCCGCTGCGGCGGCAGATCGAAACGATCGTCGGCATTTGCAAAACGAACAACAACACGCGTGCGGCATCGACCGCGCGCGAAGGTGCTGTCTAGCGCACGCCGCGACTTCGGCTCGATCCGCCTGCGCGAAGGCCGCAGGCCGCGCGGGGCCACACTCCGCATCGCAGCCGACGACTTCGCCGTGCCAGGCAGCATCGAAGGGGAGGGCAGAGCCGCGCTGTTCGCGGCAAGCCTTCGGAGCGTGTGATGCACAACATACTGACCTCACTCAAAAGCGGCGACTGGCGCGCGCTGCTGGCGAGCTTTCTTTACTTCGACACCGGCTTCACTGTGTGGGTAATGTACGGCCCGCTTGCGCCGGGCATCGCCAAGGACTACGCGCTCAACGACGCGCAGAAAGGTTTTCTCGTCGCCGTGCCGGTGCTGGCGGCGGCGATTCTGCGCGTGACGTTCGGCAATATGTATCAGGCCATCGACGGCAAACGTCTGGCCCTGCTCGGCATCGCCTTATCCGCAATTCCACCCGCCGTACTGTTGCTGATGCCCGGCGCGCCGTCGCTGCCGCTGCTGCTCGCGCTCGGCGTGCTGCTCGGCATGGGCGGCGCGAGCTTCGCGGTCGCGCTGCCGATGGCCGGCAGCAACTATCCGCGCGAGGTGCAGGGTCTCGTGCTCGGCCTCGCCGCCGCGGGCAACATCGGCGCGGTGCTCGACGGCTTTCTGTTCCCGAGCCTCGCCGAACATTGGGGCTGGCAGAAGGCGACCGCAGCATCGCTGCCGCTGCTCGCGCTGACCGCGGCCGCCGTCCTCGCCTGGTCGCGCGACCGCGGGCCGAAATCGGGCGACGCGCGCGCGGCCGTGTTCGCGTTCGCAGCGAGTCTGGTGTTTCTCGTGGTCCTCGTGCTCGCGGTCAACGCGGGCCTGTTCGGCCTCGGCGGCAAGACCGGTCTGATGCTGCTGCCGGTGCTCGGCGCGCTGCTCGCGATCGCCGTGCTGCCTGCGCGTTATCGCGCCGTGTTCGCCGAGCGCGATACCTGGGCGATGATGCTGATCTACTCGATCACGTTCGGCGGTTTCGTCGGCATGTCCTCGTATGTGGTGCTGCTGCTGACCAACCTGTATGGCGTGACCAAGATCGACGCCGGCCTGTGGATGGCTGCGCTCGCCTTCACCGGCGCGATGGTGCGGCCGCTCGGCGGCGCGCTCGCCGACCGCATCAGCGGCGTGCGCGCGCTCGGCGTGCTGCTCGCCGCGATCGCGCTCGCCGACCTCGCCTTCGCGTTGTGGCAGCCGCCGCTGGCCGGCGGCATCGCGCTGCTGTTCGTGCTCTATTTCTGCTTCGGTCTCGGCAACGGCGCGACGTTCCAACTCGTGCCGCTGCGTTGGCCGGAGAAGACCGGCACGATGGCCGGCATCATCGGCGCGGCCGGCGGCATCGGCGGCTTCTATCTGCCGGTCGTACTCGGCATCGCGCGCGATACGACGGG
>DAIMZS010000130.1:0-2027 GCA_036733825.1 Rudaea sp.
CGGATGCGCGCGAAGCGGCCGACCCATTCCATCGCCGAGCGGTAGGTGATCACGCCGAGCTTGCGCGCGATCGACATGCCGGTCTCCGGATAGTGCTCGTCGTCGTAGTTGCCTTGATTGAAATTGGGATCGAGCCGAATCGCCTCGCGCTGCAGCGAACGGATGGCGATTGCGAACGGCTGCGCCTGCGGTGCGGTCGAGATGCTGATGTGCGCGCGTGCGCTGCCGGGATGCTGGACGAGGTAGCCCAGCGCGCTCATCCCGCCCATTGAATTTCCGATCAGGCAGGCGAGGCGCTCGATGCCGAGGCCGCGCGCGAGCTCGAATGCGGCGTTGCCGACGTCTTCGAGGGTCAGCTCGGGGAAGTCGAGTTTGTATACTTTGCCCGTTTGTGGATTTGTGGACGCGGGTCCGGTCGAACCTTTGCAGCTGCCGAGCGAGTTCACGCAGATCACGAACCAGCGATTCGTGTCGATGTGCTTGCCGGGGCCGATCATCTCTTCCCACCAGCCGGGCGACGGATCGGCCGCGTTCGAGGCGGCGTGCGCGCCGGGCGAGAGGCCGGTGAGGATCAGCACGGCGTTGTCGCGGGCGGAGTTGAGCACGCCCCAGGTTTCGTACGCGATCTGCGCACCGGTCAGTTCGCCGCCGCGGCGCATGGCGAACGGCGAGGGCAGGGAGAAATACTGGCGTGCGTCGGACATGGACTCGCGGGCGCAGGATTCGGCCCGCGAGTTTATGACGCGCCCGGACGAACGCCAAGGTTCGTCCGGTGCCGGTCAGGCGCTTTCGTCGCCGTGCCTGCGCACCATGCGCCACGCGACGAGGAGCATGCCGCCCAGCAGCAGCAACTGGCCGAGCACGCCCAGCACAGGCGTCGGAATGGTGCCGTTGCCGCCAACCACGCCGATGAACCAATTGACCAGATTGCCGCCGTCGGCCGAGTTGAACGCCGCGGGCGGCCCGGGCGCAATCGTCGCCCCGGTTGCGGCATTGTCGCGCGCGGAGACATAGGCGATGGTCTGAGCGGCGCCGGGTGCGAGGTTGAGTTCCGCGCGCTGGCCGGGCGTGGAACTGAGCACCTGCAGCAGATGGCCGACGACGCCGGTCAATACCAGCGAATTGGCCACGCTCTGCGTCACATTTGCCGGCAGCACCAACTGCTTGCCGGTGCCGGAGCTGGCGGCGAAGCGGTAGAAGTTCGTGCTGCCGCTCACCTGGCTGACGCCGCTGCCGCAGGCATCCACGATGCCCACGGTGCCGGTGCCCGCGCTGAACGCGCCGCCGTTGCTGAAGTTTCCGCCGAGCGCAATCTGGCCGCTGCCGACGGCGAAGCCGCCGCCGGGTGCGATGCTCAGGTCACGCAGTCCGGTGAGCGCACCCGACGCCGTGGCCTGGCCGGCAACGATCAGGTCGGAGCAGCCGAAATTGATCGCGGCGTCGCCGAAGTCGAAGGTCGAACCTGCGCCGATATTGATCTGCGCGAACGCCGGAGCGGCGAACGCACAGGCCAGTGCGGCGGACAAACGTAAGAGGGTTCGCATGGCATCTCCCTCAGTCCGTCCAGACCAGCATCTGGATATTGCCGCGGTCGGCGTCGAAATCTTCCAGCGCCTTGCCGATCACCGCGCCGCGGCGCTCGAAATCGCCGGCGCGCATCGCGTGGCCGGGCAGGTCCGAGGCGACGAGCAGATCGCCGATGCGGATCGCGCCGTTCGCGTTCGTCACCTTGACCGGAACACGGCCGGCGAGGGCGAGCGCGGGGCCTTGCGCCGGCGTTTCCGCGCCGGTCTTGTCATTGAGGGTGACGCCCGGTTGGGTCGAGATCACGCCGGCGACGCGAACGTTGTGCGCTTCGCCCGACACGCGGAAGCGGTTGGGTTGGCTCGGGTCGATTTCGACCACATCGCCGGGCTGCGGCTCCGCGCCGGTCGTCGGCACGAACTCGGCCAAGTCCGCGCCGCCGACGACAGTGCCGCCGTTGAAGTAGCCGGTGCCGGCGCTGTTGATGCGCGCGACGTTGACCG
>DAIMZS010000130.1:2127-8634 GCA_036733825.1 Rudaea sp.
ATGGCGAGCAACGCCGCTCCGTTGCCGGCCGGATTGGAGGCGTGGAACAAACCCGCCACTCCGCCGACGCCCGAAGAAACTCCCCAGATGCCGGCCGTGCCGAAATTGGCGAACTTCGAATTGACCTCGCCTTTCACTGCCGGGCTGGTGGCGGTGTCCTTGTCCACCTTGAAATTGCCGGCGATGCCGTTGCCGATCGTGGTGACCGTGATTACGTCGCTGGTACTGTCTTCGTTGAAGATATCGAACCTGCCAGCGCGGCCGGTCGCGAAGCTCGGCACCCAGGCATAGAGCGCGTTGCCGGCGCCGTCGATATTGGTTTCGACGCCGTTGCCGTCCTTGCTCGCATTGGCGTTGATGGCGTTGCCGTTACCGTCGTTGATGGCGACGACGGCAGGGCCGTTGCCCGATGGATTGGACTTATGGAACAACCCGGCGTAGCCGCCCGTTCCGGACGCCACGCCGAAAATGCCCGCCGCGCCGAAGTTGCCGAAGATCGTCTTCACCTCGCCGCGCACTGCGGCGGCGACGCTGTTGGTGTTGTTGACCAGGAAGGACGCGGCATTGCCCAGCGTGTTGTCCGGGATGTTGCCGTTGCCGTTCGTTTCGACCTCCAAGGTGTTGCCGGCTGTATTGACGTTGTTGAAATTCTCGAAGCGTCCTGCACGGCCGGTGCTGTTGTTCAGGCCCACTTGCCCGAGAACGCCGACGCCCGTATCGCTGGTGTTCGTCGTGATGAAGCCGCGCACGCCATAGCCGCCGCCGTCGTTGCGCCCGACCACGGCACCGGCAATGTCGGATGTCGTGCGGCCGACGACGGCTTCGCCGCCGCCGTTGTTGTCGCCGACCACGCCCGCGCTCGTCTGCGCGCTGGTGACGCCGTGCAGGCCGAATCCGGCCGCGGTGCTGCTGCGCACGCCGGCGCCGTTACCGGTCGTGGTCACGTTGACGACGGTGCCGTTGCCGACGGTGTCGGCCACGATCACATTGTTGTTATTGGCGTTGTTGAAGATGCTGAAACTGGCAGGAATGCCGTTGTTCGACGTCGCCGTCAGACCGGTGCCGGTGTTGCTGTTGGCGTAAACGCCGGTGCCGTTGGCGGAGGCGTTGCCGTACACGCCCAGGCCGTTCGGCGTCACGCCGTACACGCCCCAGCCCGAGCCGTTGTGCGAACCGTACACGCCGATGCCGAGTCCGCCGGTGCCGTTGTTGATGCCGCGCACCGCCGCCGAGAATCCGCCGGGCGAGGCGGAGAGAATCGTGCCGACGATCGCGGCGACGTTGCTCACTACCGACTCGGTCGACCCGGCGATCGCGCCGCCGTCGCCCGTATTGGTCAGACTGAACAGTATTCCGGCATCGGCCTGCGATGCGGAATACGGCAGAGTGAAACCGCCGCCCGGACCCGGAGGGCCGGCCGGGCCCGTCGGACCGGTCGGGCCGACGCCGATGACTCCCGGCGCGCACGGACCGACCACGCCGCCTGCGCCCGAGCACACCGGCGTATTTTGCTGCGCGCCCGCGGCGAGCACGGGAATCCAGACTTGGCCGTTTTCGTTGACGCGCAGGCGATCGGTCGAGTTGGCCGAGTCGCGCACCACGAAGGAACTGCCGGCCGTCGGTGCGACCGCGACGTCCGCGGCGGCGGCCGATTGCGCCAGTGCCACGGCGATGAGTTGAGCGAGTATGCGAATGCGTTGAACTTGCATAAATTACCCCGTCGATTGACCCCGAGAACCAATACGACCGCGAGCACCGGATACCCCATCCGGTTGCTGAAGACTCATCGGTCGTGTTTACCCCAACCTTGCCCACCCGCGTGTGAGTGGGCGCCGCGCACTTGTCGGCGCAGGCATTGCTCCCGAAGCTCCGAGGAGTGTTTTCTCGAACGGCTCGCGGATGTCGTCGATAAGGGCGCGCTCTACCCCCGTAGTGCGAATCTCTCGCCCTGCACACCCGCCTTGTCGACGTCCGTGAAGTTAGGACAGTCGCCGGTCACAAATCCAATCAAACTTGGGCATGCAAAATTGCCATCAGGTTATGGTGATAAAAAGAGGTGATCGCCGGATAACGAATGGGTATAGTTGCCGGGCAGGGGATGGATAGACTCTTACTGACGGGGTATCAGTATGAGCCTGAAGCTTTCTTCGGTTCAGATTGAATCTTTTCTTGCGCTTGCACGGGAGTTGAATTTTTCACGAGCGGCGGAATCACTGCACATCACACAGCCGGCGCTGACCAAGCGCATCCAGAATCTCGAGGAGCAGCTCGGGCAGGCGCTGTTTCTGCGCCTGCGCGGCGGGCTGGAGCTCACCGAGTCCGGACGCATTCTCCAGCGCCACGCCTCGAGCATCCACTCGCAGGAGCGCGAGCTGCTCGACAGTCTCGTCGGCGGTGCGGACGGGGTCGCGGGATTTTTTCGTCTCGTCTCGTTCTCCTCGGCGCTACGCTCAATCCTGTTGCCGGCGATCGGCGGGCTGATGCGTGCGAACCCGAACCTCACCTGTCAGCTGTCGAAAGCGGAAGTGCATGAACTGCACGACCTGCTGATCGACGGGCGCACCGATTTCTGCGTGTCATTGAGCCCGTGCGAACGCAGCGGCATCGAGAACGTGCGCATCGGCACCGAGCGCAACATCCTCATCGAATCCGCGCTGCATCCGGCCAGCGGCAACTGCTATATCGACCACAATCCGCGCGACAATTTCACCGAGCTGTATTTCCTCAAGCAGACCGGTGCGACGGTGCCGGTGATGAAGCGCAGCTATTTCGACGACATCTATGGCGTGATCGATGCCGTCGCCGCCGGCATCGGCCGGGCGGTCGTTCCGACGCATTTGGTGCAGGGCGACCGCCGCGTGCGCATCCCGCCGAATCAGAAGCCGTTCGACGTCGATGTTTTCCTGCACTACCGCGCTCAAGACAGCCACACGCGCATGCAGCGCGCCGTGATCGGCGCGCTCATCGAGCACAGTTCGCTGCTGTACGCGCGCCATTTGGCGGAGAGCGAATCGATTGTCGGCGGGACGGGCCGCGCGCCGAACACGCAGCCGGTGTGACCGGATCGCTCAGGGCACGGTTTGATCGATCGTCAGCTGCACCGGCTCGGTGCGCGTGTTGGAGAGCGGCGCGGAGAGGGCCTGCAGATCTCCGCTCTGCGCGATCGCCTGGCCGGATTTGGAGATGCGCGCGCCGACGACGATCTGCGCGAATGCGGATATTCTCATGTTCGGCATCATGCTCATCGCGTCGGTCAGCGTCACGCTCGCCGGCAATTGTGCGACGGTGAGCTTGGCGATGGCGAGCGGCATCGGCGGACCGGCGGCGGCCTTGGCGAAAACGAACAGGGTGTCGGTCGGCGCCACCTTGTCTTTCAACTTCGGATCGAGCGTCACCTCGACCGAAATATGCGGGCCGGCATCGGCAGCCGAATCCTTGACGGCGTCCGTGTTCGACGCGGCAGCGGAAGGCGAAGCCTTGCCAGGCGGCGTCTTGCCGTCGCGCAGCGCTTCGGCCTGCGCAATCTGTTCGCGCACCGACGCGGCCACATTCGAATCGGGCGGCAGCAGCGGCAGCAGGATATTCCATTTCTGCACTGCCTGCGCGTACTTCCCCGCCTGCGAGTCGGCAATGCCGGCGAGCCAGAGGCCCTTCTGATTCTGCGGATCCGTCTTGACTGCCTGTTCGATCAGCGCCAGCGCCTCGCCCTGAATGCGCCGGTCCGCGCCGGCGAAGATCAGCGCCTCGGCGTAGTCGACCATCAGATCGGCGTCGTTCGGCGCGAGGTCGTGCGCGTGCTTGAGCGCATCGCGCGCTTCGGCAAAACGCTGCATGGACTTGTAGGCGCGGCCGAGCAGGATCCAGCCTTCCGCGTTGCCGGGCTCCTGTTTCATTTTCTCGGCGAGCTGCACGATGGCGGCATCGAGATCAGCGGCTTGCGGGGCGTCTGCGCGGGCGGTGAGATTGACCGGATCGAGCGCCTGCGGCGTGCCGATTCCGCGATACAGCGCGATGGCCGCTATCGGCAACAGCAGAGCGACGGCAATCGCGGCGGCGAAGCCTGCACGGCTGCGCGATGTGCGCAGCAGCGGCACGAGGACGAAGGCGAGCGCTGCGATCAGCATCAGCGCCGCGAAAGCCAAGAACGCGAATGTCACCAGTCTTCGTCCCCATCGTTGGATGTGCTGCGCGTCGTCGTTTCGCCCGCCGCCTGACGCGCCCGCCGCCGCAGGATGCGCAGCACGACGACGGCGCCGATCGCGACGAGCGCGAACGGCGTGAACCAGAGCAGGTAAGTGCCCGGCTTCAGCGGCGGATCGTAGAGCACGAAATCGTTGTAGCGCGCGACGAGGAATGCCTTGATTTCATCGTCGCTCTTGCCCGCGCGCATCATCTCGAACACTTGCTTGCGCAGATCCTTGGCGAGGTCGGCGTCGGAGTCGGCGAGGTCCTGATTCTGGCAGACGAGGCAGCGCAGCTGGCGCGTGAGCTTCTGGAAACGCACCTCTTCGGCGCGGTCCTGGAACGGCAGCGGATCGATCGCGTGCGCGGCCGACGCGAGCAGGCCCAGGCATAACGCGATCATGGCGAAAAAAAACGGCGCGCGTTTCACGGCGCGCCCTGCTGCAGTTTGGCGAGCTGCGGCTTGAGTTCGCTTTCGATCAATTCCGGCGTGAACATGCCGATGCGCTTGTAGCGGATCACGCCCTGCGCATCGACAAGGAAACTTTCAGGCGCCATGTACACGCCGAAATCGATGCCCGTGCGTCCGTCGGGATCGGCAAGAATCGCATCGTACGGATCGCCGAACTGGTCCAGCCAGCGTTTGGCGTCGTCGGGTTGATCCTTCCAGTTCAGTCCGATCAGCTTGATGCCGAGCGGCTTGACGCTCTGGGTGAGAATCGGGTGCTCGTACTGGCAGGTCGCGCACCAGCTGCCGAAGACGTTGACGAGATAGGGCTTGCCGAGCAGATCGCTTTTCGACAGTGTTTTGGACGAGTCGTACAAATACGGCAGCTTGAACTCGGGCGCCGGCTTGCCGATCAACGGCGACGGCACTTCGTTCGTCTCGTGATGCGTGTTCCACCACATGCCGAAGCCGAGCAGGCCGACGAGCGCGAAGAAAGCGAGCAGAGGCAGCAAGCGGTTCACGTTAAGCCCTCCCCTTCAAGGGGAGGGTTGGGTGGGGATGGTGTTGCTTGTTGTGCGTCGCGGGGAAACACCATCCCCCTCCCGGCTTCCCCCTTGAAGGGGGAGGAGAAGTGCGGTGCCGCCGTCGCATGTGCGGGCAAGGCGCGGAAACGCTTGTCGGTCGCGGCGACAAAGCCGCCGAGCATCATCAGCAAGCCGCCGAGCCAGATCCAGCGCACGAACGGTTTCACGTAGATGCGCAGCGCCCATGCGCCTTTGTCATCCAGCGATTCGCCGAGCGCGACGTAAATGTCGCGGAACAGCCCCGGCTGGATGTCGGCTTTGGTCTGCACGGGCGAGTTGCCCGCGTACTGGCGCTTCTGCGGATTGAGCGTCGCGATCGGCTGGCCGTTGCGCGAAACCTCGATCACACCCTGCGCCGCGCGGAAATTCGGCCCCTCCGCGGCGGCGACGCCTTGGAAATGGAAGTCGAGGCCGGCAATGTTCTTCGTTTCGCCCGGCGCCATGCGCACGTCGCTTTCCACGCTGGTCGATTCGGTGATCAGCACGCCGGCAAGAAAAATCGCGACGCCGAAATGCGCGGCGATCATGCCGAGCATTTCCGGCGTGTAGCGGCGACCGCGCGGTGCGTCGCGCCAGCGCTTGAGTGCATACAGCGCGATGCCGGCGCCGACCCACAGACTCGCCGCCACGCCGGCAACGGCACGCCCGGGCAAGCCGCCGACAAGCAGCCACGCGCCGAGTGCGCAAACCACGGCCAGCGCCAGCGCCGGCACGAGCGCGCGCAGGCTCGCGCGCCAGTCGCCCGCGGCCCAGCGGAAGAACGGCCCGAACGGAATCAGCGCGACCACCGGCAGCATCAGCAGCACGAACATGAAGCCGAAATACGGCGGCCCGACCGAAATGCGGCCGACGCCGAGCGCGTCGCCGATCAGCGGATACAGCGTGCCGAGCAGCACCATCGCCGCCGCGCAGGCGAACAGCAGGTTGTTGATCAGCAGCAGAGTTTCGCGCGACAGCATTTGGAACGGTTTGCCGCCGGCGACTTTCGGCGCGCGCAGCGCGTAGATCGTCAGCGAACCGCCGACGACGATGGTCAGAAACGCGAGGATGAACAAGCCGCGCTTCGGGTCGCTCGCGAACGCGTGCACGCTGGTCAGCACGCCCGAACGCACGAGAAAGGTACCGAGCAGCGACAGCGAGAAGGCGAAAATCGACAGCAGCAATGTCCACGCGCGGAACGAACCGCGTTTTTCCGTCACCGCCTGCGAATGGATCAGCGCGGTGCCGACCAGCCACGGCATGAACGAGGCGTTCTCGACCGGATCCCAGAACCACCAGCCGCCCCAGCCGAGC
>DAIMZS010000131.1:0-8621 GCA_036733825.1 Rudaea sp.
GCTTCACCTTGATCGAAATGATGATCGTGGTCGCGATCATTGCCATTTTGGCGGCCATTGCGCTGCCGGCGTATTCCGACTATGTGAAGCGCGCCAATCTCGTCGATGCGACCAATCAGCTCACGGCATTTCGTGCGCAGATGGAGCAGTACTATCAGGACGCGCGCACCTATGCGAGCGGCGGTGCCTACACTTCGCCATGTTCGGCGACCGGGGCCGTGTACACGACGACACTGAGCAAGTGGGGCTTCACTTGTTCGTCTATAGACGCGTTCAAGACCAAGTACACCATTACCGCCAGCGGCACGGGCATGATGACGGGCTGGACATTTACGATCGACCAGAACAATAACCAGGCGACGGCAGCGCCGACAGGTTGGACGAGCAGCACCTCGAAGTTCTGCATGAACCGGTCTTGCAGCTGAGCGCCCTGTCATGAGCACATTCAAGCGCTCGCAAGGTTTCAGCCTCATCGAGTTGATGATCGTGGTCGCCGTGATCGCCGTCCTCACCGTGCTGGCCATACCTAGCTTCGGTGAGTGGTTGCAGAATTCGCGCACGCGCTCGGTAGCCGAGTCGATGCAGAACGGCATTCGCTTCGCGGCGGGTGAAGCCGCTCGCATGAATCGCATCACTACCTTCACGCCGTCGGCGACCGGCGGCTGGACAGTTACTTACGTGAAAACCGACAGCGATTCGGGTTCGAACACGCTGCAGACGGCTACCGACCCGAACATCGCCAACGTGACGGTTGCACCAACCACCGCGATCAGCTTCAACAGCCTCGGCCGCGCCGGTACGGGGGGCAGTTACAGCTCGGCAACCGGCAGTACCGCTTTCACGCTTGCCGCGGCGGATCCCGCCGTCATCTATCTCGTCACCAATTCGCGCGGGACGCGCAAGCTCAGGATCTACGTCTCGCCGGGCGGCAAGGTGCGCCAGTGCGATCCTGACCGGGCCTTTAACGTCGCTAGCGCACCGGACGGATGCCCATGATTGCCTTCTCTGCAATGTCTCCTCAATCCAGCCGCGCCGCTCCAATCAGAGTGGGAGCAAAGCGGCAGCACGGCATGATGCTGATCGAAGTGATGATCGCCATTCTCGTGTTCGCCATTGGCGTGCTCGGCATGGTCAAGATGAAGGCGGTCGCCGTTGCCAATTCGGTCAACGCCGAGGATCGCGCAACCGCCGCGCTGCTCGCGAACGATCTGATCACCGAATTGTGGGTGGCAAAATCCTCGGCCACGCCCTCGGACTACAGTACGTGGCAGACTCGTGTGAACAAAATGCTGCCCGGCGGCACCGGTACGTTGTCGGTTTCGGGCGGCATTGCCACCGTTACCATCACCTGGCCGCGCAAGCTCGGCCGCAACGTCGAATCGGGGCCGGCCGACAATAACGCCACTGACGCCATCAACATCGCCACGTACATGACGCAGGTGGTCATCCAATGATCCGCGCCCATTCACCGTCGCGCACCCCATGTGGACACACGCTGATCGAGCTGATGATCGCTATTGTCATCGGCCTCGTGCTTATCCTCGCGGCGTTCAAGGTGTTGTCCTCGTTCGAGGGCAGCAAGCGCACGACCACGGCGATGAACGATGCATTGCAATCCGGCAACTTCGGCCTGTTCCAGGTCGGCGAGCTGGTCCGCTCGGCCGGTTCCGGAATGGCCCAATACGCCAACAACGTCGGCTACGGCTGCTTGTTCAACTACACGACCGCCGACGGCGCAACAATAACGGACGGAAAGATCGCTTCTTGGCCGCCGTCCGTTACCGGCCTCCCGTCCCCCTTCGCCGGCATGGTGGGTACGACGACGGTGCCGTTGCGCATGGTGCCGGCGCTGATTTTCAACAACGCCACGGCTTCGGTCGGCTATACCGACTCGGCCCGCAGCACAGCTGCCCAGTCGGACGCCGTGTTGCTGATGCTCGGCGGCGCCGGCTTCGCTGAGGTGCCTATTCCGATCACCAGCGCCGCCACACCGCCCGTGCTCAAGTCCATCGTCGGGTTGAACGTGGGCGATTGGGTGGTCGGTGCAGGTTCTTCGGTGGGTAGCGCGTGCATGATCAGCAAGGCGTCGAAAGTCGGCGGCAGCTCTCCGGCGAACTGGGCCTCGTCCAGCCTCTCGTTGACGCTCACGACCGGCAACACCGTCGGCAGCAAGACTCTCGCCACGGCTGATTACATCATCGATCTCGGTGCCGGCACTGCGGCGAATTTCGCGCTGTTCGGCGTCGATTCGTCTTCCTCCACGCTGCGCTCGATCGACCTGCTCAATGGCATCACGACGTCGCAGAACATCGGCGACGACATCGTCTACATGAAGGCGGCGTATCAGGTCGATCCGGGCAGCACCGGCACGGATCAGTGGGTGCTTGCCGGCGGTAGCGTCACTTCCGGTACCAACACTTATTCCTATGCCGCGACGACGAGCGGTCTGCTGGCCGGCTCGTCGGCCGCCAACACTGCGTTGCTCGGAATCAAAGCTATCCGTGTCGCCTTGATCGTACGCGCGCCCATTGACGAGAACATCAATGATGCGCAGAGCAAGACGATCGACTTCACCGCGTTGAGCTACACGCTCTTTTCCGGTTTGTCGGTACAGTCGGCCTGGTATCCGCCGACCACGCAACACTATCGCTATCGCGAGATCGAAACCACGATTCCGATCCGCAACAACGGGCTGCTTTGAGGAAACCGCCATGCGCTCGTACATGACTTCCGCGGCAAGGCAAAAAGGCGTCGCGCTGTTCGCCGCGCTGATCGCTCTTGTCATCACCATGCTCGCCGCGATCGCGTTGATTCGCTCCGCCGATACCGCGCAGGCCATCGCCGGCAACCTTTCGATCAAGCGCGATATTACGCACGAATCCGAGCTGGCCATAAAGAGCGCACTGGCGCTGTTCAGCACAGGCGCGCTGGGCGCCGAGACGGCCCGCCAAGCCAACCTAGCCTCGGCAAACTACTCTGCCACCGCGTTGACCAGCAATGCCTACGGCATTCCGCTCTCGCTGATCTCGGCGTCTACGTCCGGCGAAACCTCCGCCGGCACCAACACGGGCATTACCTGGCGCTATGTGATCGACCGCATGTGTCCCTACACGGGGGCTTACAACGCATCGACGAATGCCTGTCAGGTATCCCAGAGCACGTCGATCTATACCAACTCGATGGATGTGCACAGCAGTTCGATCGGCCTGACCTCGTCCTACAGCCTGTCGCTCGTCTACCGCATCAGCGTGCGCGTCACCGACGCGCGCGGCGCGCAATCGTATTTCCAGACCACGCTGGGCATCACCGCCAATTGACCGCGTGCGACTCTTTCCAGGATTCATTCCGATGAATACGCAATCGCAACCGATTCGCAGCAAGCTTCTATCACGCTGGCTTGTCTTGCTGGGTTTGGCCATCAGCGCCGTCGCGGGCGCGGACACCGGGCCGACTCTCTCCGACGCGGCGATCTACTCGACCGTGGTCGTGCCAGCTAATCTTTCACTTACGCCGTCGGTGGAATGGCCGACCGGCAATAGCGATTCCTATTACTCACTTACTTCAGGTAGTGGCACGCGTACGGACTACAATCCAAGTTACGAATATGTCGGCTACGCCAATCCCAACTATTGCTACAAGTACGTGTCGGGCAATGGAGGGATGACGCCGGTGTTTGGCGCATTGAACGGGTACTTCATGCCAAGTGCCGCCGCGACTAACCATACCTGTTCTGGACAGTGGAGCGGCAATTTCCTCAACTGGGTGTGGACGCACACCATTGACAGCTTTCGCAAAACATTGACGGGCGGTGCGCGCATCGTCGACACCGGCGGCAGCAGCGGGGTCACTATTCTGCAGAAGGCATTCTCGTCTTCCGACGGCTTGTCGTCGCAGACAACCAAATCTGTTCCAAGCGCTTACGTATCGGGCGCAACCCCGTTCAACTGGTCGAATTTCTATACTGTCGATGGCTACAGCGGTGCCAATTTTTTCTTCAGCGGGGCAAGCATCAGTGCATCTACCACGCTAACCACAACAGCTTACAACCCCAGCGCACCCACGGCTTGCCCGTCGCCGAATGCGGCGACCGGGACTTCGACCAGTAACCCGGTTTCGGGATGGACCATCTCGGCAAACAACACGTTGACCGTGAGCGCCGGTTGTACCGGTACCACGGTGATCACGACGACGAATTCGAGCAGCGTGTCGTTGTCTGCATCCTCGCAGTCGGGAATCTCCTATACCTGGAGTCCGACGAGCGCGGTTACGAAGAGCAGTGCTTCAAACACGTTGACGATCTCTGCTTCGTCCACTGCCGCACAGGGAACCTACACCATCACGATCACCGGTACGGCTTCCGGCAAGAGCACTTCCACGACGATTTCGTTGACGGTAGGCCCCGCGCCGAGCAGTTCATCCACTACGTATTCGGTACAGGGCGCCGTGCAAGTATGCACATCTGCCGAGTTGAGCGGGACATACAGCGAGGCGGAAAGCAATAGCTATACCGCCACTGCGCCGGACGGTACGTCGATGACTGTGAATGGTCGTTGCCGCGGCTATCCCTATGGCGACAACGCCACGCCGACCAATTACAAATCGGTCGGCTTGATGCAGAAATACGCGGCCGAGACGAACTCTGGCGCCCATGGCATTACGGATTACATCCGCTATTCGATCTTTGGTTATCTCAAGGACACGACGGGGAATAAATTTCTCGATGGCGGTGTGATGCGCGCGCGCATGAAATCGGTTGGCCCGTACCAAGCCAATCCCGGCGCAACCGTGAAGTCCAACAGCACGGCGACCAACTCCACTTGGCAGACCACAGGCGAATGGAATAGCGACGGCACGTTCGTCGTCAACCCGGATGCCAAGGACGCGACGAACACCCCCGTCGTGACCAATGGGGGCAGCACCTATGCCGCGAGCAACGGTGCGACCAATGGCGTGACCGGCAGCGGCGTCATGAACTATCTCAACAAATTCGGTTACCCAGCCGCATCGGGCTTCACCACAGGGGCGACGAGCCTGAAGACCTACAAGCATAACGACAGCGTGAGCGAGTTGTATTACATGGCGACGCGCTACTATCGCAATCTGCCCAATCTCACCTCGCATACGAGCACGGCTACCGAGATTACGAACGGAACCTCGACAAACGACCAGTTCCCCGTGATCGAGAATTGGGACGACCCTGTCGCGTATTCTTGTTCGAAGAACTACATCATCGGCGTTGGCGATATCCACACTTGGTACGACGGCAATGTGCCCGGCTCCTCTACATTGACGGGAAATGAAAACACCGCCTATTCTCCGACAGACGATCATGCGGTGAGCGCCACGTCGGCAACGGATTATCTCGGTTCCCTGGAAGGGACGAACAATGCAGGCCCTACCACGGGAACCTCTCAGGTCACGGGATCCCTTTCCGGTATCGGAGACAATGTTCTCGCATCCAGTTGCGGAGACGGTGGAACTTCCACCGTAACAACGGGATTTGGTTGTACCGGCTCGACCTTTTACATCGCCGGTCTCGCATTCGATATGCACGTACGCGATATCCGCCCCGATCTGACGAACAAAACGTCGCCCGTCACCGTATCCACCTTCTGGTTGGACGTCATGGAGAACAACACCTACCATCAGAAAAACCAGTATTGGCTGGCAGCAAAGTACGGCGGGTTCGATACTACCTACACCTATCTGCAAAGCGGCGGAACATACAATCCGTTTCCGATCAATCCCAGCGCGACAAGTCAGGTCAATCCAAACAATAATGGAACAGCTGTCGGCGCTACGGCAGCGGCGAATACCTACAACGCAGGCTCACTGAAAATCACCTATCCCGCAGGCTCGGGCACAGCGACCTCCACGGCCTTGTTGCCGCTGTATGCGTGGTGCGGTACAGGAGGCCAATCTTGCAATGTGGATGACCGTGGCAACTACGTGCCCGATCAGTATTTCCAGGCGGGAAAGCCCTGGAAGATGACCGCGGGACTTGTCAGCGCCTTCAAAACCATCTCGGCGGCCATTCCGTCGGGCACAGCGGCGGCATTGGCGTTGTCGTCGAACAGCGTCACGACCAGCAATACAAACTACGTCGCCAGCTACGACTACAAATACGGCGGCGACTTGCAGGCACAGACGATCGGTCTCACGCAAACCGGTGGCGTGATTTCCGAATCCAGCGTTACCACGCTGTGGGACGCGCAATCTTTTCTGCCGCCCGGCAATGCGACGGGTTACCTGACCTACGATACGCGCAAGATCGCGACAAGCAGCGCGCAAGGCGCGAGTAAAGGCATTGCGTTCAGGTGGGCTTCCCTCAGCGCGTCCGCGTCGGCCGAACTCGCGACTCTGGGTTCGACCTCGAGCACGCAGAAAAACGTGCTGAATTACGTGCGTGGCGACCAGTGCAACGAGACAGCGTCCGGCACGACGTTGCCCAGCGCGGCTGTCACTACTCCCGTCGTCATCCCGTACGCATGTACGACGGCGACGGGAAACACCAAGAGCCTAGGTTATCGCCCTCGCTCCACGGCGCTGGGCGACATCATCAATTCGAAGCTTGTCACCGTCGGCTTGCCCGTTGCACTTTACGGCGACGCGCCACTGAACCCCGGCTACACCTCGTTCGTCGGCATGATGACGAACACCAATGGCAGCAGCAAGCGCGGCACGACGCTCTATGTCGGCGCCAACGACGGCATGATGCACGCGTTCGACACCTCGACCGGCATAGAGCAATTCGCCTATGTGCCGAGCGCGCTGTTCACGACGAACAAGGACGCGAGCGGCAATGCAGTCGGCCTGACATCGTTGACAGCGAGCCCGTTGCAGCATCACTTCATGGTCGATGGCCAGGCGACGGTCGTGGACATCGACGTCAGCCGCGTCAATCTCAGCACCTCCGATTCGAGCTGGGGTTCAGCGACCAGCCTGACGCCCGACTGGCGCTCGGTGTTGATCGGCGGCCTCGGCAAGGGCGGCGGCAGCACCATCACCAGCGGCACCTGCTCGGGCACCTCCTGCAAGGTTGGCGGTGGCTACTACGCCATCGACGTGACAAATCCGACGTCGACGACGATCTCGGGTTCGGCCAGCATCACCAACAGTTCGGCGTTGGCTGGAAACACGAGTGAGTCCGTGGTGGCGGGCAAGGTGCTTTGGGAAATCGACCAGAGCAGTTCGGACTTCGCCCATATGGGTTATTCGTACCAGACGCCTATCGTGATGAAGACCAAGAAATACGGCTGGACGCTGGTGCTGGTCTCCGGCTACGACAATGACGACGGCAGCGGCTGGTTCTATCTCGTCAACCCCAAGACGGGTGCGCTGTACGACAAGATCTCGGTGGCGAGCGCCGGTGTTACAGGCACCACGGCGGCTCCGGTGGGATTGGCGCAGGTCACGGCCTTCATTCCCGACGTGAGCGACTACACCGCCGACGCGCTCTACGCGGCCGACCTGCTCGGCAACGTGTACCGCGTGGATCTGTACACGACTTCGTCGTCGCTCTCGATCACGAAGTTCGCGACACTGAGCGACGGTTCCACTCCGCAGCCCGTGACGACGTATCCGTATATCGGTGTCGACCCGACCGGCGGTTCGCGCTACGTATTCGTCGGCACCGGCAAGCTGCTTTCCGACACCGACCTGGTGCTGTCGCAGACGCAGACGTTCTACGCATTCAAGGACGGCACCAGTACGACGTTCGACACCAGCAGTTCGTTTCCGATCACGCGTTCGCAGATGTATGCGCTGAGCTCCACCAGTCTGACGAACGGCATCGGCGGCACGACGTTGGCTTCAGGTAATCGAGGGTTCTACATCGATCTCGCGGCTGCCGTGACCAACGGCTCGGCCACTCAGGCCTCGGCAGAGCGCATCACCGTGCAGCCAGTCGCCTATTCCGGCATCGTCGGCTTCGCGGCCAACCTGCAAGGCCAGGACATGTGCATCAAAGGCAGCTCGCGTCTATTCGAGCTGAACTACGATTCGGGTTACGCCAATCTGGGCCAATCGCTGATCCAGAACTCGTCCGGCACCGTAGTCAACTACGTTGGCTATTCCACGGGCTTGGTGACGAACCTCGCCTTCGGTACGAGTACCTCAGGCCTCAGCGGTTCCGGCACGCCGGTCATCACCTTGCTGGCGGGCTTGGACACGACAGCAGGCGGCAGCAACAAGTCCGCGAGTTCGTCCGTCGTGGGCATGGCCTCCACGCGAAGCACCTCCACCACGACTCGCCTCAATTGGCGCGAAGTACCCGGCGCGCAGTAGCGCCATATCATGCGAGCGGCCGTATGTGCTTCGGACGTACAAAACTTGCGGTATTTTCCTACATGACGGCTCGATAGTTCGCTATCGAGCCGTCGTCTTGGCGCGACCACAATCTCCGTCATAGAGCGCGGCGAGATGCGCAGCAGGGAATAGGTGGCCGTCATGAACAATAAAGCCGACAGAACAAGCACGTCGACGTCATCGCCGGCCATTGGTCATGTCAAGGCGCGAAGAGTGAGTCTGGTTCGTCCGCAATGAACTTGTATTCGACAATTCCACGCCAGCGCGGCGCCACCCTGATCGAAGTACTCGTTTCGGTGGTGGTCAGCAGCGTC
>DAIMZS010000132.1:0-2675 GCA_036733825.1 Rudaea sp.
ACGCCACGGCGTCGACGTCGTAGGCCATGCTCAAGGTGTCGAGGCTTTGCGGCTGTTGCAGTTTGACCTCGCGCCAGTTCTGCCAAGCGTACTGCGGCAACATGCCGAGCGCTTTTTCGACCGCCGCGCGCCGCGTGGCCGGCACGAGCAGGTGAAACGGCCCGCGCTCGGGCATGCGACCTTTGATGTACGCGGGATTGAGGCGCTGCAGCTCGCCGACGTCGATGCCGGCGAGCTTCGCCGCGAGGCGCAGATCGACCGGCGCCTGCAATTCGAGCTGGGCGAGCACATCGCTGGATTCCGGCTCGGGCAGTTCGACGCGGAAGCGCTCGGGCTCGGAGACGATGCAAGACACCGCCAGCAGCTTGATCAGATGCTCGTAGTTGACCTGGTTGAGGCGCAGCTTGGCGATCTCGGCCGGCGTGATGCTGCGGCGGTTGCCGAGCGCGGCGCGCACGCTGTTTTCGCCGGCGTTGAAAGCCATGTTGGCCAGGCGCCAGTCGCCGAAGCTTTGCTTGTACTGCTTGAGCAGGCCGAGCGCGGTGCGGCTCGAGGCGGTGACGTCGAGGCGGCCGTCGTAGTCGGCGTCGACGCGCAGGCCGTTTTCACGCGCGGTGAACGGCATCAGCTGCCACATGCCGGCGACGCCGTCGCCGCGCGCGGGAATCATGTTGTAGCTCGATTCGACCCACGGCAGGAAGGCGAACTCGCCCGGCATGTCGTATTTTTCGATCTGCTCGGTGACGATGAGCAGGAACGGCATCGCGTCCTTCAGCGCCGCGGACAAATTCGTCGGGCTCGCGGCCATCTGCGCGGCGAACTGGCGCACGGTCGGGCTATAGTCGCAGCCGGGCATCGCGTAGCGCGCGCGCAGGCGCGGCCACGGCGAAGCGGGTGTGTTGTTGGAAAGCGGCGGCGGGGATTTCGGTTCGATCGTCAGATCGGAGACCGCGACCGGCGGCGGAGGCGGTACGATAGACTCGCTCGCGGTATGACGCACGGCCGGCGTGCTGCAGGCGGCGAGCAGGATGAAGGCACTGCCCAACGTCGCGCAGCACGCGCTGACGGCGAGCAGGCGCCGATCGCGCCGCGCGGCGCGATCGGTGCTGTCAGCCGGAGATTGCATGGCTGGAAATCATGCGCTAGTAGGGTCCCGCTCAATTCGACGGGGCGGACTATAACAGTGCGCCAGAAATGCGCCATTAAAAAGTCATAAAGACATAACAAATAATTAACAAGTGATTTAGCGCGATTTCAGCAACGTAAATCTGCTCTAATCCCACTCTGCCGCCGTATCGTCCCTCTTTGGTTTCATGTCTCTCGATTCGAGTTCCTTCTATCAGCACGCCGCGATACGGCGACTATTCGAGCAGGAATTGACGGCGCTGACGCCGATCCTCGCCGGTGTCTACGGCACCGCCGGGCTGTTTCTGCGCGCGCACGCCGCGGCGCCGGCGGGACTGCCGGCGCATCTGCTCGGCACGGTGCTCGACGTGGCGCTCGACGACGCACAGGCCCTGCGCGGCGGCCTTGCCTGCGCGCCGGACGAATTGCCGCTGGCCAGCGAGAGCTGCAAGCTCGTCGTCGTCCAGCATCTGTTCGAGCGGCTCGACGATCCGCAGGCCTGCGCCGGCGAAATCGCCCGCGTGCTCGCACCCGAGGGCGTGCTGCTCGTGCTCGGGTTCAACCCGGCCAACCTGTGGCGGCCGTGGCTCGCCGGCGCCGCGCGGCGCGCGCACCTGCCGCTGCGGCTCGCCTCGGCGCAGCGTTCGGCGACGGTGATCGGAGGGCAGGGCATCGACATCCTGCAAACCCGTTATCTGGGCGCGCTGTCGCCTTGGTCGGTTTCGGAAACCGCGCCGGCCGGCGACGCGGCAGGTGCCGCATACACGGCGCTCGGCCCGTTCCGCGGCAGCTGGCTGCTGCTCGCGCGCAAGCGCCGCAGCGCGTTGACGCCGCTGCGTCTGCGCCGCGACGCGCGCGAATTGGCGCGCAGTCCGCGCCTGGCGCCCGGCGCGCATCGTGAGCGCGCCCTCGCGCTCGCGTCGATCGAAGAGAAATGCGCGTGAGCCAGTCCGCGGTCGTCGAAGCGTTCACCGACGGCGCCTGCCTCGGCAATCCGGGGCCAGGCGGCTGGGCGGCGCTGCTGCGCTACAAGGGCGTGGAAAAATGGGTCAGCGGGCACGACGCCGAGACGACGAACAACCGCATGGAACTCATGGGCGCGATCGGCGCCCTCGAAGCGCTTAAGCGGCCCTCGTCCGTGCACCTGACGACCGATTCCCAGTACGTGAAGCAGGGCATCGAAAGCTGGGTGCCGCGCTGGCAGGCGAACGGCTGGCGCACGGCCGATAAAAAACCGGTCAAGAATCAGGACTTGTGGGAACGCCTCGTCAGCGCCGCCGCGCCGCACAAAGTGCAGTGGCATTGGACGCGCGGACACGCCGGCCACGAGGAAAACGAACGCGTCGATGAACGCGCACGCGGCGAAGCGCTGACGGCGCAGGAAGGCAGACTATGAGACAAGTGGTGCTGGATACCGAAACGACGGGCCTGGAAGTCAACAAGGGCCATCGCATCGTCGAGATCGGCTGCGTGGAATTGCTCGAACGCCGCCCGACCGGGCGCGAGTTTCATCGCTACGTCAATCCGCAGCGGGCGATGGACGAAGGGGC
>DAIMZS010000132.1:2775-8620 GCA_036733825.1 Rudaea sp.
GGCCAGAAGAACAACCTCGATGCGCTGTGCAAGCGCCTCGGCGTCGACAACAGCCACCGCGACCTGCACGGCGCACTGCTCGACGCGCAGCTGCTCGCCGACGTGTATCTGGCGATGACCGCGGGGCAGGGTGATCTCGGCCTCGGATTGCACGGCGAGCCGGCGGGGGAGCGCGTGCGTATTGCGTCGATGGTCACGATCGACGTTGCGATTCGCGTGCGCCGCGCCGATGTCGGGGAACTCGCCGCGCACGAGTCCCGGCTTGCCGCGATCAACAAGACCAGCAAGGACAATTGCCGCTGGCTGCGGGAGTGACCGGAAGAGAACGCTGTCCGCGGTACGGAAATCAGCGATTGCGCACGAGCACCGCGGTGACGTTGTCCGATCCGCCGCCGTCGAGCGCGGCGAGAATCAGGTGATCGACACATTCCTGCGCGGAGAGATCCTCGCGCGCAAGGATCGAAGAGATCTGTTTGTCGTCGACTTCCTCGGTCAGTCCGTCCGAGCAAAGCAGCACCTGCATGCCGGGCGTGAACTTGCCGCGCAGCGTTTCCACGCGCAGGCTCTGCGGATCGGTGACGCCGAGCGCCTGAGTGACGACGTTGCGATGCGGATGCGTGCGCGCCTGTTCCTGCGTGATCGCGCCCTGCTTGATCAGTTCCTGCACGTAGGAGTGATCCTGCGAAATCTGCTTGAGCGTGCCGTCCCAGAGATAGATGCGGCTATCGCCGACCCAGCACGCTTCGTATTCTGCGCCGGTGACGTGCAGGGCGACGATCGTCGTGCCCATCGGCAGCGCTTCGGAGCGGCGGCCGGACAGCTGCAGGATGTCGGCGTCCGCGCTCTGCACCGCCTGGGCGAGGCTGCCGCCCGAGCCGACTTCGCGCACGACCGCATCGCGCGCGAGCGCGCTGGCCACCTCGCCGTGGGCGTGGCCGCCCATGCCGTCGGCGACGAGCCAAAGGCCGATGTCCGCGTCGGCGTAATACGTGTCTTCGTTGTGTTCGCGGCGCAGGCCGATGTGCGTGCCGTGTCCGAATTCGATCATGTTGTGTTCTGGTGTCGACCGGGTTCGACGCAAGCGCGCGCGCCCCTCGTCGCGATCGCTGCATGCCGGTTCGAGCCCGATGCCGGTGTGCATAGCATGAAGGTGCGGGGCGAGGGCTGCAAGCGATGGCAAGCGACGGAGGTCACGGTGGAAATGCTGGCTGGATCTCGATTGCGGTTCCTGAGGCCGTGAAAAGCTTTTAGGACAAGATAAAAGGAAAAGACCCGCGAAGCGGGCCTTTGGTTGGATGTTGGTGGAGGTGGGGGGAATTGAACCCCCGTCCGAAGACACTACGTCCCTGGCTCTACATGCATAGCTCACCGTTTGGTCTCATCCTGCGGCAACACGGCGTGCGAAGCGCACCGCAGGACCAGTCGGCTAAGAGTTAGCTGATGAACGGCTGACGGCGGTCATCGGCGATTCCGTGATAGTGACCCTACACCGGCGAGCACGGACACAAGCGGGTTCGGGGCTAGGCCTTAAGCGGCCAGAGCGTAGTTGTCGTCGTTGGCAACTAAAAGTTTGCGGCTGGATTAACGAGGAAAGCTGCCCCCTCGGCATGCACCAAGCGATTTCGATATCCCCGTCGAAGCCATGTCACCCCCGGGAAAAAAACGCTGGTCGAACGATTATATTGGGCCGCGGCCCGTGTATTCAATGAAACGCGAACGCAGGTCGTGCTTCGGCCTGAAATCAGGACCCGTTCGCCCTGAGGTATCGAAGGGCGAACGGCACGCCAAGATTGCCGTTCGTGGTTCGATACGCGAAACGTACCCTGTGCTGAGTTTGTCGAAGCATCACCACGAACGGAGCAGCGGATTTCAAACTGATGCCCTACTTGAAGGCAGTGTTCAGGCGAAGCGGTTCTTCGCCCGCATCGCCTGCTGCTTTTCGCGCGCGAAGTCGCGGTCCTTTTCCGCGGCGCGCTTGTCGTGATCCTGCTTGCCTTTCGCCAGGCCGAGCTCGACCTTCACCCGGTTGCCTTTCCAGTACATCGCCGTCGGCACGAGCGTATAGCCTTTGCGTTCGACCGCGCCGACCAGCTTGTCGATTTCGGCCCGGTTGAGCAGGAGCTTGCGCGTGCGCCGGTCCTCGGCGACGACGTGCGTGGAGGCCGACAGCAGCGGTGGAATCGATGCGCCGAACAGGAAGATTTCGCCGTTGCGCACGATCGCGTACGCATCGACGATGCTGATGCGGCCGGCGCGCAGGCTCTTCACTTCCCAGCCCTGCAGCGCGACGCCCGCCTCGTAGCGCTCGTCGATGTGGTATTCGTGCCGCGCGCGCTTGTTGAGCGCGATCGTGGTATCGGTTTTCTTGTTGTCTTTTGCCATGTGGGTACGCTTGATCGCAGTGCGACCGCAGGCATTACGTTAGAATCACGCAATGCGGAATCGCACATTGTATACATTTTTTCCGGGGTTGGCCCGATGATCCAGATCCGCCGCAGCGCGATCGTGCGGCACAGCTGCGCACGCATGTACGACTTGGTCAACGACGTCGAGGCGTATCCGCGCCGTTTCAACTGGTGCAGCGGTGCGGATGTCCTCGCGCGCGAGCCCGACGCGCTGACCGCGCGCCTGGAGCTGCGCCTGGGCGCCATGACCCAGAGCTTCACCACGCGCAACACGCTGGAGCCGCCGCAGCGCATCACGATGCAGCTCGTGGAAGGTCCGTTCCGGGCATTGCACGGCGTGTGGACTTTCACTGCGCTCGGCGACGCCGGTTGCAAGATCGCGCTCGCGCTCGACTTCGACTATTCCGGATTGATGGGCCCGGTGTTGCGCGCCGGATTCCAGAAGCTGGCCGACCGCATGGTCGACGACTTCTCCCGCGAGGCCGACCGCGCCGATGGCTGAAGCGCCGCCGAAAACGATCCGTGTCGAGGTCGTCTACGCCGACGCGCAGAAGCAAATCGTCCTCGCCGTGGAGATGGCGGCCGAGGCGACGGCGGAGCAGGCGATACGCGCTTCGGGGATCCGCGAGAGATTGACGCCGGGGTTCGAGCCCGCGTCGATCGGCATCTTCGGCCGCGTCGTCGGACCGGATTCGCCGTTGCGCGACGGCGACCGCATCGAACTTTACCGGCCGCTCAAGATCGACCCGAAACAGGCGCGCCGGCGGCGCGCCGAGAAGCAAAAATAACCGCGGAGGTGGGGAAGGCTCAGGCGCCGCTATCGTCGCCGCCGCGCTTCTTCTTGTCTTCGTCCGTACGCTTCTCGTCGGGGTACTGGCGCTTGTATTTGGTCGCGAGGCGGATCAGCTCGGCGGGATCCTCGGCGAAGTAGTCGCCGTCGATCTTGGCGAGGCTGTCGCCCTCGAAGTACAGGACCAAGTCCTTAGTTTCCATGCGGCCGTTGCCGCGGCGGTAGGTGGAGATGTAGTCCCAGCGGCTCTGCTGGAACGGGTTGACCACCGAGGGGCTGCCCATCGTCAGCATCACCTGGCGCTTGGTCATGCCGGGCTTGAGCGACTCGACCTGAACCTTGCTGAACAGGTTGCCCTGCTGGATGTCGAGCTGATAGATCGGGTTGCACGCGCCGAGTCCGAAGGCGATCGCGGCCAGCGCAAGCGTGCGCGGCAATTTCGAAAACACAAAGATCGGGCTGGCCTGCTTCATTGGCATCGCAACGGTACGGGAAGGCTGCGATGATACACTAGCCTTCGGCTCCAGCGGGCGCGCCGAGCGCGCCCCGCATTCAGGTGGTACTCATATGGAAACTCAAGATCTGCGCAAGGCGGGGCTGAAGGTCACGCATCCGCGCATGCGCATCCTCGAAATCCTCGAGGCGTCCGACGGCAAGCATCTGACCGCGGAAGACATCTACCGCCACCTGCTCGAGCACGACGACGAAATCGGGCTGGCGACGGTCTATCGCGTGTTGACCCAGTTCGAATCCGCCGGCCTCGTCGTCAAGCATAATTTCGAGGGCGGCCAGGCGGTGTACGAGATCGACCGCGGCAAGCACCACGACCACATGGTCGATCTCGACACCGGCAAGGTCATCGAGTTCGTCAGCGAAGACATCGAGCGCCTGCAGCGCGAAATTGCCGACAAGCACGGCTACCTGATCGAGGAGCACAGCCTCGTGCTTTACGTGCGGCCGAAGAAAGGCGCGAAGCGCGCGTAGGGGCGCGATTTATCGCGCCCTACGTTTGCTTGGCTCCGGCTTCCAACATTTGCTTCGCATGCGCGAGCGTCTCGCGCGTGATTTCCACGCCGCCGAGCATGCGCGCGATTTCGTCGCGGCGTGAAGTATTGGCCAATGTTTCGATCTGCGTCTGCGTGTTCTTGCCGTCGCTCGATTTCGCCACGCGCAGGTGATGATGGCCCTGCGCGGCCACCTGCGGCAGGTGGGTGACACACAATACCTGCCGATGTTTTCCGAGCCGGCGCAGCTTCTGTCCGACGACTTCGGCCACGGCGCCGCCGATGCCGGTATCGACCTCGTCGAACACCATCGTCGCGATCGCATCCGCGCTGGCGTCGTCGGCGCCGAGCGCGGCGACCTCGATCGCCAGGCTGATGCGCGACAGCTCGCCGCCCGAGGCGACCTTGCGCAGCGCGCGCGCTGGCTGGCCGGGGTTGGCGCTGACGAGAAATTCGACGCGTTCGAGGCCTTGAACGTCGGGCGCGGACTTGTCCAGCGGTTCGATTTCGACTTCGAAACGGCCGCCGGCCATGCCGAGTTCGCTCATCAGCGCGCTGACGTTCGTGCTCAAAGTTTTTGCGGTCGCCACGCGCGCGGCGGATAGTTTCATCGCCGCGGCGCGGTAGTCGCGTTCGACGGCGCCGCGCTCGCGTTCGAGTTTTTCCAGCGCGGCGCCGGCGCCTTGCAGCGTTTCCAGTTCCTCGCGCAGGGTTTGCGCGTGGGCTTTCAGCTCGGCTACCGGCAGGCGATGCTTGCGGGCGAGTTCGTGCAGCTTGGCGATTTGCGCTTCGGCCTCGGCGAGCTTGTCCGGATCGAGGTCGAGCGCATCGCGGTAGCGCGACAATGCACTGTTCGCCTCGTCGAGCTGGACGGCCGCCGCGTCGAGCAGTTCGCCGGTGGCGGCGAGTTCGAGGTCGGTCTGCGCAAGCCGCGCGATTTCGCTCTGCGCGCGATGGATCAGGCGCAGCAGGCTGAATTCGCCATCGCCGTCGAGCAAGTCGGCCAGTGCGCTCGTGCCCTGGATGAGATTGCCCGCGTTCGCCAGGCGCTTGTGCAGCTCGTTCAGCGCGTCGAGTTCGGCCGGCTCGAGCGCGTGCCGGTCGAGTTCCTCGACCTGATGCGAGAGCAGGGCGATCCGCTCGGAATGATCCTGATCGCCCTGCAGTTCGCGCATGCGCGCGTCGATTTCTCGCCAGCGCGCGGCGAGCGCGGCCACCGGCTGCCGCAGCGCGTCGTGGTTGCCGAACGCGTCGAGCAGGGCGAGCTGACTGGCCTTGTCGAGCAGGGCCTGGTGTTCGTGCTGGCCGTGGATCTCGATCAGCCGCTCGCCCAGCGCCTGCATCTGCGCCAGCGTCGCGGGGCGGCCGTTGATCCAGGCGCGCGAGGCGCCTTCGGCGCGGATCACGCGGCGCAGCTGGCAGTTGCCGTCGTCGTCGAATTCTTCGTCGGCGAGCCACCGTTTGGCCGCCGGCGCGTCGGCGAGATCGAACTCCGCGATCAGCTCGGCGCGCTCGCTGCCGTGGCGCACCACGCCCGCGTCGGCGCGCTGGCCTGCCAACAGCAACAAGGCATCGACCATCAGCGACTTGCCCGCGCCGGTCTCGCCGGTGACCACGGTCAGACCCGGCTCGAAGCCGATGTCGGC
>DAIMZS010000133.1:0-8531 GCA_036733825.1 Rudaea sp.
TTTTCTTGGATGCGGCTTTCTTCGGGGCTTTCTTGGTAGCCATAATTTTTCCTGTGATATTTGGAAGATAGGCAGCCGCGGCTGGCCGCGGCTGGCCATACGCTACACCAAATCCACGGGCGGAGGTAAGTGATTCATAGGCGCGCCCGTGCCGTCGTCGCTATGGGGCGGGCAAATTACGGCTAAACTTGCAAGCTCCTCCGGTACTGCACTCTCCAACGGCACGCCCAATTGTGCGTAGGAGTCGAGCACGTCGGCGAGCCTTCGTTGCCGCTCGCACGCGGGCAGCGGACAGGCATCATCTCGCGTAATCCAGACGATCCATTCGTACAACTTCTCGCGTTCGGCCCGCAACCGCGCCCGCCACCACGGCAACGCATCCCGATGCACGGCGCGGCCTTGCGCCTCGTCGTGCTCGAGTTCCTCAAGCAGCCTGTCGTAGGCGCCGCGGTACCATTCGGTTTTGCCGGCCGCGGCAGCGCGCACCGTGATCGGCTGCACGGCATTCCAATCGCACATTCGCCGATGCAGCTCCGTTTCACGCGCCTGCGCCTCCTTGCGCGAGTCGTACTCGACGAGCACGCTGCGCGAAAGATCGAAGAACTCGTAGTAGCGGCGCGAGAATGCGAGCGCACGCACGAACGGATCACGCGCAATGCCGAGCTTCAAAATGTCTTCGCCCGCGAGCGGCAGCACGTAGAGATAGCAAACGCTCATCGCCTCACCGTCTGGCGTCGGGGTGCCGGACAGGCCCTGTTTCATACGGGTCCACGCCCGTCCGCACCCGGAAAACCACACTGATTCTCGCTGCCTGTTCCTGATGGGTTTTCGGGATGCCGTGCTCGTGCGTGAGTTGCGAGGCGTGGCTCATCCGCAGCAGACTGCCGGGGGCGAGGTCAACGGCAAGCGTATCGCGTCGGCCGTCTCTCGCGCGGATCAGCATGCGCCGCGGTGATCCCAACGAGACCAAGGCGATCGGATGGCCGCGGGACAATGAATGCAGCTTGTCGTGGTGCATCGCCACGCTGTCGCGGCCGTCGCGGTACAGGTTCATACCGACGTGGGTGTAGGGCGCCGGCGCGCACGCTTGCACGCGCGCTAGGATGTCCGCGAGCGGCAGCTCGCCGGGCAGGGCGTCGATAGGGTAGCTCGCCAGCAGTCTGGGGACATCGACGATGCGGTCGTACATCGGCCGCTGCATATGCGACCAAGCCGCCTTTGCATGGAGGCATTCAAACCAGGTCCGTGCACGGTCAGGCTCGAGAAAGTTCGGCCAGTAACCGATGCCGCCTTCGGCGTCGTCCACCAGTTGCACCATCGAAGGCGCGAACAGGTCATCGCTCAGTGATAGCGCGTGCATAGATCAAGACGTGGTCATTTCTGGGGTCGCCAGTGCTATATTGATTTATGTTACATCAATCAAGTCAGCACATGAAACGTTCCAGTCACGGCGGCTATCGTCCCGGCGCCGGTCGAAAGGTCGGCCAAGGACCCTACGGCGAATCGACGACGGTCATGCGCGTTCCGCGCAGCCGCGTCGATGACATCCGCGATTATCTCGAACGAAGTCGGGTGGTTCGCCGATCTGCCATGAACGATGACTCGGCGCAAATCTCTGCGTCGATGCTGCTTCTTCCTTTGATCGGCCGCGTCGCCGCCGGCCAGCCGATCGGCGCCGATGCCCACGTCGAACGCGAGTTAGCTATCGATCGGCACCTGTTCCGCCCGCGTCCGGACTTTTTGTTGCGGGTGGAGGGGATGAGCATGCGCGATGCCGGCATTCTCGACCGCGACCTGATCGCGGTGCACCGCACCTCGGAAGCGCGCAACGGCCAGATCGTCGTGGCGCGCATCGACGGCGAAATCACCGTGAAGGAGTTTCGTCGCACGCGTACGCGGATTGCGCTGCTGCCGGCCAATCCCGACTTTGATCCGATCGAAGTCGACCCGCACACGAACGACTTCGCCATCGAAGGCCTCTACGTCGGCGTGATCCGTCTGCCTTGAGGCGGGCATGGCTTCGTTCGCCCACCTCGACTCGTCAATGGACGCCGTGCTGCGAGGTCCCGCGCCCACCAATCATGCCGCCAACCTATAAATACTCTCAAGGTGTGGCTGGAAACCAGCCCTGCGCATCGACGACCACACTTAGAGGGGCCGGCCCGCCGTTGTAAATCGACACCTGCCCTTGCGCTCCGACCTTCGCGATCACGGTGTTCGGGATAGTCATGCCAGGATTGAGATTGAGATTGGACGCCAGAGGCTGCGCCGCACCCGTCGGCCATACGGTCACATATCCTGCGCTCGCGGGCACGACCGCCGTGACGTTCAGCACGACGGCGCCCACGCCGGCTGCCGGAATGACTCCGCCGCACCGGCCCGTTACGGTCAGATCAAGCCGGGCGCCGGAAGCAATGGCTCCGGCTCCGCTGTATGGCTTCAAGTCGTCGCAAGAGACTTGGCCTGTGCGCGTGTCCAGCAAGCGTTTGGGAACGAGAGCGGTATAGCTCGAGGTTACCGGAAAATATCCTTGCATGTCTGCGATGAGATGGGTCCCTGTCTTGCTGCCGTTATAGAGAGACACCATGCTGTTTCCGGTATCGCTGCCGACGCCGGCGATGACCAGATTGGGGACAGTCAGAGCAGGGTTGAGATTCAGATTGGAAGCCAATGGCTGAGATGCTGCAAAAGGCCACGCCGTGATGTAACCCGCGCTCTGAGGCGCCACGGCGGCGACGTTGAGCAGTGCTGCACCGATTTTGGCGGGAACGCCTGCGCGTCCCCCAATCTCGAGATCGAATTTTCCATTGGCGGAAAGGGCGCCGACGCCCTGATCGATGCCGTCCACGGTGGTCTGCGAAAACGGGGCATCATCTCGTGTCTCGAGCAAGCGCGCCGGCGTCATTGGCACATACGAGGTGCCATCGGGAAGATAGCCTTGAACGTCGACCACGATCTGCGTCGCTGAGCGGCCACCGTTGTAAATGGACACGTGTCCGCCGGAATCGACCTGCGAGATAACGAGGTTGGGAATCGTGCGGCCCGGGTTGAGATTGAGGTTGGATGCCAGAGGCGTTGCCCCCGTGCCCGACCAGACCGTGAGATAACCGGCGCCCGCCGGATCGACCGCGGTGACATTGAGCGCCGCGGCGACGACGCCTGAGGCGGGTACGCCGCCGCGACCGCTGACCTGCAGTACACGGGTTTCGCCCGGCCCGAGTGCTCCTGTGCCCGCGCCTGCGCCGTCGACGGTCTGAGAGCCTTTGCGCGTGTCGAGCAGACGGGCCGGGGACAGCGCCACGTAGTCGACGGAAGTGTCTGGTGCGAGGACTTGAATCTTGAGTCCGATCAAGAGAATTTGTCTGCCGTCGCTCGAAAGAGCGAGATCGGGTTGGTACCGAATTTGTCTCGCCGCGCCATTGAGCGAAATCCGGGCTGTCCGAATCACGCCCGTCGGCGGTGGAAATTGCCAGCCGCCGGCGCCCGTCGTGGAGCCGTCAAGAATAACCAGAGGTACGGATGCGGGATAAGACAGCCAGGAAGCACTGTCGGCGATCGTGCCGCCGGTCAATAACGGATCCGAAGATACAGCGACCTGCACGGGGCTCGTGACGGCCACGGACGTCAACCCTGGGCCCCAAGTGAGGCGTCCGGCTGTTGCCGCGCCGTTCAAGCCGGTGACATCGCTGGCGATATCCAGAACCGCTCCGCCGCCGGCGGTGCTGTCTCCTGCAGTCAACGATGCTCCGGTGGCGGCACTGCTCGTTACCGTCGCCGCGGCCGTCGCTGCGCTGCTTAGATCGAATGTCCCGCCCTTGGATAGCGTGAGACTTCCCGTTCCGAAATCGTTTTGACTGAGAGCGGGATCGAACACCCACCTCGCGCCGTTGGTGAGGGTCACGACGGTCTTGCCGACGGAATACGTATTGGCATCGGCTTGATCGCCGGTGATCGCACCTTTCAGATACGAATCGGCTGTCGGCAGGACGAGCGTGGTGGTCGCAAGAGTTGCACTTGAACTCGAACCGGTCGCGCCACCCGTCACAATTCTGCCGTTCAAACGCACCGGCAGGGTTTCCGAACTGTTGATGGTGATCGCGGCGCTTTGACTCGACGTCGGAACATTCCACAAGGCATACGCTATGCCCGTGCTGCCGGGGGACGTCATTATCGCGGCGCCGCCGGCGAGTCCGACCGTACCGCCGGTATTCCGGATTCCGTAGACATCGCAGGAAGTGCAGGTCGTGCTCACGGTCAAGACCACCGTATCGATGGTCGAATCGGCGTACACCTGGCTGACGTTGTCGATTCCCAATGCCGTGGTTGCCGCCTTGACGTCTGCCTGGACGGATTTCTTGAAGCGCATGTAACTGTTCCCCGACGAGCGACCGACGCTTATCGCTGTCGGCAAGCCGAACGGTGTGTAGCCCGTGGTATTCGTGACGGAAATGTCCGCCTTGCCGTCGAACTCCAAATAGGCGTTGTCGTACGTGTTGGCGGCGCCGAGTGCCGACCGCGGACCTTGCGCCTTGATCGTGGCGTCCTGGCCTACGATCATTCTGCCTTGATTGCGGATGCCGAAAACCGTCGACCCTTGCGAGATCGCGGTCAGATCGAGCGTGCCGTCGACATAGAGCTGACTGTTTCCATTGTCGTTGTAGACAGCATGGGCATTGTCGCTCGGCCAGATGGATAAGGCGGAAATATTCGCATTCCCGTGCAAGCGGATGACGCTTCGTCCGCCGCCGGAGTTGTAGATGCCGTCGTTGTCAGTTCCCGGCGCCCGCGTCGAAATCGTGGTCGAGCCGTTGAAATTGAGATTGCCCTGATAAACGTACAATCCGCGCGAATAGCCTTTCGAGTACGAATCGATTTTGACGTTGCCGTTGAGCGATAGCGTCCCTTGGCTGACGTTGATGCCTCTGGATTCACTTCCGGACCCAGCGACGGGATCGTCGCTTTCCGCATAGATCGAAGTCGCGCCATTGATCGTGACGGTTTTTCCGGACGTGACATTCAGCCCCATCGCGTAGCCGAATCCTCCGTTGATGGCAGCATTGGTTGCGGTACCACGTACGGCACTGATGGCAAGCGTTCCGACGGAGCCCGTGGTGTCGAGCACCATCGGCGCCGTTGCATTGGCGGTGAAGAGCCCATACGCGTCGACAGCTTGCGTTTGCCAAACCGCGACGCCGTCGTTCGCTGCGAACGTGTAGTCGAGCGAGCCGCCCGAGGTAGACGTGACGAGGTATCCATCGGCCGAATCCGTGGCTTCGACACCGGTGAGAGTAGCGTTGTAGTTCGTCGCTCCGGCTCCCGGCGCAAACACCAAGCCTGCCAGAACCAAAGACGTGCGACGGAGAAGACGAGGATTTACAAAGTAACTTTTCCGTCCTCTGAGAGGGCGCGCAAATGAGATTCTTTTCATGGTTTGACGGAGTCGATGACGAGCGCTTTGTCTTGGCTGCGCGCAAATTCGGCGGCCATCATCTCAGTGATAGCGCTACCGTATTTAACATATAAAAACGAGAGAACGAAAGCTGCCGAATCGTTGCCACTTTTGCCGATTCAATGCAGCCAGCTGCCTCCGGCCTACGTGATAACGTCAGGAAGCGCCGGAACAGGGTCGTTTACTTGACGCCATACTCCCACTCGTACGGGACGCCCGTGTCGCCGAGTACAAAGTGGACCAGATCGGCAAAGCCCGCCTCGGCGCGTACATCGTTCGAGAGAATGAGGATGCAACGCTCGGTCTTTTCGATGCAGACCATGGTGTTGGCCGTCTGTTCGTCATGTCCGCCCTTGAAGAAGCCCGGCCCCTGCGGCCCGTCGAAGACGATGACTCCCAGTCCTGCGTAAAGGTCCTTGCGCTGGCGTTCCGCGGGAAGATCAGGCCCGAAGTTCGGGAATTGAGTGGCCGAGCCGATGTGCAGTTGCGGCTTCAGCATCTCGGCGTACGCGGCAGCGCTCAGCCCCTCATGGCGGGCGAGGGCAGCAACGAATTTCGACAGATCGGCGATCGTCGTATCCATCGAACCGGCCACGCGTACTTTCGAACGTTCGTCGTGGTCGACGGCTTGGCCTTTGTCGTTGAAGCCGTCGGCCAGATTGGGTCTGAAATCCGGCCGCCATTGCAGGCTCGTGCGCGGCATTCCCAGTCTGTCGAAAATGGCCTGGGTGAGTCGGCCGAGATCGAGGCCGAGACCCAGATCTTTGCGTCCGTTCTCGATGACGAACTGCAGCAGGATCATGCCTTCGCCGGAGTAGCTGTAGCGCGTTCCCGGATCGAAATGGATGCGTAGCTTCTGGTCCGGCTCCAAGAACCCGAAGTTCGCGAAACCGGTTGAATGCGTCAGAACCATGCGTGCGGTGATCTGCTTCCATCTGGGATCGTCGGCGAGGTCGCGATATCGCCCATACTTGCCCGGGTAGATCGCCTCGGTGTCGTATTCCGCAATCGGTTTGTCGAGGTAGGCCGCAAGGGAGGTGTCGAGCGCCAACTTGCGCTGATCGACGAGCTGAAGAACGGTGTAGGCAAAAACCGCCTTGGTCAGCGATGCGCCATACATCACCGTATCCGAGCGCAACGGTTCATTGTCGGCGTTGCGCACGCCATAAGCCTGGACATACCGCACTCGACCGCCGTCGATGGTTGCTATGGCCAATCCCTTGGCACCGGTTTGCGCCATCACCTGGCGAACCTTGGCATCGATTGAGGACGACGCAGGCAAGGCGCGGCTCGACACGGCGGTTGGCGCGAAAATCAGCAAGAACAGGAACGATAGAGGTTTCATGCGAGCGACTATAGCCGCGCGGAAACGCCTCCAACAACCGGCGCTGCACCTCTGACGCAGTCTCGGACCTGTAGATATTTACAGTAGGAATTTTCCTGCGTTCTGGTACATCGCTTGTCGGGTGGGGGATTCAGGAATGGCCGAGGTAAGCACGCTCTCGGCATGCATTTTTGACGCAGCAAATTACAAAAGCGGACGCGAAGTGACTGCACCGGTCGCCGCGTCACAGCGACACCGTGTGCTAGTGAGTACACACCACAGGGGAAATCGCGATGCTGACACCCGGTTTCATCATCAAAAACGAAACGATCTGGAACTTGCAGCTCAGCCTGAACCAGGTCGGCCCTCTGTACTTCGGCGTCATCAAGCCGGGGGAGATCTTCCAGCGCAGCACGGGCTCGGTCTATTTCACGATCCGTGCTTCGATCTTCCTCGACGAAGCGGATCGCATCACCGAGTGGGACGCGATCCTGCCGGTCGCCGCCATCGTCGGCACGGTCGTCATCTCCGCTATCACGGCAGGCGCCGCGGCGTACGCGGGTGGCCCGGCGTACGCCGCGGTGGCCGCAAGCGGTGTCGCGGGCGTGAAGGGGCTGAGTTCCGCCGGCATGCTGGCGACGGCGGTCGCCGCTTCGCAGCTCGTCAACGCCGGATTCAAGGCCGGCGCGGCGCTGATCATCGGCGGCGTCGTGGTCGGCGGCGGCACGGGGGCCGCGGCCAGCGCAACCGTCCAGGCGGCCCTCAAGGAGATTTTCAAGAAACAGAACGTCTCGGTGAGCCGAGCGGGTGCCTACGCCGGCCCGCCGTGGCCGTTCCGGCGCCATGTCCAGTCGCTGTCCATCACCGGCGGCCCGACCTACCGCCGTACCGACGACGACAAGGTGGAAGTGGTCGGCCGTCCCTTGCGCATCGGACCGACGCAGCCGCTCAAGCCTTTCAGCCAGGTCCGGCTGCACACGGATACCGCGCTTGCCACGAGCGATGAGACCTACCGCTTCCTGCTCGGAAGCAATAACGATCTGGTCGTCATCAAGACCGGCGAGACTCGCAGCGGCATGACCGAGCTGTACACGCTCACGGCGCAATCGCACTACCAGAGCTTCGGTACGCATGCGGTGACGGTGCTCGGCTTCACCGACGAAACCTGGGACTTCGCGCTCGCGGCGAACCGCGATCTATTCGCCATCAGGAAACGCGGCACCGACAGCGGCAGCACCGAGGTTCACGTCCTGTCGGCGGACAGCAATTACCAACGGTACGTGTTGCAGACGGGCACCGGCCAGGCGGAGACCGACGACAGCTGGTCGTTCTGCGTCGCGGCCGATAACCGCGACGTGATCGGCATCAAGCGCAACAAGACGGACAGCGGCCGCACCGAGGTGCACGTTCTCGCTGCCAATACGAACTACCAGCGGTTCTCGCTGCAGACGGGCACAGCGCTGCATCCTACGGACGAACACTGGGATTTCGGTCTGGCGACCAACCGCGACCTCTACGCCATCCGCCGCTGGAACACCGGCACGGGCTCGACCGAGGTTCACATCCTGACCTCGGCATCGAACTACGGCAACTTTGCTCTGCAGACCGGCACGGCGCTGGAAGAGAGCAATTCGCACTGGGCATTCGCCGTCGGCGCCGACCGCGACGTCTACTGCGTCAAACGCAAGCACACAGAGTCGGAGACGACCGAGCTGCTCGTGTTGTCGTCGTCCACGCTGTGAAGATGCGTCGATAGTG
>DAIMZS010000134.1:0-2763 GCA_036733825.1 Rudaea sp.
ACGGAATCTACACCGTGGCCGCGGCGATCTCGGTGTTCTTCGTGCTGCGCTATGTGTACGAAACGCGCGGCAAGGAGCTTGAGCAGATGGAAGGTTAGCGCCGCGAAGTCAGGCAGGCGAGGGCGGCGGCGCTACCGAGTCGCGCTCGATGAGTTCGTGTGCGACGACGTGGTCGACGGTCACGCGCGCGTCGCCCTCCTTGCGGCGGATGCGGCGCAGCAGGATGTCGATGGCCGAATCGGCCATCGCCGCCACCGGCTGGCGAATGGTCGTCAGCTCGGGCCATACGGTGGTCGCGGCCGAGGTGTCGTCGAAGCCGACCACGGACAAATCGCGCGGCACGTCGAGCCCGCGCCGATGCGCGACCGAGACGACGGCGGCGGCCATGTCGTCGTTGCTGGCGAAGATGGCCGTCGGCGGACGGCTCAGGGCGAGCAGCTTTTCCGCCGCTTTGAGGCCGGAGCGATACGTAAAGTATCCGGGCTGCACCAGCGCCGGATCGGAGCGGATGCCGGCTTCGAGCAGCGCGGCTCGGAATCCCTCGAGGCGGCGTTTGCTCGCCGTCTGGTTCGGATGGCCCTTGATGTAGCCGATGCGGGTGTGGCCGGCGGCGATCAGATGCGCGGTGATCTCCTTGCTCGCGCGGAAATCGTCGATGCGCACATGCGAGATGTCGCGGTTGCCGCGACCCGAAGCAATGGCGACGACGGGAACGCCCGCGCCGGCGAATTCGGCCAGCACCGCCTCCGATTCGCACAGCGGCGGCGGCAGGATGGCGCCGACGACGCTCTTCGCCAGCGCGCGCGCGGCTTTGCGCTCGGCCTCGGCGTCGAAGCCGTCCCAGGTGTCGACGACGAGCTGCGCGGCCGCGCGCGCCGCGCCGTGCAGCGCGCCCACCAGGAGCTCGCGCAGATAGGCGGCGCTGGGATTGGTGTAAATCAGTGCGATGCGCGTGCCGCGCGCCGCCGCCAGCGAACTTGCCGCGAGATTGGGCGTGTAACCGAGTTTGCGCACCGAGTGCAGGACGCGCTCGCGGGTGGTGTCGCGCACCTTGCCCTGGCCGTTGACGACGCGGGACACCGTCATCGGCGACACCTTGGCATGGGCGGCGACCGCGTCGATCGTGATGGCATGGCCTTTGCGCCGGACCGCTTTCTTGGCCTTCTTTTTCATCGCTCATTCCTTTGGACGGTGTTGCGTGAACCACAAGAGAACGATTTACATGTTAGCGATAACAAGCGCCGCTTGCGATCAGTGTACGACCGACGGCAGCGGCCGGGGAGACAGAAGGCGAAGGACGCCAGCCGACTCCTGGCGAAAATCAACGATTTGGGCAGTTCCGCGGGCTGTCGGCACCGACATGATCATGCCATGGTGACCGCACCCTTCCTCCGTTAGTTTTCCTGTTTTACCCACGCGCAGCAGGACGACCACGGTGCGAATAAAATATCTTTTTCCCGCCGCGCAAATATGCGCCGCGCGGGCGGTATGTTCAGCCGACTCGATCACGCTCGGCGCTGCGTACCTCCTCGATACTGGCGTCCGATCCCAAGATGCGGAGAGACTTGTCGTGGCAGAAGCGATCGGCATCAGCAAATCGTACATCCGCGCGGGTCTGCCGTATGCGGCCGCAGCCGTATTCTTGCTCGGCGCGGCATCGTCGACCGCCGCGGCGGCAGCCGTCGGCGACGGCGTCCAGCGCGCGAGCACCACGGTCCTGGGTCTCGCGGTCGATCAATACACGTGGACGGATTCGCAGGGACAGCCGCGCAGCGTTTCGCTCAAGCAGCAGGGCGCCGGCAATCCCGGCAACGGAGGGTATGCGGTGCAGATGACCTACCGCGTACTCGAGAGCGGCAGCTGGCGCTCCGTCACCGCCAACATGGCGGGCGGCGGCGACGGCGGTTTCGGCTACTTCGTCGCGCACGAGCTGGAACGGAGCTTCGACGACGGCTCCTCGGGCACCATTGCGGCGCTGCACGGCGAAGATGATTCACCGCTCGGATTGTCGTTTCCGGTCACCGCGGTCGCTTCGGTCATCAGCTCCACCTCGACCGCGGCGTCGCATACCTTCAATCTGACCTATCCGAAATGGGGAACGCTCACGCCGGTGGCCGATCCGACAGCGGATCGCAGCACGCCCCGGGCGCTTGCGCAGCATGTGCGCTATCTGCTGCCGGTGACGATCGTGTGGACGTTCCAGAAGGGCACCGACTATCCGCGCATCGATGTCAGCGTCGATATTTCCGCGACGACGCAGGGACAGCTCGCCTTCGATATGCGCGGCCCGTACGGCGTGATCGAGTTCGCCGACAGCGACGCCAACGCCACCATCAACAATGTGCAATGGGGCGATTCCGCGTTCCGCTTCGCCTCGAAGGTGGCGGCATCGGGATATCTCACTCAGGGCTCGGCCTGGACGTGGAGCGCGCCGATCGGCGGCACGCGGCCGTTTCAGGGCATGCTCGCCAAGCATTCGACCAGCGGTGTGCTGTACGAGATCGGCCTGCTCGAAATGAAGCTCGGCGGCGACGCGGGGCTGGTGTACAGCGGCTATTCCTCGCACCGCGGCAGCGATGGCAGCGGCTTCTATCCGGCCGTGGGCGGCATCGAGCAATGGGAATGGCCTTTTCAGTCGGCGCAATACAGCGGCGGCGCCGACGACGGCGGCTGGCTCGCCGGCGCGCCGATCTACGGCAAGAAATTCGCCTGGGGTTCCGCGCCGTTCTACGGCTCTGCGCTCGACACGGTTTATCTCAACGA
>DAIMZS010000134.1:2863-4410 GCA_036733825.1 Rudaea sp.
GGGGGCGGCGCTCTGTCGGCTGGCGCGGAACTCGACCTCGCCGTCAGCGGCCGCGGCGGCGTACCCGCAAGCGGAGCCGCGGCGGTCGTGCTCAATCTTACCGCCACCAATCCGACCCGGACCGGCTACATCACCGCGTGGCCGGCGGGCAGCGCGCGGCCGCTGGCTTCCAATCTCAACTTCGCCGCGGGCCAAACGGTTCCCAATTTAGTCATCGCCAAAGTAGGCGCCGGCGGGAAAGTGGCTTTGTTCAATTCGACCGGCAACACCGATCTCGTCGCCGACGTCGGCGGTTGGTTTCCGCTGACCTCGGAGCTGACTCCGCTCGTTCCGGCGCGCTTGCTCGACACGCGCGCGGGCAACCCGACCGTTGACAACCAGTACACCGGAATCGGCGCGTTGTCGGGCGGCGCGGAGCTCGATCTTCCGATCAGCGGACGCGGCGGCGTTCCCGCGGCAGGCGCGGATGCCGTCGTGCTGAATTTGACGGCCACCAACTCGACCGGTGTCGGCTACGTGACGGCGTGGCCGACAGGGGCGGCGCGGCCGCTGGCTTCCAATCTCAACCTGGCGAGGGGATCGACCGTCGCCAATCTCGCCATCGTGAAGCTCGGCAGCGGCGGGAAAATCGCTTTGTACAACGCCAAGAATTCGACCGACCTGATCGCGGATGTCGTCGGCTGGTTCGCCGCGGGATCGGAGCTGACCTCGGTGACGCCGGCGCGCCTTCTCGATACCCGCGCGGGGAATCCGACGGTCGACGGTGCGTATGCGGGCGGCGGAGCGCTGGCTGCCGGCGGTGAATTGGATTTGACCGTCGCCGGCCGCGCCGGTGTTCCGGCCGGCGGCGTCGATTCGGTGATATTGAATGTGACCGCCACCAATCCGACGCGAATCGGATATGTCACCGTGTGGCCGGCCGGCAGCACACGGCCGCTGGCTTCCAATCTCAACTTCGTGCCGGGCCAGACCGTGCCGAATCTGGTCATCGCCAAGGTCGGCGCCGGCGGCAAGGTGGCGATCTACAACTCGGCCGGCTCGACCGACGTCATTGCCGATGTGATCGGGTGGTTTCCGCCGTCGCCTTGAGGGGATCGGAGCCTCACTGATCGCGCCGCGGCGCTCGCCATGCCTCGACGAGCGCCCATAAAGCCGCGGCCGTGAAGGCGAGGCTGCGCACCAAGTGAGACGCCTGCAGTTGCCGATACGCCGCTTCGGTGTATCCGTGATCCTGCATGTCGTCGTGCGCCGTAGCTGCCCAGAAAGTGCTGATGATCGAGAGAACACACAATGCCGCAATACCCCAAACCGCGCGGCGGGAGATTCGTGCCGGCGCGCTCCACAACGCGAGAGTCCACGCAAGACAAGCGGCGGCATATGGCAAGACGACGATCGGCAGGCGCCGCGTGTATCCGCGGCTGAAGGCCTGGAAGGCAGCGTCTCCGACCGCGCTCATGTCGACATACATGCGGTAGACGTTGAAGAACAACAGCCAGCAGACTCCCACGCCGAACCAGAGCAGCGCCAGCCCGGCGGCCTGCAGCCAG
>DAIMZS010000134.1:4510-8493 GCA_036733825.1 Rudaea sp.
GCCACGTTGCTGGCGAGCGTGGTGGCGCCTTCGCTGAAACTCACCGTGCCGGTGGGTGAGGCGGAGGGTTGGCGCGGCGCGGATGTCGCCGCCGCAACGGCTTCCGACGCCTGGCCGATATTCACCGTCGCGGAAAAAGTGATGAGCTGTCCGGCGAGTGCGGGGTTGGGCGACGCATTCAACGTCGTTGTCGTGCCGAGCAGTTGCACTGCGCCGACAGAGCCGTTCACCGTCAGCCCTTGTCCCGAGCCGCCCGTGCCGCGGATACCTCGTTGCAGCGGGTTGGTGTCGCCCGAGTTGTTGAACGTGTAGATGCGAAATTGGACGGTACCGCTTTGCACGCCGAGCGCGCTGACGTCGGCGGTGATCAGCAGTCCGCCAAAGAAAATCCCTGAAAACGTACCCATGTCCAAAGGCGCTGCATAGTTGTCGACGCTCGAGCGGATTTGCCAATTTCCGCTTCCGTCGTAATTGTTGTATAGGGAAAAAGCGACGGAGGAATAGTTGATGTTATTGCCCGTCGTCGAGAAGGCGAGGTAGTCGGTGGCATCGAATGCGCCGCCGCTCCAGTTGTCGAATTCGTAGGCGTTGGCGAACAATCCCTGACTCGTCAGACCGGGACCGCCGGTCAAATTCCCGGCCGAAGCGAGGCTGGGCGACACGCTCGCCGGCGCCAGCGGCACGCTGCTGTCGAGTGTTCCGGCAGGGTTCCAGAACGCGAGTACGTCGGCCGAAGCGGGTGCCGAAATGCTGGCCGTCAAGGCGAAAACAATAGCGCAGAGCACGCGCAAGGTTCGGATACGGGATTTGATAGAGCGAATCATGAAGGTCTCCAGGCTCATGGCTGACAATTGCCACATCATTCATTGCATTCAGAATGCGATCAGGGAATACGCCTCGTCCTCTGACCTATCCTCGCTCACGTAGTAAGTGCTTACTTGGACCGAAGTGCTCGATACAGGGATGACGGTGATGGTGCTCCGGTAGATGTAGTGGACCGTCGCGGATAAGAACCGATTGTCTATGGGGAAACCAAAATCAATCTGCGTCTGTCCGGTAGCCAGTCGCGAATACGTGAACCCGCAGGGCGGAACCGACGATGTGCTGGCCGCAAGCTGCGAGTTGAAACAACGCACGATGCCGGGCCCCGTTGGATCGACGAACACCATCGCCTTGACCCAACCTCCCTGATTCGGATTCTGTTGCGCCGGTCCGTCGGTAACGAAGGCATAGTTCGAGTCGCTATGGCCGAACACGCCGAAGCCGCTCGTGCTGACTCCGCTGGCGCCGGTACCCGAGGTGCTCACGCCGGCCACGCCCGAGCCGGCTTTGCCGACGCCGAGCACGCCCGCGGAATTGCCCTGATCGGCGAAGCCGGCGACGCCGACCGCCGAAGGGCTGCTCGTGTAGCCGTGCACGCCGTCAAACGCGGCGCTCTCGCCGAGCACGCCCGCGCCGCCTTTCGGGCCGGTACTCTTGCCGTACACGCCGGCATAGCTGACGCTGAAACCTTGGACCGCGTCGCCGTTGGTGCTTTCCGCGTGGAAGGCCGTGCCGCCATAGCTGGTGGCCTGCACTCCGTAACCGCTGAAACTCGTTCCGGACACGCCCGTGCCGCCGGTGCTGGAGCCCTGCACGCCGACGTTGCGCGCGCTGGTGCCGAGCACGCCGACCGCATCGGTCGATTCTCCCCACACGCCCGACGCCGGCACGGTTGGATTGCCGCTCGTGCCGTTGAGGCCGTGCACGCCGCTTATGCCCGAAGTGTTCGTGACAAAAAAAGCCGCATCGGGCGTCGTGGTACTGCCCGCATAAGGCAGCGCGAAGCTGCCGTTGCCGGCGGGGCCTTGCGGACCCGTTGGACCTGTGGCGCCGGTCGGACCGGCAGGCCCCTGCGGACCGACGCTGCCGACCGCACCGGGCGCGCAGGGTCCGAGCTGTCCGGTCGCACTCACGCACGCCGGCAGGTTTTGCTGCGCGCCGTTCACCAGCACGGGAATCGTCACTTCGCCGTCTTCATTGACGCGCAGTCGAATTTGCGCGCCGCTCGCATCGGTCACGACGAGACCGTTGCCGGCTTTCGGTTGAATGACGACGTCGGCCGCATACACGGAACCGAACATCAGCGAGGCAAGCATCGGGGCAGCCGCCGGGAGCAGGCGAGGGTAGCGATGAGTCACGAAAGTTTCCTGTTGCGTCGAAATAAACGGTGTGCGGCCGCGAGCAGCACGATTGCCGCCAAGATCCAGCGTCCGGCGCCGAGCGCCGGCGCCGGCACGAGCGCGCCGCCGCCGGAGGCATCGAGAAACCAATTGACGAGATTGCCGCCGTCGATCGAGTTGAACTGCGCAGGCGGGCCCGGGGCGATGTGCGCGAGGCTGGCGCGGTTGTCGCGCGCATTCACGTAGGCAATGGTTTGCGCCGCGCCTTTTGCGAGTGCGAGCACGCCTTGCTGGCCGGGAGTCGGGCTGGCGACGTCGAGCAGGTGCCCCGCAGCGCCTTGCAAGGTCAACGAATGTTCGACGTTTTGCGCTATCGCCACCGGAAAGAGGATTTGCTTGCCGACGGCGGTGGCGACGACGAAATCATAGAAGTCGGTTGCGCCGGACAACTGGCTCGTGCCGCTGCCGCAGGCGTCGACGACAGCGACCTGGCTGCTGCCGGAAGCAAAACTGCCCGTGTTGGCGAAATTTCCGCCGAGAGAAATCCGGCTCGCGCCGGGAGTGAAACTGCCGCCCTCCAGCGTCAAATCGGCGATCGAGGCAACGTTCGCGGCGCTCGCGGCGACCGAGCCCGCGATGACGAAATCCGAGCAGCCCAGGTCGACATCGTTGTCGGCAAAATTCACCGACGAACCTGCGCCGACGATGAATGTCGCGGCCGGTAGTTGCGCGATCAGGAAAAGCCGTTTCTTCCGCACCGTAATCACCTTGCTGGCTGCGCGTGAGCACGGTGGAAACTAACGAAGAAACGCAGGAGTCACCATGACATGATCATGCCGGTGCCGATGGAGGGCTTACACCAATCCATGCCGCAGCGCGTAGCTGACCGCCTCGGCGACGTTGTGCACCTGCAGGGTGGAATAGATTTGGCGGATGTGATTGCGCACGGTGTCGGTGGCGATGCCGTGGCGTTCGCCGATCTCGCGATACGACAACCCGTCGACCAGGCCGCGCAGCACGTCGAGTTGCCGCGCGCTCAAGCCGAGATCGCGCGGCAGGCTCGCGACGCTGAAGGCGCTCTTGTGGCTTTCGCGCACCAGGCGCATGAGCGTGCCGGCGAGGGCCGTGCTCAAAGGGGATTGGCCTTGGCGTATCTGCTCGAGCTTGGCGACCATTTCATCGCCGGTGACGCCTTTGAGCAGGTAGCCGTCCGCACCCGCGCAGATCGCGGCGAGCACATTGGCCGGATCTTCGAACACCGACAATACGATGACGCGCAGCTGCGGGAAGAGGGCTTTGAGTTCACGCGTGAGTTCGATGCCGCTGATCTCCGGCAATCCGAGGTCGGTGATGACCAGGTCCCAGGGCATCGGCATGCCCAACTCGCGAATCTTCCGCGCCGCGGCGAGCAGAGGTGCGGCGCTTGCGTAGCTCGCCACCACCGCAAAGCCAGGGAGATTGCGCAGCAACAGGGCGAGGCTGTGGCGGAAACGCGGATCGTCCTCCACGGTGGCCAGGCGCATCGCGGCAAGGTCGTTCATCGGCGTACGCTGCCCGGATTCGCGCGGGCTGGCAATGACATATTCATGCGTGCCGCGAGGCGTCCGGCCAGGTCAGTTCGACCTCGGTGCCCAGGCCGGGAGAACTGGCGATGTCGAGCCTCGCGCCGATCGCCTTGGCGCGCCGGCGCATGCTTTCCAAGCCGTTGCCGGGCGTGTCCTGATGGAGGTCGAATCCGATCCCGTCATCGCGCACGCTCAGGGTGAATCCTCGGCCGGCGTTCGCCTGCAGGCGGACCCGAACCGATCGTGCGCGGGCGTG
>DAIMZS010000135.1:0-5422 GCA_036733825.1 Rudaea sp.
TAGCGATGCTTGAGCGTCGCGATCGCCTGCGGCAGCACGAAGCGCGCCTGCGTGTGCGTGGTCGCGATCGTCAGCTCTCCCTTGTCGTCGCCGCGCAGATTGGCGGCGAGCGCGCGGATGTTGCGTGCCTCGGCGAGAATGATGCGCGCGCGGTCGATCACCTGCTGGCCGGCGGGAGTAATGGCGGAGAGGCTTTTGCCCTTGCGCGCGAAGAGCTGGAATCCGAGTTCGTCCTCGAGCTGCTTGAGCTGCTTGGACAGGCCGGGCTGGGTGGCGTGGACCTGGTCGGCGGCCTGGGTGATGTTGAGGCCGGCGTCGGAAATGGCGACGAGATAGCGGAGCTGGGTCAGGGTCATAACGGGGTACTCACGGGTATTCGCAGTCGGGATCCGGCAGGGCGCGAAGCGGTGGATCGGCGAGGACAACAGCGAGCGGAGTGCGGAAAATTCATGAATGAGTCCCGATTGACGCTTCGCAGCATAACCATTCGTTATTTAGGCGTCCAGACGTTTAGATGGCCAAATCGCCGCCATTTCCGCCATTTTCCGCGTTATAACCGCAGGTAATTTACCTCTGTTTCATGGGGTCCGCCGCCTCGAGCTCAACCCCCAAGGCGGCCGCGGTCGCCGCGATGTGCGGGGGACGCTCTTTGCAATCGCCCCCATTCCGCCTACGCTGCCTGGCATGGATATTCGCAAAGATCTCGCCGACGCCGTCGGCCGCACCCCGCTGATCCGCCTGCGCCGCGCCTCGGAGCTGACCGGTTGCGAGATCCTGGCCAAGTGCGAATTCGCCAACCCGGGCGGCTCGATCAAGGACCGCACGGCGCTCGGCCTGCTGCTCGACGCCGAAGCGACCGGGGCGCTGCGGCCCGGCGGCACCATCGTCGAAGGCACGGCCGGCAACACCGGCATCGGCCTCGCCCTGCTCGGGGCGAGCCGCGGCTATCGCACCGTAATCACCATGCCGAACACGCAGAGCCGGGAAAAAATCGACGCACTGCGCGTGACCGGCGCCGAGGTGCATCTGGTGCCGGCGGTGCCCTATGCGAATTCCGGGCACTACGCCCACGTCGCCCGGCGCCTGGCCGAAGAACTCAACGCCCTCGATCCGGGCAGCGCCTGGTTCGCCAACCAGTTCGACAATACCGCGAACCGCGACTTCCACGAGGCGACGACCGGGCCGGAGATCTTCATCCAAACCGCGGGAAGCATCGACGGCTTCGTGTGCTCGACCGGCACGGGCGGCACGCTCGCCGGCGTCGGCCGCTATCTCAAGGCGAACAAACCCGGCGGCGCGACCATCGCCCTGGCCGATCCGGCGGGCTCGGCGCTCGCGAGCTACGTCAACACCGGCGAGCTGAAAGCCGAGGGCAACTCGATCACCGAAGGCATCGGCTCCAGCCGCGTCACCGCGAACTTCCGCGACGCACCGATCGATCTGGCCTGGTCGATCGCCGACGACGAATCGCTGCCGCTCGTGCATGCGCTGCTGGCGGAGGAAGGCCTCAACGTCGGTGGGTCGAGCGGCGTCAATGTCGCCGGTGCGATCCGCCTCGCACGTGAGCTCGGCAAGGCGCACACGATCGTCACCGTGCTCGCCGACGCGGGCACGCGCTATCAGGCGAAGATCTTCAATCCGGAATTTCTGCGTACGAAGAATCTGCCGGTGCCGGCCTGGCTCGATCGCGCGTTTCCGCTCACGTAACCCTCATAACCGTTCGCACTGAGCGTAGCCGCGCAGCGAGAACGGAATCAGAACCTCGCCGCGGCGACCGCGCGCAGGCGCGGCCACAGCGTGATCGTCATCAAGCCCAGCAGCACCAATCCGCCGGCTTCGAGCTTCCACGCCGGCATCGGTTCGCCGAACCACACCGCGGCACTCGCCATGCCGACCACCGGCACGAGCAGCGACAGCGGCGAAATCGTCGCCGCGGGATAGCGTGCAAGCAGCCAGTTCCAAGCGCCATAGCCGAACAGCGTATTGGCGACGCCCTGCCATATCGAGGCCGTCCAGCCGAACCAGCTCGCGTGCGCGAGGCCGTCGGCGATGCGCTGCGGGCCTTCGAATACCAAACTCGCCAACAGCAGCGGCGGGACGGCGAACACGCTCGACCACACCATGAACCCCAGCATATCGATCTTGCCCGCCCGTTTCGCGACCAAGTTCGCAATCGCCCACGACAATCCGCAGCCCAGCGCCAGCACCAAGCCAAGCATCGTCGTCGCTGCATCGACATGCAGAAAAAACATAACCAGCCCGCCCACGCACAACGCCAGTCCGACCGCCTGGAAAGCGCGCAATCGCTCGCCGAGCAGCAACATCGACAGACCGATCGTGAAGAACGCCTGCGTCTGCACGACGAGCGAGGCGACACCCGGAGCGATTTCGCTGCGCATCGCGATGAACAGCACGCCGAACAGGCCGAAGCCGAGGAAGAAGCCGTTCGCGATCAGCAATCGCCAGGGCGCAGCCGGCCGGCGGATGAAGAACAGCCACGGCACGCAGGAGAAGAAGAACCGCAGCGTCGCGAACAGCAGCGGCGGCAGTTCGCCGAGGCCGAGCTTGATGATGACGAAGTTCGTGCCCCACACGACGATGACCGCGAGGGCGAGCAGAAGGTGGGCAAGCGACATGGACGGCGACGCGACGGCGGGAGGGCGCCGTCATTGTAGCGTTTCCGCAGCGGCGTCCGTCCTCAGCCGACGCGCACGAAGCGCGCGATTTTGGAATGCACGGTGTGGTGCGGATGCGTCGCGCTGAAATGGCCCGCCGCGTCCTGTTCGATGAACTCGGCGACGAAACGCGTCGCCGGGCGGCGCACGATCGCCTCGGGCGTGTCGACCTGCTCGACCGAGCCCGCGTTCATCACCACGACGCGGTCGGCGAGTTCGAGCGCCTCTTCCTGATCGTGGGTGACGAAGACCGTGGTGTAGCCGGTTTCATCGTGCAGCTGGCGCAGCCATACACGCAGTTCCTTGCGCACCTTGGCGTCGAGCGCGCCGAACGGCTCATCGAGCAGCAGCACGCGCGGCTCGATCGCGAGCGCGCGCGCGAGCGCGACGCGCTGGCGTTGGCCGCCGGAGAGCTGGTTCGGATAGCGCGCTTCGAGGCCGCCGAGCTGCACGAGCTTGAGCAATTCTTCGCCGCGGCGGCGGATTTCGTCGCGCGCGGGCCGGTACTTGCGCTTGCGCACGCGCAGGCCGAAGGTGATGTTGTCGAGCACGCTCATGTGCTTGAACAGCGCGTAATGCTGAAAGACGAAGCCGACGCGGCGTTCCTGCACCGACAGCTCGGTCGCGTCGATGTCGCCGAACTGGATGCGGCCGCCGTCGATCGGCTCGAGTCCGGCGATCGCACGCAGCAGCGTGGTCTTGCCCGAACCGGACGGGCCGAGCAGCGCGAGCAGTTCGCCCGAAGCGATGTCGAGGTCGATCGAGTTCAGCGCGGCGACGCTGCCGTAACTCTTGCTCAATTGGCGTATCGATATTTGCATACAGAAAGTCCAAAAAAGCGCTTAACGCGGATCAAAGCGGATAAGAGACGATAACAGCGGATAAAAATGGAATTTGCTCTATCAGCTCTGATCCGTTCTTATCCGCTCTGATCCGCGTTAAAAATTTAACTAGCGATGACCTCGCAGCGCAGCGAGCTCGTCGCCGTGCCGCCATTCGAGGAACGTCTTCAAACCGAGCGTCAGCAGCGCGAGCAGCGCAAGCAGCGAGGCGACGGCAAACGCCGCCACCATTTTGTTATCTTGGTACAGCACTTCGACGTGCAGCGGCATGGTGTTGCTCGCGCCGCGAATCTTGCCCGAGACGACGGACACCGCGCCAAATTCGCCCATCGCGCGCGCGTTGCAAAGCAGGATACCGTAGAGCAGACCCCAGCGGATGTTCGGCAGGGTCACGTACCAGAACGTCTGCCAGCCGCTTGCGCCGAGGCTCAGCGCGGCGTATTCCTCGTCGGTGCCCTGCGCCTGCATCAGCGGAATCAGCTCGCGCGCGACGAACGGGAAGGTGACGAACACGGTCGCGAGGACGAGGCCGGTCTCGGCGAAGATAATGCGGATGTCGTGATCGATCAGCCAGCGGCCGAGCCAGGTCTGCGCGCCGAAGATGAGGATGAACACCATGCCCGAGATGACCGGCGACACCGAGAACGGCAGGTCGATCAGGGTGATGAGGAAATCCTTGCCGCGGAATTCGAACTTCGCCACCGCCCAGGCCGCGGCGACGCCGAACAGCGTGTTGAGCAGCACCGCGATCGCCGCGGTCTTCAAGGTGAGCAAGATCGCCGACAACGAATCCGGATCGGCCAGCGAGACGAAATACGCCTTGATCCCGCCGGCGAACGCCTGCGCGAAGACGACGATCAGCGGCAACAGCAGAAACGCGACGAGAAAAACGAAGGTGAATCCGATCAGCAGCCAGCGCACGACCGCCGGCTCAGCGGTGACCGAGCGATAGCTGCGCACAGCGGCAGCCGCGGCGCTCATGCCCGTCCTCCGCGCCTGCGCGCCCACGCCTGCAGCAGGTTGATCGCGAACAGGATCAGGAACGACAGCGCGAGCATCGCCGCGGCGATCGCCGTGGCCGCACCGACTTCGTGCTGGTCGAGGTTGATCGCGATCAGCAGCGGCGCGATTTGGGTGAGATTGGGCAGATTGCCGGCGATGAAGATGATCGAGCCGTATTCGCCGACCGCGCGCGCGAACGCGAGCGCCGTGCCCGTGAGCAGCGCCGGCAGCAGCGCGGGAAAAACGATGCGCCAGATCGACTGCCAACGCGTCGCGCCCAGCGTCGCGGCGGCTTCCTCGTATTGCCGGTCGACCTGTTCGAGCACCGGTTCGAGCGTGCGTACGACGAACGGCAGGCTGATGAAGGTCATCGCGACGACAACGCCGAGCTGGGTGTAGGCCACCTTCACGCCGATCGCCTCGAGCGGCACGCCGAGCCAGCCGTGCGGCGTCGAATACAGCGCGGTGAGCGCGATGCCGGCGACGGCGGTCGGCAGCGCGAACGGCAGGTCGATCATCGCCTGCAGCGCGCGCTTGCCGGGGAAATCGTAGCGAACGAAGGTCCAGGCGATGATGCTGCCGAACACGGCGTTCACCGCGGCGGCGATCAGCGCGCCGCCGAAGCTGAGCTTGAGCGCATTGATCACCTGCGAACCGCTGAGTACCTTCCACAGTCCGCCGACGCCGAGGCCCGCCGCATTGACCGCGAGCGCCGCGAGCGGAATCAGCACGATCAACGACAAATAGCTCAGCGTAAAGCCGAGCGTCAGGCCGAAACCGGGCATCACGCGCCGCCGCAGCGGCACGCCGATACCGGAAGGGATCGCGATCGCGGTCATGCCGCCCTACTTCGCGTAGATCTGATCGAACACGCCGCCCTCGCCGAAGAATTTCGGCTGCGCG
>DAIMZS010000135.1:5522-8440 GCA_036733825.1 Rudaea sp.
GAGCCGCCATGCGACTGTTTGATCGTCACTGTCTCGCCGGTCTTGGCCTTCCAGTCGGCAATGAATTTTTCGTTGATCTGGGTGTACAGCTCGCGCGTGGGATCGTAGGAGACGTTGAGCAGCTCCGCCGCCTGCGCGACGCCGGCGAACGCAGCCAACGCGGCAAAAACCAAGACGTAGCGCTTCATGACACCCCCAATCTGAATGATTGCCGGACAGGGTAACGGAAGTTCGTTGCGTCGCAATACGTGCGAACGCATATCCATATGCCACGGTGACTTTGCGCCGATCCGTGTTGACTTTTCGTTAGCAAAAGTGCAGCACGCGGCGCGTCGCTAAGTGCCGGATAAATCACCGTTGCGCAAGCCCGCGGCGGGGCGAAATCGAAAGTCCTCATTCAGCTTCATTGCGCTTAACTATGTGCGTAAAGTCAGAACGCGGGAAAGGGGATCAGCGCAGAGCCAACCAGCATCCGTCGCGCGGTCTCCCGCCCCGGCTTTCTTGACCTTACCCGTTCAACTCTTCGCGTAACGCAAAGGAGCGTTCGCCATGACTATTTTCAAGCCTGCCGCCGTGCTCCTAGCCGGATTGCTGCTCGCCGGGACGGGCTTCGCCCAGCCGGCCCCGGACACTTCCCAGGACGACCCGGGTTACACCGATGCCTCCGGCGCCGCCGTCGATCCGCCGACGCGCGTGGCGCGTCTGTCCGTGATCCAGGGCGCGGTCAGCTTTGTCCCGGCCGGCGAGAACGACTGGGTGCAGGCCGAGATCAACCGCCCGCTGATTTCGGGCGACAAGCTCTGGACCGACCGCGGTGGCCGCGCTGAACTGCAGATCGGCTCGTCCGCGGTCCGCGTCGACGAGCAGTCGAGCTTCAATTTCCTCAATCTCGACGACAACATGGCGCAGATCGAGCTGACCCAAGGCACGATCAATCTGCGCGTGCGCCGCATCTACGACGGCCAGACCTACGAGGTCGACACGCCGACCCTCGCCTTCGTCATCAACCGCGTCGGCGAATACCGCATCGACGTGGCGCCCGACGGCAACGGCACGATCGTCACCGCGTTCCACGGCGGCGGCGACGCCTACGGCGAAGCCGGCGCGCGCTTCCGCATCGAGGAAGGCCAGTCGGTACGCTTCAACAATCCGCAGCTGAGCGACTACGTCAGCAACCCGGTGCCGGGCGCGGACGACTTCGACCGCTTCTGCTTCGAACGCGACGGCCGCTGGGACAACTCGCGCTCGCGCCAGTACGTCTCCGAGGACATCATCGGCTACGACGACCTCGACACCTACGGCAGCTGGGACAACTCGGCCGAATACGGCAATGTCTGGTATCCGAGCCAAGTCGACGCGGGCTGGACGCCGTACAGCTACGGCCGCTGGACCTGGGTCGGCGCTTACGGCTGGACCTGGGTCGACTCCTCGCCCTGGGGCTTTGCGCCGTTCCATTACGGCCGCTGGGCGTACATCGGCAACCGCTGGGGCTGGTGCCCGGGTCCGGTGCACGTGCGTCCGTACTACGCGCCGGCGCTGGTCGCCTTCGTCGGCGCCGGCGGTGCGCGCCTGTCGTTCAGCGTCGGCGGTCCGGTCGGCTGGTTCCCGCTCGGCCCGAGCGACGTCTACGTGCCGAGCTACCGCGTGAGCCGCGGTTATTTCACCAACGTCAACGTGTACAACACGCGGATCAACAACGTCACGATCAACAATTTCTACGGCAATTATCAGCGCGGTAATTTCGATTACAGCCGCGTCAATTACGCCAACCGCAACGTGGCCAATGCGATCACCGCGGTGCGCGGCGATGTGTTCGTCAACTCGCGCGAGGTGCGCGGCTCGGTGATCCCGGTCAACCGCGAGACGTTCGCCAACGCGCGCGTCGCCGGTTTCGCCGCGATCGCGCCGACGCGCCAGAGTCTCGCCTTCAACGGCGGCGCCCGCGCGGCCGCCCCGCCGCAAGCCGTGCAGGCGCGCAACATCATCGCCGCGACGCGGCCGCCGGCGCCGGTGGCTTCGTTCGCGCAGCGCCAGAACCTGCTGCAGCGTGACCCCGGCCGCGCGCTGCCGGTCAACCAGCTGCGCGCCACGCCCACAGTGATCGGCAACGGTCAGCAGGCGCAGCGCGCCGCGCTGGCGACGCGTCCGAACGTCAATGTCGTCACCCAAAACGGCGTGCCGGCGCGCACCGTGGCGCCGACGATCCAGACGCGCGGCGGCCCGGCGCAGGCTGACGGCCGCACGATCGACAACAACGCGCGCGACAACCGCCGTGCGGTCGACAACAACAATCGCGCGCTGACCCCGCAGGCGAATCCGCAGGTGCTGCGCGAACAGCAGCAGCAGAACAATCCGGTGCAGGGACGCAACGTAGTCGTGCCGCCGAACGGCCGCCCGCAGGTCGACAACGAACGGCGCGCGCTGCCGTCGAGCCGCTACGTCAATCCGAACGCGGCCGACAATTCGACCCAGCAGCGCGTGATCCGCGGCGAAAACAACGCCGACACCAACCGCCAGGTCGAACGCCTGCAGCGCGACAACCCGCAGCAGTACCGCTCGGCGCCGGTCGAGCGCGCGCCGCAGGTCGACGTCCAGCAGCAGCAACGCGCGCAGCAGGAAATGCAGCAGCGCCGCCAGCAGGATGCCATCCAATTGCAGCAGCGCCAGCAACAACAGCAGCAGCAACAGCAGCGCCAGGAAAACCAGCAGCGCGATTACAAGGAGCGTCAGCAGCAACAGTTCCAGCAGCGGCAGGAAATGCAGATGCGTGGCCAGCAGCAACAACAGCAGCAGATCCAAGAGCGCCAGGAAATGCAAATGCGCAACCAGCAGCAGCAACAGCAGATCCAGCAACGCCAGGAAATGCAGATGCGTGCTCAGCAGCAGCAACAGCAGTTCCAGCAGCGTGAGGCGCCCCG
>DAIMZS010000136.1:0-4093 GCA_036733825.1 Rudaea sp.
GCGGCTTCGTACAGATGCGTGGTGCGGTCGACGAGCTGGTCCCAGCTTTCCGACGGATGAATGTTCACCTCGATCACGCCCGGATCGGGGGTGACGCGGAATGAATTCAGGCGCGGATCGCGCGGCGGTTCGTAGCCTTCGAGCAGCACGGGCGCGCCGAGCGCGGCGGCGGTGTCCTCGATCGCGCTGACGAGTTCCAGATAATCTTCGAGGCGCGCGAGCGGCGGCATGAAAAGGTATAGATTTCCATTTCTTGCCTCCGCGCACAGCGCGGTGCGCGTGATCCAGCCGGCGGATTCGAACGCAACCGGTTGCTCATCTTCTCTTTGCCCGTCATTCCCGCGGAAGCGGGAATCCAGCGACTTTCGTCTTGGAAGGCTCGCGAGCAAAGACACTGGATTCCCGCTTTCGCGGAAGTGACGGCTTGGGACGAGGTCCATCGCCTCCGCATCGCGCAGACCGAGCCATTGCCGGCGGATTTCCGCCGCGCGCGGCAGCGGCGCAGCCGCCTGCATGGGATCGAGCGCATGCGTCCACGGAGTGTCGCTTTCGCTGCCCCACGGCTGCGAGTCGAGCGGCAGGCGCCAGCCGAGCGCGGAATCGCCCGGTATCAGATAGCAATGTTCGCTGCGCAGAAACCACGGGCCGGTCTGCCAGCGGCCGAGCGGTTTGGCGAGCGGAAACACATGGCCGACGATGTGCGACAGGCCTTGCGTGAACACGCGCATCAGGCGCTCGCGTTCGAGCGGATCGGCGACGCGCGGGTCGAACGGATCGACGTTGTCGGGCAGGCGGCGTTCGCGCCACATGTAGTAGAACAAATCTTCGTAAGCGGGAAACATGTAGCCGGCGTCGAGTTCGAGACGTCCGGCGACTTCGGCGAGAAACGCGGCCGCGAGTTCGGCACTTGCGCGGCCGGGCACTTTCTCGTCGGCGATCAGTGCCGGATCGGTCCAGATCGGCTCGCCGTCGCGGCGCCAGAAGCAATTGAGCGACCAGCGCGGCAGTTGTTCGCCCGGATACCACTTGCCCTGGCCGAAATGCACGAGGCCCTGCGGCGCGTATTTCTCGCGCATGCGGTGATAGAGGCCGGCCGCGCGCAGACGCTTGGTCGGGCCGAGCGCGGCGGTGTTCCACTCGGCGCCGTCGGGATCGTCCGCGGCGACGAACGTCGGCTCGCCGCCCATCGTCAGGCGCACGTCGAGGCGCGCGAGATCGGCGTCGACGGCGCGGCCGAGCGTTTCGATCGCGCTCCATTGTTCCGGCGTGTACGGTTTGGTGACGCGCGGTGATTCGCTGATGCGCGCCACTTTCATCGTGTGCGAGAACTCGACTTCGCACTCGTCGACCGCCCCCGTGACCGGCGCGGCAGAACCCGGCTCGGGCGAACAGGCGAGTGGAATGTGGCCCTCGCCGGCGAGCAGACCCGAGGTCGGATCGAGCCCGATCCAGCCCGCGCCCGGAAGATAAACCTCGCACCAGGCGTGCAGGTCGGTGAAATCGGCGGCGGGGCCGCTCGGCCCGTCGATCGCTTTCTGGTCGGCGGTGAGCTGGATCAGATAACCGGAAACGAAGCGCGCGGCGAGGCCGAGATGGCGCAGCACCTGCACGAGCAGCCAGCCCGAGTCGCGGCACGAGCCGCTGCCGAGTTCGAGCGTGCGGTCAGGCGTCTGCACGCCCGGCTCCATGCGGATCAGATAGCGGATGGCGCGCGCGAGGCGCTGGTTCAGATCGACGAGAAAATCCGCCGTACGCCGCGGCCCGCGGCTCAACAAGTCGGCGCGCACGGCGTCGACGTAGGCCTGCACGCGCGCCGTCGCCGGAATCTTGACGGTGTACGCGGTCAGCTCGCGGCGCAGCGTGTTGTCGTAGGCGAGCGGGAATTTTTCCGCCGCGGGTTCGAGGAAGAAATCGAACGGATTGAGCACGGCCATCTCGGCGACGAGATCGACCTCGACGCGGAACTCGCGCGTCGGCTCGGGGAAGACGAGGCGGGCGAGGTAATTGGACTGCGGGTCCTGCTGCCAGTTGACGAAGTGCCCGGCCGGCTCGACGTTGAGCGAGTACGAAAGAATCCGCGTGCGGCTGTGCGGCGCGGGGCGCAGCCGCACGATCTGCGGGCCGAGGTGCACGAGCCGGTCGTAGCGGTAGTGCGTGACATGGTTCAGCGCGACATGGATCGACATGTCCGACCTCGCAGATTCGATGCCCGCTCACACGATAGCAAAAAAATGCTGCGGCGCAACGAAAACTTCGCCAGGTGTCGCGCTTCGACTCAACCATTCGCGCTGAGCGTAGGCCCGTAGGGCCGAAGTCGAAGCGCCGCTTCGAACGGTCTTCGAGATTGAAGAGGCTACTTCGCCTGCGCGAACTCGCCTTTGGCCTGCACGATCGTCGAACCGTCCGCCTGCGGCGTGCCGATTTTGCGCAGTGCGGCGCGGACGGCGACGTCGCCGCCGCGCGCGGCGAGCTGTGCGGCTGCATCGTACGTGGTCTTCGTCGCCTTGAACGTGCCGTTGATCTGCAGCGGTCCGCCGAGGTCGTTGAGCACGCCGATGATGCTGCCGTCCGGATCGGTGCCGAGATTCCATTCCATGTCGCCGAGCGAGGCCTGACGCGCGCCGGTCACGGTGATGCCGTGCCAGACGAGCTTGCCCGCGATCGCGCTCGGCCACAGGCCGTCGCGCAGGGTCAGGCGCGCGAAGTTGCCATCGACGTCGCCGCCGACGTCGATGCCGGGCAAACGCATCAGCGGCGACAGCAGTGACGCCGGGAAGCGCAGCGTCGCCTCGCTCAAGTTGAGCGCATGGTCGGCGCCGAATTTCCACTTCGACGAAATCAACGCGCGGCCGCCGTCGTTCTTCAGCGTGCCGCCGACGTCGCCGTTGGCGGTCGAATCGAAGGTGACGTCGACGTTGCCGAGCAGATCGTGCGACACGGCCGCCGTCGCCGCGTTGGTCCAGCGCAGATTGCCGCGCGCATCGGCCGGCGCCGAGCCGCCGCGCAGCACGATATGCGCGAGCTTGCCTTCGACATCGCCCACCACCGTGGCGTTGGACAGGCGCAGGACCGTCGCCGCGAGCGTCGCCGGCAACTTGAAGGTCAGTTCGTTGAACTCGATATCGCGCTGCGGCGTCAGCTTGATCGCGCCGTTGAATTGCGCGGAACCGCCGCTGTTCTTGAGCGTGCCGGCGATGCCGCCGTCGGGCGCGGTGTCGAAGGTCGATTCAATGTCGCCGAGCACGTCATGCGCGGCGGACGCGGTAGCCGCATTCGTCCAGCGCAGGCTGCCGCGCGCCTCGGTCGGCGTCGCACCGGCTTTGAGCAGGAAGTGCGCGAGCTTGCCTTGGATCTCGCCCGAAAGCGTCGCGTCCGGCAGATGCAGCATGTCGGCGGCGAGCTGCGCGGGCAGTTTGTAATCGAGATCATTGAGTTCGAGATCGCGCTGCGGCGAGAGCTTGACCGAGCCGTTGAACTGGCCGGCGCCGCCGCTGTTCTTGATCGTGCCGACGACATTGCCGTCGGCCGCCGTGTTGAACGCGGCGTCGATGGTGCCGAGGTCGGTCGCGGCCAGCGAGGCGCGGCTCCAGTGCGCCTTGCCGTCGCGCAGCTGCGTCGGCCAGCCGTCGAGCAGAGTGAGGCTGGCCGCCGTACCTTCGATGTCGCCGTCGGCCTTCGCGGAAATTTTCAGCATCTCGGCGGCGGCGCTGGCGGGCAGATGAAAGCTCAGATTGTCGAATACGTTGCCGGCCGGCGAGCGGGTCAGCGTGCCTTGGATTTTGAGCGCACCGCCGGAGATGGCGAAGTCGGCGACGCGCTGGCCCTGGAACAGCGGCATGAGATGCAGCTGCCAGTCGAGCTGGCCGAGCGGGCGGTCATGCACGGCAATGCTGCCGGCGTGGCCGTTCCAGATCGTGCCGCTGAGATCGGACAACGCCACCGTCTTCGACGGTTTCATCAGGTAGCGGTAACCGATGCTGGCCGGGCAGAAATAGAGCGCAGCGGCGCCGGCGACGATCAGGAGCAGGATGAAAACCAGAAAACGGCGCATGGGTGGTATCCAACGGAGAACGGGCAAGATTCTAAAGGGACT
>DAIMZS010000136.1:4193-8428 GCA_036733825.1 Rudaea sp.
AGCAACTGCTTCAACTGGTAAATCAAATCCAACGCCGCGCGCGGCGTCAGCGCGTCGACGTCGACCTCGCGCAGCGCGTCTTCGACCGCGCTCGGCTTGTGGAGTTCGAACAGGCCGAGCTGCGGCGAGGAATCTTTTTCGGCCGGGCGCTTCGCCGCCGCGTGCTGCGCGCCCTGATTTAAATCGAAACGCTCGAGCGCGGCGAGGTGCTTGCGCGCGTCCGCGATCACCGCCTTCGGCACGCCGGCCAGCGCCGCGACGTGCAGACCGAAACTGCGGCTCGCCGGGCCCTCCTTGACCGCGTGCATGAACACGAGCTGGTCGTCGTACTCGACCGCGTCGAGGTGCACGTTGGCGATGCCCGGATACTGCGCGGCCAGTTCGGTCAGCTCGAAGTAATGCGTCGCGAACAGAGTGAAGGCATGGTTCTTCGTCGCCAGTTGCACGGCGCAGGCCTGGGCGAGGGCGAGACCGTCGTAGGTCGAGGTGCCGCGGCCGACTTCGTCCATCAGCACGAGGCTGTGCCGCGTCGCGTTGTGCAGGATATTCGCCGTCTCGCTCATCTCGACCATGAAGGTCGATTGGCCGCGCGACAGATCATCGCCCGCGCCGATGCGCGTGAAGATGCGGTCGATCGGTCCCATTTCTGCAGCGTCCGCGGGGACGAAGCTGCCGATATGCGCGAGCAGCACGATCAGCGCGTTCTGGCGCATGTAGGTCGACTTACCGCCCATGTTCGGGCCGGTGATGATCAGCATGCGGCGGTGGTCGTCGAACACGAGATCGTTCGGTTCGAACGGATCGCTGCGCACCTGTTCGACGACCGGATGACGGCCGCGTTCGATGTGTATCCCTTCCGCGTCCATGAGCCGCGGCGCGCGCCAGTTCAGCGCGTCGGCACGGTCGGCGAGCGCGGCGAGCACGTCGAGTTCGGCGATCGCAGCGGCAGCCTGTTTGAGCGCGGCGAGGCGCTCGATGAGAAAATCGAGCAGCGCTTCGTACAGCGCGCGCTCGCGCATCAACGAACGTTCGCGCGCGGACAGCACCTTGTCCTCGAACGATTTCAACTCTTCGGTGATGTAGCGTTCGGCGCCTTTCAGCGTCTGCCGGCGCGTGTAGTGCGTTGGCGCCTTGTCGGCCTGGCCTTTGCTGATTTCGATGTAGTAGCCGTGCACGCTGTTGTAGCCGACCTTGAGCGTGGGGATGCCCGTGGCGGCTTTCTCGCGTTCTTCCAGATCGATGAGGAACTGGTTCGCGTTGGTCGACAGCGTACGCAGCTCGTCGAGTTCGGCGTCGTAGCCGGGCGCGATCACGCCGCCGTCGCGTAGCAGGGCGGGCGGTTGTTCGAGCACGGCGCGGGCGAGATGCTGCGCGGTGTCGGCGTGTTCGCCAAGTTGAGTGAGCAAGGAGGCGAGCAGCGGGCTGTCGCAATCTTTCAATGCATGGCGTAGTTCGGGTGTGGCGAGCAGGCCGTCGCGTAAGGTCGACAAATCGCGCGGCCGCGCCGAGCGCAACGCCACGCGCGCGAGAATGCGTTCGAGATCACCGATGCCGCGCAGCACCTCGCGCAGGCCGTCGACGCGGCGCTGCTCGATCAGGCTGTCGATCGCTTGATAACGTCGGCGCAACGTCTCGCGGTCGCGCAGCGGCCGATGCAGCCAGCGGCGCAGCGTGCGCGCACCCATCGGCGTGATCGTCGCGTCGAGCACGCCGAGCAGGGTGTGCTCGTGGCGGCCGCTCGGATGCATGTCGAGTTCGAGATTGCGCCGCGTCGCCGCGTCGAGTGCGATGGTTTCGTCCGGGCTTTCGGATGCCAGCCCCGACAGATGCGGCAGCGCGGACTTCTGCGTTTCGCTGACATAGCCGAGCAATGCACCGGCCGCGGCGATCGCGAGCGGCAGGTTGTCGACGCCGAAACCCGACAGATCGCGCGTGCCGAAGAACTTGTTGAGTTGGCGCTGCGCGGTCTCGGTATCGAAATGCCACGGCGCGCGCTTGCGCAAACCGGGCAGGGCGGAGACGAAGTTCGGCCAGGCCACGTCTTCGCCGACCAGCGTTTCCGCAGGCGCGAGACGCGCGAGTTCGGAGGCGAGTTGTTCGGCATCGGCCGCTTCACTGAGCAGGAATCGTCCGCCGGCGAGATCGACCCAGGCCAATCCGTACGTCGTCTTGCCGGCCGCGATCGCGAGCAGCAGATTGTCGCGGCGTTCTTCGAGCAGCGCCTCGTCGGTCACCGTGCCCGGCGTGACCACGCGCACGACCTTGCGTTCGACCAATCCCTTCGCCGCGGCCGGATCGCCGATCTGCTCGCAGATCGCCACCGACTCGCCGAGCTTGATCAGCTTCGCCAGATACCCTTCGACCGCATGGAACGGCACGCCCGCCATCGGAATCGGTGCGCCGGCCGACGCGCCGCGCTGAGTCAACGTGATGTCGAGCAGACGCGCGGCTTTGCGCGCGTCGTCGTAGAACAGCTCGTAGAAATCGCCCATGCGGAAGAACACCAGGGTGTCCGGATAGTCCGCCTTCGCGGCGAAGTATTGGCGCATCAACGGGGTGTGCTGGGCGAGGTCGTCGCGGGTCATCGTGGCCTTATGGTTTATGCTTCATGCACGAGGAGACCGTGCTCCCCGAAAGTCCGAATAGTGTAATGGAGTTCCCCGATGCCTTCGTCCGATCCGGCCAACGACCAGGAACTCGGCAAACTCGCGCAAGCGGTCGCGACTATCCTGCTCCAGCGCGGCCTGACGCTGGCCACCGCGGAGTCGTGCACGGGCGGCTGGATCGCGAAACTCCTCACCGACATTGCGGGATCGTCGGTCTGGTTCGAAGGCGGAGCGGTGACCTACAGCAACGCGCTGAAGCAGAAGCTGCTCGGGGTCGAAGCGGCGACGCTGGAGCGCTACGGCGCGGTGAGCCGGGAAACCGTGATCGAAATGGCCGCGGGCGCGCGTCGCCGATTCGCCACGACCGTCGCCGTTGCCGTCACCGGCGTGGCCGGACCGACCGGCGGCTCGGCGGACAAGCCGGTCGGCACGGTCTGGATCGGCTGGCAGCACGGCGATGCTGCCGTCGAGGCTGAGAAGTTTCGCTTCGACGGCGACCGCGATGCGGTGCGCCGGCACAGCGTCGCCGCGGCGCTGCGCGGCGTGCAGAAAATTCTTACACGCTGACGCGGCAATTGCCCATGCCAGGTTCGAGCGGCTGTGGGATAATTCGCACCGTCGCAATCGGTGAGATCGTCGCAACGCACGATCCCGTTCAACTTTGACTTCGAGGTAATCCGCAATGGACGACAACAAGCGCAAGGCGCTATCCGCCGCACTCGGCCAGATCGAAAAACAGTTCGGCAAGGGCGCCGTGATGCGCATGGGCGACCGCACGGTCGACGCGGTCGAGGCGATCCCGACCGGATCGCTCATGCTCGATCTCGCGCTCGGCATCGGCGGCCTGCCGCGCGGCCGTGTCGTCGAAATCTACGGACCGGAATCCTCGGGCAAAACCACGCTGACCCTGCAGGTCGTCGCCCAGGCGCAGAAGCTCGGCGGCACCTGCGCGTTCATCGATGCGGAGCACGCGCTCGATCCGATTTATGCGGAGAAGCTCGGCGTCAAGGTGGAAGATCTGCTCTTGTCGCAGCCCGACACAGGCGAGCAGGCGCTGGAAATCGCCGACATGCTCGTGCGTTCGAGCGCGGTCGACGTGATCGTCGTCGACTCGGTCGCTGCGCTGACACCGCGTGCAGAAATCGAAGGCGAAATGGGCGACCAGTTGCCCGGTCTGCAGGCGCGCCTGATGTCGCAGGCGCTGCGCAAGCTGACTGCGAACATCAAGCGTTCGAACACGCTGGTCATTTTCATCAACCAGCTGCGCATGAAGATCGGCGTGATGATGCCGGGCCAGAGTCCGGAAACGACCACGGGCGGCAACGCGCTCAAGTTCTACGCATCGGTGCGCCTGGACATCCGCCGCATCGGTTCGGTGAAGAAGGGCGATGAGATCGTCGGCAACCAGACCAAGATCAAGGTGGTCAAGAACAAGCTCGCGCCGCCGTTCAAGCAGGTCGTTACCGAAATTCTGTACGGCGAAGGCATCAGCCGCGAGGGCGAGCTGATCGACATGGGTTCGGACAACAAGATCGTCGAGAAATCCGGCGCCTGGTACAGCTACGGCGGCGAGCGCATCGGCCAGGGCAAGGACAACGCACGGCAGTACTTGAAGGAAAATCCGGGCGC
>DAIMZS010000137.1:0-8406 GCA_036733825.1 Rudaea sp.
GCGCCATGGCGCCCGCACGGGAAACGGGAAGATAGCGCGGGCATCCTGAATGGAATCCGCGCAAGCGCTCGGCACGGCAAAACCGGCGGAGCGCAGCGGGTAACTTATTGATAGCCAAGGATAGCATGACGCAGGAAGTTCTGCGTCCGCTCGCCGCTCGAACCGATGCCCTTGAACTCGATTTCGAAGAAGACGGTACTTTCCGGTTTGACGTTGGTCGGAATGTAGACGCCGCCGTTGAGCGTGTTGCTCACGTTCGTCAGCCAGCGCCGCGCGACCAGGCGCGCGGCCACGCAGCAGCTGTCGTACTGCACGCCGGCGAAGGACTCGAGCATCTGCTTGTCCATGAGCGAGTAGTAGTAGCGGCCGACGATGCTCCAGCGCTGGTTGAGCGGGATCAGCGCGGTGGCGTCGTACTGCTCCAGATAGCCGCGGCGGAAACGGTAGGCGAAGTTGACCACGCCGTCGGTGCCGAAACGATGCTGGATGGCCACCGAGGACAGATCGGTATGGTGGTTCCACGGCGCCCAGACGGTCGCGCCGTTCTGGGTGACCTGCTGCACCGGATCGGGATTCCATTGCTGGTCCCAGGTCACGCTCCAGTTCTTGTTCACGTGCAGCTGCACTTCGGTGAAGATGTCCTTGCCGGTGTAGGCGAGCGGCATATAGTTCGGCAGCGTCACCCGCGGCGTCTTGAAGTAGCGGATCTGGCCGATGCTCCCGCTGAGGAACTGGTCGCCGCTTTCGGAATCGATCAGGCGCGAGGTCAGCGCGACGGTCGCCTGGTTCGCGTCCGACTGGCGGTCGCTGCCGGTGTAGGCATTGGTGCGGAACAGGCTCGGGAAGTCCATGCTCGGCAGCGAGGTGTCGAAGTTCGGCAGCTGGTCCTGATTGCGGTACGGCACGTACAGATAGAACAGGCGCGGTTCGAGCGTCTGGATGAACGAGGTGCCGAACAGCTTGGTGTCGCGCTCGAAGAACAGGCCCGAGTCGATGCTCGCGATCGGCAGGCTGCGGCTCGGCGAGGTGCTGGTCAGCAGCGGGTTGGTCGGCGTTGCGAACTGCATGTCCGACAGGTCGTACTTCGTCACGCGGTAGCCGACGGTCGGACGGAAGAACCAGGCCAGCGTTTCGATCGGAAACGACACGTGCGGATACAGGTCCAGGCGCTGCCCGGTGATCGAGTAGCCGCGCTGGAAGTTGACGTATTCCGAATCCAGGCCGAACTCGAAACCGCCGATGGTCTGCGCCGCATTGAACACCACGCGCGGCAGGCGCGTGTAGGGTTTGTACACGATCGGATCGGTGCAGCCCTTGAGCGGACCGCCGCTCGCGCAGAACGACTCGATGCTCGGATCGCTGATCTGCCAGTCGTCGCCGCCGATCGCCATCGTCCACCACGAGCCGTGGCCGTTGACGTAGGCGCTCGACGGCAACAGGCTGATCGCCGTGCTCTGGAAGCTGTCGCCGAAGTCGCGCAGATACGTGTCGTCGGACACGCGGTGCACGTCGACCGTCGCGCCCCAGTTCGCGTTGAACGTGGTCCAGTTCTGCAGGCGCAGATAGCCGCGGTTGGATTGGCCGGTCTCGTCGTCGTGCGGCAGGTAGCCGACGTTGACCATCAAGCGGTCCCACTCGGACAGGTAGCGGAACTCGGTGTCGAGCATCGGCCCGCGTTTGGTGTATTCGATCGGCCGCAGGGTGAGGTCGTAGTTCGGCGCGAGGTCGAGGTAATACGGAATGCCGAGCTTGAAGCCGCGCCGGCTGCTGTAGCCGATGGCCGGCATCAGGAATCCGGAATGGCGCTCGTCGTCGAGCGGGAAAGACAGGTAGGGAAACCAGAAGAATGGCACGTCCTGGTAAGCCAAGGTCACGCCGTGGCCGTAGCCTTCGTTCTTGACCTTGTCGATCTCCAGCGTGTTCGAACGCATTTCCCACTGGCGTTCGCTGGGGTCGCAGGTCGAATACGTGCCCGCGATCATCTTGGAATGATCCGGGTCGGTCTGGTTGACCGTCGCGGCGACGCCGTTGCCGCGCTGGTCGAGCATCTGGTAGCGCACGTTGTCGAGGTAGGTCACGTTCGGCGTCGTCGTGCCGCGCGCTTTGTCCGCCGACATCAGCATGCCGGCATCCTGGTAGCGGACGTGGCCGTTGGCGGTGTAGTCGGTCGTCTCGCTGTCGTAGATGAGGAAATCCGTTTTCAGCAGCGCGTCGAGCCGCTGCAGGCGCACGTCGTCCTCGAGCTGCGCATGGGTCTTGTCGATCCAGGTCACCTTGTTGGCGTCGGCGAGCGACTGCGCCTTCGAGCGGTCGCCGGCGGGCGGCAGGCCCGGGGTGAAGAAGTCGAGCAGGTCGTTGCGCTTGCACTTGCCGAAATCGTTCTTCTGCACGATGCAGTGCATGACCCCGGCCGGGCAGGAGGACTGCGTCGTCGACGGCGCGATCACCGCCGTCTGCGCCGATACCGGCTCCGCCAAGGCAACCATCAGCAGCAGCGGCAGGAGGCGCAATGAAAGATGCTGGAGCCGGAAGTCGAGGCGGCGGTCGAGGAGCAGGGATGTCTGCACGGAAGGCGTCGCAAGCGAACGTAAGGGCGGCAAGCTTGCCCGAAACGGGGGGCACGGGCAATCCGCGCGCATGGGTTTCGTTCATTTTTGCGGCAATTCGGCGGCCTTGCCGGTGTAAGGTCCGGCCTTATATTTCGTCTACTAGCACGAGCATCAAAATCAGGAGAAAACGATGACCGACAAGATCGAAAAGACCGACGCGCAGTGGCGCGAGGAACTGACCCCCGAGCAGTACGCCATCTGCCGCTGCTCGGCCACCGAGCGGCCGTTCACGGGCAAGTACTACGATCACCACGAAACCGGCACGTATCTGTGCGCGGCCTGCGGCGCCGAGCTGTTTTCCTCGCAGACGAAGTACGAATCCGGCAGCGGCTGGCCGAGCTACTGGCAGCCGATCGCCGCGGATGCGGTCAGCGAGCAGGAAGATCTGACCCACGGCATGCGCCGTGTCGAAGTGAAGTGCGCGCGCTGCGAATCGCATCTGGGGCACGTCTTCCCCGACGGCCCGCGCCCGACCGGTTTGCGCTACTGCATCAACTCGGCGGCGCTCGGCTTCGAATCGGCAAAATAATCGCATCGCAGGATATCCTTGCCGCCGGATCGCCGCCCCGGCGGCGGTTTTCGCGCGCGGAAAACGCAGACGCCGGACGAAAAATATGCGATCGTGTCGCGGGGGTCGTCTTGGGGGGGATATGCCGCTGTCCTGGACGGTAACGAATGAGCGAAGTGACTCAACTTCTGCGACGCGCCAGCGCCGGCGACGAAGCCGCGCGCGTGCCTTTGTATCGCCTGCTGTATCCGGAGCTGATGGGGCTGGCGCATAGCCATCTCGCGCGCTCCGGCACTCTTTCGCTCGACGCGACGGCATTGCTGCACGAGGCTTATCTGCGTCTGACCGAACGCACCGTGTTGCCGGACGCGAACCAGCGCGTGTTCTTCGCCTACGCTTCGAAAGTGATGCGCAGCGTGATCGTCGACTACGTGCGCGAACGCGGTGCGCAGAAACGCGGCGGCGCCGTCGCCAACATCACGCTGAACACCGATCTTGCCGATCTGATCTTCGCCGAAAGCCAGATCAGCGATATCGAGAATGCACTTGGCGTGCTCGAAGGCATCGACGAGCGCGCCTGCCGCGTGGTCGAGATGCGCTATTTCGGCGGCATGACCGACGAGGACATCGCCAGCGTGCTCGGCATCTCGCCGGCGACGGTGAGGCGCGACTGGCGCAAGGCGCGCGCCTTTCTCTATCAGCAGTTGAACTGAACACGGCAGCGGGGTTTTCCCGCGCCCGTGAGCAGCGCCGCCACCGCTCTACGTCTGTAGGGGTGATTCGGCCGTGAACCGCAACGGGGCTGGGGCATGAGGGAGCACGACATCGACGCACGGAAGGACATGGCGACCTGGCGCACCGCCTTGCCGCTGTTCGACCGCTGGATGGAAGCCGATGCCGCGCAGCGCGATGCGCTGCTCGCCGCGGTCCGCGCCGACGATCCGGTTCTGCACGCGCAGCTGTTGACACTGATCGCCGCCGACAGCGCCGCGGAGCAGTCGCACTTTCTCGGCATCGGCGCGTGCTTCGACGCGGCCGCGCTGGGCGAGCGAGACGAGCCGGAGCTGCCCGACCTCGCCGGCGAGCGCATCGGAGTCTGGCGGTTGCAGCGCCTGCTCGGCGCCGGCGGTTCCGGCCAGGTCTGGCTGGCGCAGCGCTGCGACGGCGCGCACGACGCCGTCGCTGCGCTCAAGCTGCTGCGCAGCGGCGTGCAGGACGCGCGCACGCAGAAGCGCTTCGCCCGCGAAGGGCGCGTGCTCGCGCGCCTGCAGCACGCGCATATCGCGCGCCTGCTCGACGCCGGTCAAGGCGAGCTGTCCGGACATTCGCTGCGCTATCTCGTGCTCGAATACGTCGACGGCGAACGCATCGATCACTGGTGCGATCGGCATTTCGCCACGATCGACGCGCGCCTGTGCCTGTTCCTGCAAGTCTGTGAGGCCGTGGCGTACGCGCACGCCAACCTCGTCGTGCACCGCGATCTGAAACCGTCGAATATCCTCGTGCAGGCCGACGGCGAGGTGAAGCTGCTCGATTTCGGCGTCGCCAAGCTGCTTGCCGATGAATTCGCTGCGGCCGGCGACGAAGCGGCCGAACTGACGCGCCACGGCGGCGTGCCGTTCACCCCCGAATACGCCGCGCCGGAACAGTTCGAGGAACAACCGTCGACGGTCGCGACCGACGTGTATTCGCTCGGCGTGGTGCTGTATCTGCTGCTGGCGGGACGGCGGCCGTACGGCCACGAGGAATCCTCGCCGCGCCAGCTCGCGCGCGCGGTGATTTCCGGCGCCTCGCGGCGTCTGGCGCGCGCGCTCGACGAGAGACCGCAGGAGGTGGAGCGTCTTGCGCAGCTGCGCGGCGCCACGCCCTCGCAGTTCAAGCGTATTTTGCGCGGCGATCTCGATACGATTCTCGCCACGGCCCTGAAAAAAAATCCGGACGAGCGCTATGCCTCGGCGCAGGCGTTTGCCGACGACGTGCGCCGCTATCTCAACCGCAAACCGATCCGTGCACGCGCCGACAGCGCGCTGTACCGTCTGCGCCTGTTCGCCGCGCGGCATGCGATCGGCGTCGGCTTCGGCACGGCGCTGCTGCTCGTTCTGGTCGCGGCGACCGGCGTGCTTCTGGTCCAGGCGCAGCGGCTGAAGGCGGAAGTGGCGCGCAGCAATACGATCAAGGAATTCCTGCTCGATGCGTTCCGCAGCGCCGAGCCGTACGCGAGCGGCGGCGCGCAGGCCACCGATGCGGTATCGATGCTGGAGAAAGCCGCGCGCGGTCTCGACGATCATTCGGTGGTCGACGACGACACGCGCGCAGAAACTTACGCGACGTTCGCGGGCATCTTCCATTCACTCGGCCGCTATACCGAGGCGCGCGACAACTTCGGCAAGGCGGCGGCCTTGTACCGCCGGCTCTACGGCGAAACCTCGCCGCAGGTGCTGCGCGTGGAAGGCGGCGACATCGCCAACGAATGGGTGCAGGGCAACATCGAGGGCCTGATGCCGCGCATCGACCGCCTGCTCGAACTGATCGGCGAACGCCCGGCGAAGGAACTGCAGGATACGCGCTGGTCCACGCTCGACGGCAAGGCCACCGTGGCCGATCTTCTCGGCGACATGGAATCGGCGCGCGCGAGCGCCCAACTCTACGCCGAAGACGTGCGCGCGGCGGCGGGCACCGAAAACTACCGCTATTCGCACGCGCTTTGGCGCCGCGCGGTGATCGAACTCGACGCGAGCGCGCCGCGCGTCGCGGCGAAGCTGATGGGTCAGGTGCTCCCGCTCGACCGCGGTTTCGGCCTGCCGCCCGAGCATCCGGGATTCGTCACCGATCTGCAGACGATCACCGGCATCCTCATCGATTTCGGCAACTACGCCGACGCGGAACGGATCGCGCGCGCGTCCTTGCGCCTGCGCCAGCGCGAATTCGGCATGCGCCATCACACCGTCGCCGAAACATTGTGGGACAACGCGGTCGTCGCCGGCGAGCTCGGCCACGAGGAGGCGGCGAACGCGAATTTCCTCATGGCGCTCGATGTCGCGCGCGAGGTGTTCCAGCCGCATGCGCACCAACTGGCCAGCATTCACTACGACTACGGCATGTATCTGCTCACGCTCGCGCGGCAGGCCGACGCGTCGGCGCAATTCTCCGCGTGCATGGATGTCATGAACGATACGCCCGACCGCTGGCATTATCAGCGCGCCGCTTGCGCCTCCGGCATCGCCTACACCGCGGCGCGCGGCGGCGATACCGCGGCGATCGCCACGCTCGACCGCCTGATCGAGGAGCAGCGGCGGCAACGCTCGCGCGAGCTGCCGGCGGCGCTGTGGCTGCGCGCGCGGCTGGCCGCCGGCAATGCGGCCGCGGATTCGCGCGCCGGACAATTGCTGTGGCTCGAGGAGGCGCTGACGCTGCTCGACGACACCGGACGCGGGGGCACGAATCTGGCCCACGACATCGAAATGGCGCGGCGTGCGCTCGGCGCCGCGCCCACCGTGCTGCATCCCGAATCGGGCAGCGAGCTCGTTGCCGCGGCGGCCGAGATCATCGTCGCCGCGAAATAGGAGGATGCCGCGCCAATTCAGCCGTCGCCGTCGGCAAAGCGCACGTCGGCGATCCAATTGCGCTGATGCCGGGCAATGCGCGCGGCGGCGTCCTCGTCCGCGAAAACGACCGGCGTGCGCTCGATCAGGGCCGCCGCCGCATCGTCGAAAGTGTTGACGTTGACCACGGCATACAAACGCCCGTCGATCCGATGAGTGACCACGGGCACCACGCCGCAGCGCGAACACACGTGAAAATCGGCGGTTTCGGTGCCGAACGCATAACGCGACACGAGCGCGGGTTCTTTGACCGTCACCTCGAGCCGTCCGTGCGGCAGCGAGGTCCATACGCCGCCGTGACGGGTGCAGAACGAGCAACTGCAGGCGCGCGCCGGAATCCGCTCGGGCGCGGGCTGCCAATGCAGGACGAAGGCGATGTTGCCGCAGTGGCAGTTGCCGTGGATCAGCATTTCACTCTCGTGCGCGGGGCGTGGACGGCAAAGATACGTCAGCCGCGCCGGCGCAGGAACATGTGCGTGGCGCGCTCGCCGGCGACGCTCTTCGTGCATTCGTAGCCGAGCGCATCGAGGTCCAGGCCGGCGAACAGATTCTCGCCGCGGCCGAGCAGGAGCGGGCGCACGGCCAGGTGCACCTCGTCGATCAGCCGCGCACGCAGGTACTCGCGCACGGTGGCCACGCCGCCGCCGACACGGATATCGCGGTCGCCGGCCGCTGCGCGCGCCTGCTCGAGTGCGGACTCGATGCCGTCGGTGACGAAATGGAACACCGTGCCGCCCTTCATTTCGAGCGGCGCACGCGCATGATGGGTGAGAACGAAAACGGGCACGTGATACGGCGGCTCTTCGCCCCACCAGCCTTTCCACTGATCATCGGGCCACGGCCCGCGCACCGGCCCGAACATGTTGCGGCCGAGGATCCAGGCGCCGTGGCCGCTCATGCCGCGCTCGGCGAAGCCGTCGTCGACGCCGGTTTCGCCGCCTTCCATGCCGTGCATCGCGCGCCAGGTGCGCGTGTTGAAGAACCATTCCATCAGCTCCGGCCCGCGCACGCCGAGCGGATGGTCCAGGCTTTGATCCGGCCCGGCACTGTAGCCGTCGAGAGAGATGGAGAAACTTTGTACACGCAGCTTGGACATGAGGATTCTCGCAAGAAAGGAGGGGTTTCGTATCAACGACGAACGACCCGGCCCGAAATCGACAGACGCGCAGCGTAGCTCGCGTGCCGGCGATTTGCGATCATGGCAAATCGGTTGCAGGGAGATTGGCGTGAACGGAACCCCGGAAATGCTCACCTCGGTGGATGCCTGCGTCGCGCGCGTCGTCGAACGCGCGGGCGCGGCGCTGCGCATCGCCGCGCCGCTTGGGCTGGGCAAGCCGAACGTGCTGCTCAATGCGCTTTATCGGCGCGTCGCCGACGATGCCTCGCTGCGCCTGGACCTGTTCACCGCTCTGTCGCTCGCGCGGCCGCACGCGAAATCCGACCTGGAGCGGCGTTTCGTCGAACCGTTTCTCGCTCGCCACTTCGGTGCGGACTATCCGGACCTGGCCTATGTCGCCGCGCAGAAGGCCGGCACGCTGCCGGAGAACGTGCGCGTGCACGAGTTCTATCTGCAGTCGGGCGCGCTGCTCGGCGTCGAATCGGCGCAGCGCGATTACGCGAGCATGAACTACACGCATGTGGCGCGCGATCTCGTCGACCGCTCGATCAACGTGATCGTGCAGCTGAT
>DAIMZS010000138.1:0-8400 GCA_036733825.1 Rudaea sp.
GCCGCAAGCGCGCAGCGCCTTGCGCCAGGTTTCTTCTTCTGCAACCGTGTCGAAACGAATAACGACGAGGGTGCGCGGTTCGAGGCTGTCCAAGAGCGCACGCTGCAGCGTTGCGCACGCCTGCGGCATTTGCTGCATCGTCGACCAGGCTGAGCGCAGCGTGCGCTCCGCGGCGTCGAGCCAGCGCGTCTCGCCGAGCAGATGACCCAGGCGCAGCAGCGCGCGCGCGGCGACGCCGTTGCCGGAGGGCAAGGCTTCGTCGGCGAACGGCTTCGGCCGCTGAATCAAGGTTTCGTGGTTGTGTGCGGTGAAGTAGAAGCCGCCGTGTTCGCGGTCTTCGAATCGATCGAGCAGGATGTTGGCCAATTCCCTGGCCCAGTCCAGATAACGGTTGTTCCAATCGGCCTGAAGAAACTCCGTCAGCGCGTCGAGCAGAAATGCGTGGTCGTCGAGATAGGCGGGAAAACGCGCTTCGCGGCCGTCGAAACTCGCGTAGAGGCGGCCGTCGCGCCAGACAGTGCGATGCAGCGACTCGATGGCGTTCTCGGCTAAAGCGGTAAAGGCGCTCGCGTCCATTGCACGCGCACTGCGCGCCAGCCCGGAGATCATCAAGGCATTCCACGACGTCAGGATCTTGTCGTCGAGGCCCGGACGCACGCGTTCCGCGCGTTTGGCAAACAGCTTCTTGCGTGCATAGAACAGCAGGTTTTCCGCGTCGTCGAGCGGGAGGTTCAACGTTGGAGCAATGCTGTCGAGCGAGCGTGCGATGACGGGATTCCACGCCACGTGCTCGAAATTCGCTGTGCGGTCGAAGCCGTAATACGGTTCGGTCACCGCGAATTCCTCGTCGTTCAACGCGGCGCGAACCTCGTCGCGTGACCAGACATAGAATTTGCCTTCCTCACCCTCGGAATCCGCGTCAAGCGCGGCATAGAAGCCGCCGTGCGGCGCGGTCATTTCGCGCGTCAGCCATGCGACCAACCGCTGCGCGGCGTCGGAGAAAAGATCGCTGCCGCCGATGCGTGCGGCTTGCGCGTACAGCGGCAACAACTGCGCATTGTCGTAGAGCATCTTCTCGAAATGCGGAATCTCCCAACGCTCGTCGACGCTGTAGCGGCAGAAGCCGCCGCCGATCTGGTCGTGGATGCCGCCTTCGGCCATGCGCTTCAATGTGAGCGCGACCATACTTTCGCTGTGTGCAGCACCACCCTCACCCCAACCCCTCTTACGCCAGCGGGAGAAGGGCTCGAGATCGAGCAATAGTTCCAATTCGGGGCAGTGAGGAAATTTCGGCGCGCCGACGTGGCCGCCGTACTCCGGGTCGAAATGGCGTTCGATCGGCGCGAGTGCGGCGCGGATCGGCGTGTCGTCCAGTGCGCCGGCATGCGCTTCGCCAGCGTCGTATCCGTCGAGGAATTCGCGCAATGCCGCGTTTTGCGCGCGCACGTCGCTGCGTCGCGTGTCCCAGAAGTCGCGCACCTGTTCGAGCACGTAAGTGAAGGGAGGCATGCCGTAGCGCGCTTCCTTCGGGAAATACGTGCCGGCATAGAACGGCGCGAGATCGTCGGGGGCGAGGAACATCGTCAGCGGCCAGCCGCCGCCGCGGCGGGTCAGTGCTTGGTGCGCGAGCTGGTAGATTTTGTCGAGGTCGGGCCGCTCCTCGCGGTCCACTTTTATACAAAGGAACTTTTCGTTCATCACGCGCGCGGTTGCTTCGTCTTCGAAGCTCTCGTGCGCCATGACGTGGCACCAGTGGCAGGCGCTGTAGCCGATCGACAGCAGGATCGGTTTGTCCTGCGCGCGCGCCGCGGCGAGCGCGTCGGTGTTCCACGGCCACCAGTCGACCGGGTTGTGCGCGTGTTGGCGCAGATACGGGCTGGTTTCGGCGGCGAGACGGTTGGACATGGGCGGACGCGAACGATTCGACGGCCCGAGGGTAGCGCCTATTCGCCTGCGGCGAAACGTCGGCGGCCGTGCGATTTCACGGAAACCAAATGTTGACGCCTAAACCGCGTTCGCCGAGACCGCGGCCGATTTCGATCACGGCGCCGTGCGTGGCGGCGATGCGCGCCACGAGCGACAGGCCGATACCGCTGCCGCTCGCGCCGTTGCCGGCGACGCGGTGGAAGCGGTCGAAGATGCGCGCGCGCTCGGCGGCCGGCACGCCGGGGCCGTCGTCGCTGATCGAAAGTTTCGCACCGATCATGCCATTGCGCAGCGCGTGCTTGCACGACACGGCGACGCGTCCGCCTTCGCCGCCGTAGCGCAGCGCATTGTCGAGCAGGTTGCGCAGGAGGATGCCGATCTCGTCAACGTTGGCGCGGACCAAAGTCAGTTCGATTTCCAACGTGATCGACTGGCGCCTCTGCCGGGCGAAATTTTCGAAATCGCGCACGACGAGGACGACGAGTTCGGACAGATCCAGTTCGGTCTGCTCCGGCGCGTACTTCGCTGCGTCCAGGCGCGCCAGGTCGAGCAGCTGCTCGGATAGCCGCGCGCTGCGTTCGACGCCGGCGGCGAGGCGACGCACGGCGAGATTTCTTTCTTCGGGATCGCCGGCGTGCAGCACGACCTGCGCCTGCGCGGCGAGCACGGCCAGCGGCGTGCGCAGCTCGTGCGCGGCGTCGGCGATGAAGCGGCGCTCGTTCTGAACGGCATGATCGAGTTGGACGAGCAGTCCGTTGAACGAATCGACGAGCGGCTGCACCTCGACGAGTACGCCGGCCGTCGGCAGCGGCGTGAGATCGAAGGCTTTGCGCGCGGCGATCGCGCGGCGCAGATCGTCGATCGGCGCGAACGACCAGCGCGTCACCCACCAGATGCCGAGTCCCGGCAGCACGAACAGCAGCAGGGTGACCAAGGTCACCACCTGGGCGCCGCGCAGCACCGTGCCTGCGCGCTGCTGCGGCGAATTGCCGGCCTGGACGTGCACGTTTCCCGATGGATCGGAAACGTCGTATACGCGCCAAACATCGCCGTTGATGACTTGATCGGCGAAGCCTCGGACGAAATCGGGCTTGAGCGGCGTCGCCGGCGCCCCGGGCGTGCGCAGGATGTTCTTGCCGTTGACCCAGACCTGAAGGCTCAGGTCCATGGTCTTCCTGTCGTTGTCCGTCGCTGCGATGGGTTCGGCATGCACCAGTTGCACGGGATCGGTGAGAACGCTGCCGAAGTTGGCCGGAAGCGAGGCGAGCGCCATGATCGCGGTTTGACGTAAGGAACGATCCCAGACGCTTTGGTCGTGCGCGCTCAGCGACAGCCGCGTGGCAAGCACGACGCTCCAGCAGGCGAGGATCGTCAGCGACAGCACGATCAGCAGGCGCGTGCGCAGCGATTGCAGGCGGCCGCGTTTAATGGCGGGAAGGCAAACCGATGACGCGGCAGCGCCCGCCGGCGGCGTGGCTTCGATCGGGGCGGTGAGCATCAGGAGTGGTCTCCGAGGCGATAGCCGAATCCGTGCACCGTGGTGATGACATCGTTGCCGAGCTTGGCGCGCAGGTGATGGACATAGACGGCGATGGTGTTGCTCTCGATCGTGCCGGTGCTGCCGTAAACCATGTCCTCGAGCTGCTCGCGGCCGACGATGCTGCCGCGATGCTCCATCAGCGCGAGCAGGGTGCGGTACTCGTTCATCGACAAATCGACCGTGCTGCCGGCGCGCTTGACCGTGCGCCGGGCAGGGTCGACTTCGATGTCGCGGTAGGTCAGCGTCGGCGACACGCGCCCCTGGCTGCGGCGCACGACGGCGCGCAGGCGCGCGGACAGCTCGTCGAGCTGAAAGGGTTTGACGATGTAGTCGTCGGCGCCGGCGTCTAGGCCGCGGATGCGGTCGCTGAGCTTGTCGCGCGCGGTGACGATCAGCACCGGCGTGGTGTCGTAACGCTCACGCAGGTTGGCAAGCACGGAGTAACCCGAACCGCCGGGCAGGCCGAGGTCGAGCAGGATCGCGGTGTAGCGGCAGTCGAGCGTGGCCAGGCGCGCGGCGAGCGCATCGCCGGCGGTGTCGACTTCCCAGCCGTAGCGGCGCAGGCCGAGCGCGACGACGTCGACCAGCATCGCATCGTCTTCGACCAGCAGCAGTTTCATGGTTTCGCGCATTCGTTCGGACCCCAGCAGGCGTGCGCATTCTTGCCGATCGCAATTAAAAGGTTTTTAAAAACCGTCGCGCAGAATCGCCTCGCCCATCCGAACGAGGAACCCCCGTGCACAACCGTCTGCCGCATCGCCTGATTCTAGTCCTGGCACCCTGCGTTTTCGCACTTTTCTCCGGCGCGGCCGCTGCCGACGAGAATGCCGACGAGAGCGCGGCACGCAAGCCGCAAGACGGCTGGGACATCACCCTCGGCGCCGGCGTCGCCAGCCTGCCGAAATATCCCGGCGCCGACGAGCAGAAGACACGCGCTTTGCCGATGGTGAGCGTTCGCTATGGCCGATTTTTCCTCGGCGGCGATCCCGGTTCCGGCGGCGGCGGGATCGGCGTGAATCTCTATCGAGACGATCATTGGCAGATCGGCACGATGGTATCGCTCGGCGCGTACAAGGTGCGTGAGGAATCCGACGACGCGCGCCTGCGCGGCCTCGGCGACATCGACGGCACCACGCGCCTCGGCGCGTTTGCGAAGTACACGCAAGGCTGGTTGAGCGCGCGCGTGTCGGTGGCGACCGACGTCGCCGACAATCGGCAGGGCACGACCGCCGAGCTGGGAGTGAGCGCGAATTGGGCCGTCTCGCGCCGGCTCGTGCTCAGCGCCGGGCCGAGCGTGACCTGGTCGGACAGCGAGCACATGCAGACCTTCTTCGGCATCGATGCGTTGCAGTCGCAGCGCTCCGGCCGCCCGCAGTACCGCGCCGGCGGCGGCGTCAGCAGCATCGGCTTCGGCGCCAGCGCGCGTTATCGCTTCGACGAGCACTGGGGTCTGGGCGCCTTTGCCTCCACCTCGCAGCTGCAGGGCGACGCGAAGGACAGCCCGATCACGCAGGACAAGACGCAGAACGTCTTCGGCGTATTCGCGACCTACCATTTCTAAGGCTGTCCGCTGTCATGAACCGCGCGTTCGATTGCGGCGAAACCGGAACGGCGGCGCCGGTCATCGACCGCGACCGCTGCGTCGGCGACGCAGGCTGCGTCGCCGTCTGCCCGCATCAGGTGCTCGCGCTGCGGCCCGTGGCCGCACAGGATTGCCACGGGCTGCCGGCGAGCACGCGCTTTCTGCTCTCACTGAGCTCCGGGCTGCAGGCCGCCGTGATCGCGCCCGAGCATTGTCGTGCCTGCGGCCTTTGCCTCGCCGCGTGCTCGCAGCAGGCGATCACGTGGCGCGTGCACGGCGCCGATGCGGAATGAGCAACGCGTGCGTTACTGCTTCGCGGCGCCCGGGCCGAGATACTTGAGCAGAAACGCCTCGGTGATCTTGTAGCGCTCGGTATTGTTCTCTTCCTTGAAGAAGCCGTGGCCTTCCTTCGGCCGCGTCATGTATTCGACGGGCTTGCCGGCTTTCTCCAGCGCATCGCGCATTTCCCGCGCGTTCTGCACGGGCACGCGCCGGTCGTCTTCGCCATGGATGATCAACACGGGCACATTGAACTTGTCGACGTGGTCGATCGCCGAGTTGGCCTTGATGTAGGCCTCGTCGCCCATGCCCCAGGCGTCGCGCAGGAAGTTGCGTCCGCCGCGCGAGCCGCGCGTGTCGCTGCGGTCGGTCTGCACGCGGATGTCGGAAACGCCGGCGATCGCGACCGAACACTTGAACGTGCCCTGCGGCGCGTAGACCGGCTGGAAATACGCGGTGTAGCCGCCGTAGCTCGCGCCGTAGACGCAGACGCGGCTCTTGTCGACGTAGCCCTTGTCGATCGCCCAGTTCAGGCCGTCGAGCATGTCCTGCATCATGCCGGTGCCCATCTGACGGTAGCCGGCGTCGTAGAAGTTCGCGCCGCGTCCGCCCGAGCCGCGATAGTTGACCTGCACCACCGCATAGCCGCGCGAGGCAAGGAACTGCGCCTCGGTGTTCTCCCAGGAGCCGGCCAGTGACCAGGGATCGTTCGGCCCCATCGGGCCGCCGTGGGCGATCAGTACGGCCGGCAGGTTCTTATCCGCGCGCCCGGGCGGCAGGGTGAGATAGCCGCCGAGTTCGATGCCGTTCGAGGCCTTGAACCAGAACGGCCGGCGCTCGCCGAGCTGGGCCGGATCGAACCACGGCTTGGACTGGTAGAGCGGGCGGATGTTGTTCGTCTTCAGATCGAACATCGCGTAGGTGCCCGGATCCCGGTCGCTGACCGCGGAGACGAGCGCGACCGAACCGTCTTCGGAAAGATCGGAAAAGCCGACGAAATGGTCGGAGAACTTCGCGTTGAGCGCCTTGAGCGTCTGCGCGTACTTGCTGTCGTCGAGCCAGGTGATGGAGGTTCTGCCGTCCTCGAACGCGACCGCGTACGGCACGTGCGGCGCCGGCGTCCAGAACACCTGGCGTACGCTGACGCGCGGGTTCGACGCCAATATTTTGCGCTCGCTGCCGTCGAGATTGCTGATCACGAACTGGCCGGGGCCGCCGTCGGGATTGCCGATCGAGTAGAGCTTGTTGCCGTCCGGCGATATTGCGTACGGCTGGAATTGCTTGCCGACGACGCTCGCGGGCAGTTCCGTCCACTCCTTGTCCGCGCCGGCGCGGTAGTAGACGTGGTCCTTGAGATTGTTGTCCTGGCCCGAGGCGTAGCGTACGACGCCGTCGTGGACGAGGAATTCATAGCCGTCGGCGCCGATCGAACCGATCTCCTTCACGCCACCGCTGACCGCGTCGACGTCGAAGATCAGCGTCTTGTGCGCCTGCGCGTCGCTGCCGCCGCGCTCGGGCGCCGGGTTGACGGTCAGGTAGAAATGGCCGTTGGCCTTGTCCGGCGTGCCGCTGATCGTGCCGAAGCCGATCGGCATTTTCAGGATGTTCATCGACGCGGCGCCCGAACCGCGCGAACGGTCGCTGTAGAGCATGCGTTTGTTCTTGCCGTCGACGTCGACGGCGATGATGTCGCCGGTCGCGCGCGGCGCCTCGGCGAACGCGGTTTCCTGACCGGTGCCCATGACCAGGCGCTTGTTGTCGACCCAGGTCACGTCGATCGGCAGATAGGTCGGCGCCATGTCGAGCCGGCTAATGTACTGCAGGTCGGGCAGATGCAGGATGGCGAGCTGGTAGCGATTGTCGCCGCCCGTTTCCTCCGTCTTCACCGTGACCGCGATGTGTTGGCCGTCGGGCGACAGCACCGGCGCGCCGAGCGGCGGATGTTTGGCGAAATCGATTTCCGGAATGACGGAAATCTTTGGCAGAGTGGTCGGTTTCGCCTCGTCAGCCGCCACGGCGTGCAGCGGCGCGACGAACGCAATAAGGGTTGCCAGCATGGCAAGTTTGGTCACGGCTTGTCTCCCCAACAAACGAACGGCGATTATGCACGGAGCACGCGCGCCATCGCCAGCGTCCATCCCCGCGGCGCTTTCTGCGACAATACGCACATCGCATTTCCCGCCGTGACTGCATGCCGTATTTCCACAATATCGATCCGATCGCGTTCCGGCTCGGCCCGGTGGCCGTGCACTGGTACGGCATCATGTATCTGCTCGGTTTTGCCGGCGCGTGGATGCTCGGCAACCGGCGGCGCGCGCAGGGCAGGCTGCCGGTAAGCTACGAAGCGTTCTCCGATCTCGCCTTCTATGTGATGCTCGGGGTGATTCTCGGCGGCCGCATCTGGTACATGCTGTCCTACGTGTCGCTCGACTGGATCACCCACGATCCGCTCGCGATCTTCCGCGTCTGGGACGGCGGCATGTCGTTTCACGGCGGTCTGCTCGGCGTGCTGCTCGCCGGCTGGATCTGGTCGCGGCGTAACAAGATTCACTTTTTCGACACGATCGATTTCGTCGCGCCGCTTGTGCCGATCGGGCTCGGCCTCGGCCGCCTCGGCAATTTCATCAACGGCGAGCTCTGGGGCAAGCTCACCGACGGGCCGTGGGGCGTGATTTTTCCGAGTTCGCTCGAAGATTTGAACAAGACACGCGAAGAGCTGCAGCAGATGTATCTCGCCGGCCAGCTCAACGGCCAGGCGCGGCATCCCTCGCAGTTGTACGAATTCGCGCTCGAAGGCGTGGCCATGTTCACCGTGCTGTATCTGTTCTCGCTGAAGCCGCGCCCGCGCTACGCGGTGTCGGGGCTGTTCGCGCTGATGTACGGCGTGTTCCGCTTCGCGGTCGAATTCGTGCGCATCCCTGACGCGCAGCTCGGCTATCTCGCCTGGGGCTGGTTGACGATGGGGCAGGTTCAATCGCTGCCGCTGATCATCGTCGGTCTGGTGTTGCTGTGGCTGTCGCGGCGCGCGCCGACCTTGCAGCCCGATCCGGCCGCCGCCAATGTATCGGCGAGT
>DAIMZS010000139.1:0-6354 GCA_036733825.1 Rudaea sp.
GGCGCCGTGGATAATCAGTTCTATCTGCGCAACGACGGCTTCTTCACGCCGTCGGTCGCGTCGGGTCAGGCCTTCGTGCGCACGCCGAACGGTACGCATCCCGAGGTGGATCTGAGTAGTTTGCCGGCGCAATAACGCGTCGCCGCCGTCGGCGCGTCCGGCGCGCCGGCGGCTTTTTCGCCCATCGACCAGACGAGAAATCGCATGTTCACAACGCTTTCCCGCTTCCCTCGCCGCGAATATGTGCGGCTTCATGCGTCAAAACACGGATTCATCGCCGCCGCGCTTTCGCTGTCGCTCGTCCTCGCCGCGGCGAGCGCGTTCGCCAAAGAAGACGCCGCGGCATCCGCCAAAACCACGCTGAGCCTGAGCAAAAACGGATCGAGTCTCGGCAACGAGGCGATCGCGGCGACCTGGAAAATCGTCGACGGCCACGTGAGCGATTTCGTGATCGCCGATCGCGCGGGCGCGGCGCCGCTGAAGATCGCTGAACCGTTCACGCTCGTCCTCGCCGGCGGCAAGACGATCCAGGCGAGCGATCTGACGCTCGTCGGCGAGCCGAGCAAGCAGGCGTTGAACGCGGCCGCCAAAGCGTCGCGCCTGGTCGAACATTTCGGCGGCCAAGAGATCAAAGCCAGTTTCCGCGACGCCGATGATCGCTTTCGCATCGACTGGCGGCTCGAGCAGCGCGACGGATCGGCCTACCTCCGCCAGCAGGTCACGATCACCGCGCTCAAACAGGACGAAGCGATCGCCGAAGTGGGCCTGCTCAAAATCGGCGACGTTCTCGGCGCCACGGTCTACGGCGACGTGAAAGGTTCGCCGATCGTGTTCGGGCGCTATTACGTCGGCTTTGAAAATCCGCTGTCGGAAAGCGAAGTGCGCGGCGCGCGCGCGCGGCTCTTCATCAAGCGCAGCCTGCCGCTGCGCAAAGGCCAGTCGATCGACTACTCCGCCGTAATCGGCACGACGCGCGAAGGCCAGCTGCGCCGCGACTTCGCCACCTACGTCGAGCGCGAACGCGCGCATCCGTACCGGCCGTTCCTGCATTACAACTCCTGGTACGACATCGGCTACTTCACCCCGTACACGCCGGAGCAGGCGCTCGACCGGATCAACACGTTCGGCCAAGAGCTGAGCGTGAAGCGCCACGTCAAACTCGATTCGTTCCTGTTCGACGACGGCTGGGACGATCGCAGCGGCAGCTGGCATTTCAGCAAAGATTTCCCGCAAGGTTTTCTGCCGCTCAAAGACGCGGCGGCGAAGTACGGCGCCGCCCCCGGCGTGTGGCTGTCGCCGTGGGGCGGGTACAGCAAGCCGAAAGAAGAACGCGTGGCCAACGGCCGCGCGGCCGGTTATGAAATCATCGACAACGGCCTCGCGCTGTCGGGGCCGAAGTATTACCAGCGCTTCCACGACGCCGTGCTGGAATTGCTGACGAAGAACGGCATCAACCAGTTCAAGTTCGACGGCACCGGCAACGCGGACAAGGTGTTCCCGGGCAGCCGCTTCGACAGCGACTTCGCCGCGGCGATCGAACTGATCGACGACATCCGCGCAGCCAAACCCGATACGTTCGTCAATCTCACCACCGGCACGTATCCCTCGCCGTTCTGGCTGCGCTACGCGGATTCGATCTGGCGCGACGGCGAAGACGACGACCTCGCCGGCGTCGGCAGCCATCGCGAGCGCTGGATCACCTACCGCGACGAGCAGACCTATCGCAACATCGTGCAGAAAGGCCCGCTATTTCCGATCAATTCGCTGATGCTGCACGGAATCATCTACGCGCAGATGAACAAGCGCCTCAACACCGATCCGGGCCACGACTTCGCCAACGAAGTGCATTCGTATTTCGCCAGCGGCACGCAGCTCCAGGAGATGTACATCACGCCGTCTCTGCTCAGCGAATCGGATTGGGATACGCTCGCCGAAGCGGCACGCTGGTCGCGGGCGAACGCCGAGGTGCTGCGCGATTCGCACTGGATCGGCGGCGACCCGGGCCGTCTGGACGTCTACGGCTGGGCGGCGTGGACGCCGAAGAAAGCAATCGTGACGCTGCGTAATCCCGACGCCAAGCCGCAACTCGCCGTGATCGACCTGCAGCGCCAGCTCGAGCTGCCGCCGGGCAGCGCGCGGCATTACTCCGCAAAACAGGTCTGGGGCGGTGGTGAGGCGATGACGTTCGACGCCGACCACGCTACATCGCTCATGCTCGCGCCGTTTCAGGTGCTGACGTTTGAATTGACGCCACAGTGACGAAAGTCTTGTCATTCCCGCTAGGAGCATGCGGGAATGACGAGCGAAAAGAAAAAGCTGCCTCGATCGAAAGCTCGGTTCTAAAGACCGAGCAACCCCTGCACATCGGACAGATGCGCGAGGTTACGCAGCGCCGGCGGCGCATTGAGATAACGCAAGTCGGCGCCGTGCGCATGCGCCTGCGCGGTCCAGGCGATCAGCACGGCGAGGCTGACGCTGTCGGCGTCGGTCAGGGCGGACAAATCCACATCGAGTTTGCCCTCGCGCGCAGCACGCGGCGCGGCGCGCAGCGCCTGTGTGGCGTTGTCGAACGTGATCGCGCCGTGGACGGCAATGGCGCCCTGCGCATTCGTTTCGATGCGCAAGGCGCGGCTGTCGACAGCGACGGAACTCACTTCTTGATGCCTTCGGAGTCCATCGATTCGAGCGCCTTGGCACCCTGCGACTCCAGACGCGTGGTCAGCGCATCGAGGCTCGACTTCTGGATTTCCTCGGCGACCTGGTTGCGATAATTGGTCACGTAGGAGATGCCTTCGATGATCACATCGTAGGCTTTCCAGTCGCCCTGCGAGGTCTTGCGGAACGCGTAGTCGACCGGCACGAGCTTGCCGTCGTCGAGCACGACCTGGGTGCGCACGAGCGTGCGCTTGTCGTTGAGTTCGCCCTGCTGCGGCAGCACGCGCACGCGGCCTTCGGTGTACTTGAGCAGGCCCTCGGCGTAACGGTGCGTGATCGAGTTGTACATCGCCTTGGCGAAGCGCGCGCGCTGTTCGGGCGTCGCCGTGCGCGCGTTCTGGCCGAGGACGAGAATCGAGGCATAGTCGATGTCGAAGTGCGGCAGCACGATCTGGTCGATGACCTTGATCAGGCCTTCGCGGTCCTTCGACAGTTCAGCGCGGCGCGTGTCCATCGTCTTGCCGAGTTCGTCGACCAGATTCTGGACGACCTGATTCGGATTGGCCGTGTCCGCGAACACGGGAGCCGCCGTCGCCAGCGCGAGTACACAAAGCAGAGAATACAGAATGCGCATACGTCACCTTTTGTTATCGTTCGGGATGCCCATGCATCCGCGTTCCATCCTTGTTACGGTTTCGCCGGCGGCTTCGACGCGTCGGGTTTCGCCGCGTCGTCGGCCTTCGCCGCGCCGGGCTTGTTGTCGCCCTGCCCGACCAGGTATTTGCCGATCAATTCCTCGAGCTGCATCGAACTCTGCGTCAGGATGACTTCGTCGCCGTTCTTGAACACATCCGGCGAGCCGCCCGGCTGGATCGCAACATACTGGTCGCCCAATAAACCGCTGGTGAATACCGCGGCGGCCGAATCATCGGGGATTTTGTCGAAGCGCTTGTCGATCGACAGCGTGACGAGCGCGTCGAGCTTGTCCGGCTCCAGCACCACGTTCGCCACCGAGCCGACGCGCACGCCGGCGATCTTCACCGGCGCGCGCAGCTTGAGCTGGCCGACATTGGTGAAGCGCGCCTTGAGATCGTAGCTGTCGCCTTGGCTGAAGTTCGCCACCGAGGTCGTCTGCGTCGCCAGATACGCGAGCGCGGCGAAGCCGAGCAGAATGAACAGCCCGGTGCCGATCTGGAAGGATTGTCGTTGTGCCATTAGTCTTGCCTCAAAAAACGAAAGGTCCGCGGATAAACGCGGATGGACGCAGATAAAGCGAACCCGCCTTGAATTTCATCTGCGTTTATCCGCGTTCATCTGCGGACATTCGCTCCTGATCTTCGCATCACATCAAAAACGCGGTCATCACGAAATCGAGCGCGAGCGTCGCGATCGAAGAAAACACCACGGTGCGCGTCGTCGCATAGGCCACGCCTTCGCTCGTCGGCGCGGTCGTGTAGCCCTGGAACGTCGCAATCAGCGTGCAAACTGCGCCGAACGCGACACTCTTCCACACACCGTTGATCACGTCCTTCCACACGTCGACGCTCGAGGTCATATTCGACCAGAACGTACCGTTGTCGAGACCGAGCCAGCTTACGCCGACGAGGTGCGCGCCGAAGATGCCGAGCGCGTTGAACACGCAGGCGAGCAGCGGCATCGCGATCAGCCCGGCGATGAAGCGCGGCGCGACGACGTAGGCGAGCGGATCGACCGCCATCATCTCCATCGCGGCGATCTGGTCGGTCGCGCGCATCAGGCCGATCTCGGCCGTGATCGAGGTGCCGGCGCGGCCGGCGAACAGCAGCGCGGTGACGACCGGACCGAGTTCGCGGTACAGCGACAGCGACACCACCGTGCCGAGCGCCGCCGTGCCGCCGAAGATCGACAGCACGTAGTAGAGCTGCAGCCCGAGCACCATGCCGACGAACAGACCGCAGGTCATGATGATCGTCAGGCTCATCGCGCCGACGAACCAGATCTGCCGCACCGTCTCTTTGAAATGCCGGAAGCTGCGCGGCACCGCTTTGATGATCTGCAGCAGGAACAGGCCGCAGGCGCCGACCTGGGCGACGCCGTCGACGAGATAGGAAGGCTTGCGCACCGAACTCATGCGCGGCCTCCGGCGAGGCCGAGCTGCGTCGCGTAGTCCACGGCCGGATATTGGAACGGCACCGGGCCGTCCGCCGCGCCGGTGAAGAACTGCTTCGTCCACGGCGTTTCGCCGCGCGCGAGCTCGTCGGGCGTGCCGTGCGCGGCGATCTTGCCGCCGGCGATCAGGAAAATATGGTCGGCAACCTGGCGCACCGCGGCCAGTTCGTGCGCAACGAGGATGCTGGTGATGCCGAGCGTCTGGTTGAGCGTGCGGATCAGCTTGAGAATCTGATTGAGCGCGATCGGATCGAGGCCGACGAACGGCTCGTCGTAGATGATCAGCATCGGGTCGCGCACAATGGCCCTGGCAAGAGCAACGCGCCGCATCATGCCGCCGGACAGCTCGTGCGGCATCAGATGCGCGGCGCCGCGCAGGCCGACGGCCTGCAGTTTGGTCAGCACGAGATTGCGCAAGACCACCTCGGGCAGATCCAGATGCTGGCGCAGCGGAAAAGCGACGTTCTCGAACACCGAATAGTCGGTGAGCAGCGCCGAGTTCTGGAACAGGTAACCGATCTTTTCGCGCAGCGCGAACAGCGCCGCGCGGTCGAGCTTGACCACGTTCTGGCCGTCGACGAGCACTTCGCCCGCGTCGGGCGCAAGCTGGCCGGTGATGTGGCGCATGAGGGTCGTCTTGCCGGTGCCGCTCGGCCCCATGACCGCGGTGATGCGCCCGCGCGGAATGTCGAGATCGACCTTGTCGAAAATCGTTTTGCCGTTGAGCACGGTCGACAATCCGCGGATGCGGATCAGGACCTCGTCGACAGCGGGCGCGCGCAATTCGGCGTTCATTCGATGCAAGAAAACGGCGCTCTGCGCGCCCGGGATGCGAGCACCTTACCCGAAGGCCGCAGGCAACGGAAGCTGTGTAAAATCGCGGTTAAGCGCCACGTCATGCGGACTGTTGAAGGGCCGTCGTGTTCGTGAAACTGGCCCACAGCGCGGGTTCCGGCGGAGCCAAGGTCATTCGTCCTTGAGCAGATCCGCGAGCAGCGCGGCGTAACGTTCGCGCTGGTTGTCCGCACGCAGCTGGCGCGTCGTCACGATCGAGCGCAGGTCGGACAGCGCGGTGGCGAAGTCGTCGTTGACCACGATGTAGTCGAACTCGACCGCGTGCGCGATGTCCTCGCGCGAATCGGCGAGGCGGCGGCGGATCGTCGCCTCCGAATCCTGTGCACGCGAGCGCAGACGCCGTTCGAGTTCGCCGCGCGACGGCGGCAAGATGAATATGCTCACCGTGTCGGCCATCTGCGCGCGCACCTGGCGCGCGCCCTGCCAGTCGATTTCGAGCAGCACGTCTTTGCCGGAGGCGAGCGTGCGCTCGACCGCCGTGCGCGCCGTGCCTTTCAGATCGCCATGTACGACCGCATGCTCGAAGAACTCGCCGCGCTTGATCATTTCCTCGAACACGCCGCGCGAAACGAAGTGGTAATGCACGCCGTCCACCTCGCCCGGCCGCGGCAGGCGCGAGGTATACGACACCGAGAGCACGATGTTCGGCTCGCGCTCGAGCAGCGCGCGGGTAAGGCTGGTCTTTCCGCCGCCCGA
>DAIMZS010000139.1:6454-8374 GCA_036733825.1 Rudaea sp.
TTCTGCACCTGCTCGCGCATCTGTTCGATCAGCACTTTGAGCTCCACCGCGGCTTGCGTGGTGCGCTGGTCGACCGATTTCGAGCCGAGCGTGTTCGCCTCGCGGTTGAATTCCTGCATGAGGAAATCGAGCCGGCGCCCGGCGGGATCGGGGGCCGACAGAATGCGCCGCGCCTCGGCGACGTGCGCGGTGAGGCGGTCGAGTTCTTCGTCGACGTCGATGCGCGAGAGCTGCAGCACGAGCTCCTGCTCGAGCCGCCCCGAATCCGTGCGCAGCAATTCGACGGACTGGGTGATCTCGGCGAGCTTGGCCTCCAGGCGCGCGCGCAATGCCCGGCGGATGTCGGGCAACCAGGCACGCACGCTGGTGACGATGCCGGCGATGCCGTCCAGACGCTCGCGCAGGAAACCGCCGAGGCGCTCACCCTCGCGCGCACGCGTGGCGACCATGTCGCCGAGCGCGCGCTCGAGCACGTCGAGCGCCGCCTGGCGCAACCCTTCCTGATCGACCTCCTCGCGCTTGAGCACGCCGGGCCACGACAGCAGGCTGGCGAAGTCGACGTTGAACTTCGGAAAGCGCTCGGCGAACACCGCGGCGGTCGCTTCGAGCTGATCGAGCACGCCGTCGTTCAGGCGGATCTCGCTCGACCCCGCGTCGCTCGCGCGGAAGCGCAGGTTGACGTCGACCTTGCCCCGGGTCAGCTTCGCCGCGACGCGCTCGCGCAGCGCGGGCTCGATCGCGCGCAGCTCGTCGGGAAGGCGCGCGTTGAGTTCGAGATAGCGGTGGTTCACCGAGCGCAATTCGAAGCTCAACGCGCCCCACGGCGTGTCGGCGTCGGCGCTGGCGAAGGCGGTCATGCTGCGGATCATGGGCGGCGTCGCTGCGGGATTGGAGGCGAAGTATGCCATCGCGGAGCCGGAAACCGGGAACCGGGCACGCGAAACCCATGCCGTCGCGCACGGAGATTTCCGCTTCGCGGCCGTTAACGCTCGCCTGCTAAACTTCGCAACCGACGTACGGAGTCTCCAACGCATGCCCCAAATCTCCCGCCCCAGCGGCCGCGCCGCCGACGAATTGCGCGCGGTCACGATCGACCGCCACTACACGCGCCACGCCGAAGGCTCGGTGCTGATCGCCTTCGGCGACACGCGCGTGCTGTGCACGGCGAGCGTCGAGGAAAAAGTTCCGCCGTTCCTGCGCGGCAAGGGCGAAGGCTGGGTCACCGCCGAATACGGCATGCTGCCGCGCGCGACCAAGGAGCGCACCCAGCGCGAAGCCGCGCGCGGCGGCCAAGGCGGCCGCACGATGGAAATCCAGCGCCTGATCGGGCGCTCCCTGCGCGCCTGCGTCGACCGCGCCGCGCTCGGCGAACGCACGATCACGCTCGACTGCGACGTGCTCCAGGCCGACGGCGGCACGCGCACCGCGGCGATCACCGGCGCCTATGTCGCGCTCGTCGACGCGGTCGCCGCGCTGAGCAAGCGCGGCACGTTGAAGAAAAACCCCGTGGTCGGCGCGGTTGCGGCGATTTCCGTCGGCGTCTATCGCGGCACGCCGGTGCTCGATCTCGACTATCCCGAAGATTCGGCGTGCGACACCGACCTCAATGTCGTCATGAACGACGGCGGCGGCTTCATCGAACTGCAGGGCACGGCCGAAGGCCACGCCTTCCGCCGCGACGAGCTCGACGAACTGCTCGGCCTCGCGCAGAAGGGCATCGGCGAGCTGCTGCAATTCCAGCGCGAGGCATTGGCGCGTGCGTAAGATCGTTCTGGCGAGCAGCAATCCCGGCAAGCTCGCCGAAATCCGCGAGGTGCTCGCCGACAGCGGCATCGAGCTCGTCGCGCAAAGCGAATTCGGCATCGGCGACGCCGAGGAGACCGGCACCACCTTCGTCGAAAACGCGCTGATCAAAGCGCG
>DAIMZS010000140.1:0-4382 GCA_036733825.1 Rudaea sp.
CAGGCGATCGCGGCGAAGGTCAACATCACCTACAAGATTCTCTACAACGACGCGGTCGCGATGACCGGCGGCCAGCCGGTCGACGGCAAGCTCAGCGTACCCGACATCGCCAACCAGATGCGCGCCGAAGGCGTGCAGACCATCGTCGTGATGAGCGACGAGATCGAGAAGTGGTCCAAGCGCGAGCTGTTCCCGAAGGACGTGGAATTCGTCGATCGCGCCGAGTTCGACGCAGTGTCCAAGCGCCTGCGCGAAGTGCCCGGCGTGTCGGTGCTGATCTACGACCAGACCTGCGCCACCGAGAAGCGCCGCCGGCGCAAGCGCGGCAAGCTCGAGGATCCGAAGAAGCGCGTGTTCATCAATTCGCTGGTCTGCGAGGGCTGCGGCGATTGCGGCGAGAAATCGTTCTGCGTCTCCGTGCTGCCGAAGGAAACCGAGTACGGCCGCAAGCGCGAAATCGACCAGTCGAACTGCAACAAGGATTTTTCCTGCGTGAAGGGCTTCTGCCCGAGCTTCGTGACCATTCACGGCGGCGGCTTGAAAAAGCGCAAGCCCGGCAGTGGAAAAGTGGATTTTTCCACATTGCCGCAACCGAACTTCGCGAGCAATTTGGATCAGCCGTGGAACATCCTCGTCACCGGCATCGGCGGCACCGGCGTCGTCACGATCGGCGCGCTGATCGGCATGGCCGCGCATCTGGAGTCGAAGGGCGCGACCGTGCTCGACCAGACCGGCCTCGCGCAGAAGGGCGGCGCGGTGACCTGCCACCTGCGCATCGCCAAGACGCCGGCCGACATCCACGCCGTGCGCATCGCCGCGGGCGAGGCCGACCTCGTGCTCGGCTGCGACATGGTCGTGGTCAACGACTACTGGGCGCTGTCGAAGATCCGCGCCAAGCGTTCGCACGTCGTGCTCAACACCTATGAAGCGATGCCCGGCACGTTCACGACCAAGCCGGACATGCAGTTCCCCGCGCTGCAGATCGTCAAGGCGGTCGGCACGGCGCTCGACGGCGATGAACCCGAGCTGGTCGATGCGACCGACCTCGCCACCAAGCTGCTCGGCGATTCGATCGCGAGCAACCTGTTCATGCTCGGCTACGCCTGGCAAAAAGGCTGGGTGCCGATCTCCGAAGCCGCGCTGATGCGCGCGATCGAACTCAATGGCGCCGCGATCGAGATGAACAAGAGCGCGTTCGCTTGGGGCCGCCTCGCGGCGGTCGACATGGCGAAAGTCAAAGAGGCGGCCGGCGTAGAAGCGCCCCCTTCACCCCTGCGGGGAGCTTCCCCCGCGAGCGGGGGAAGCGAAAATCTTTCCCTTCCTCCGCTTGCGGGGACCGCTTCTTCTTTCCTTCCCCCGCAAGCGGGGGAAGGTGCCGAAGGCGGAAGGGGGCAAAGCGCTGCCGCGCTCGATGACGCAGCAATAAGCAAATCGCTCGACGACCAGATCGCCCGCCGCGTCGCATTCCTCACCGATTACCAGGACGCCGCCTATGCGGCGAAATACAAGACGCTCGTCGACAAGGTACGCAGCGCCGAGCAGGCGAAAGCACCGGGGCAGACCGCGCTGACCGAAGCGGTCGCGCGCTACGCGTTCAAGCTGATGGCCTACAAGGACGAATACGAAGTCGCGCGCCTGTACACGAGCGGCGAGTTCGAAAAGCAGATCAAGGCGACCTTCGACGGCGATTACAAGATTCATTTCAATCTCGCCCCGCCGACCTTCGCGAAGAAAGACGCCGACGGCCACCTGATCAAGCGCGAATTCGGCCCGTGGATGTTCCGCGCGTTCAAGCTCTTGGCCAAGTTCAAGGGCCTGCGCGGCGGCGCGTTCGACGTCTTCGGCAAGACCGCCGAGCGCAAGATGGAGCGTCAGCTCATCGCCGAGTACTTCGCCACGGTCGACGAGCTGCTGTCGAAGCTCGATCGCGACAATTTGAAGCTCGCCGTCGATATCGCCGCGATCCCCGAACTCATCCGCGGCTACGGTCACATCAAGGAAGCGAACTTCGCCAAGGCGGCGGAGAAGAGCGAGCAGTTGCTCGACGCATGGCGCAATCACCGACCAGCCGCTATCGCCGCGTAGAACAAGAAAGGTTCGCGAAAAGCGACTCCGGTCCGCACCACGATCCGGCATCGACTTTCGGTGCCGGATAAATGTGATTTGTTTCACACATTATAAGTTGATCTTGGTCGCATAATGTTTGTTGGAGACGTTCGTACGGCCGGGAACGCCGCGATCGTTTAAGGGGGAAATACTTGAGCTTCTTTTTCAGTCCGCTGCCGCTCCGCGGCGGCGCGGTGACGTCGTACGCTGCCGTCGGCCGGGTGTCGCCATGAACCTGCGCGCTCATTTCGATTTCGGCTTCTCGCAACGCGACATTCTCGTGCGCGCCGCGCCGCTGCTCGAAGCCGGCGAGGGCGATCACGGCAAGCAAGTGCTCAGCGCCCTGCGGCCCGAGCGGATCGGCACCGTGCAGGAAGCGGTCATCGCGACCGAAATGCTTCTCGACGTGCACGAGCTCGACGCGGCGCTGGCCGCAGCGAAGCGCGCCAACGAGCTCGATCCGCACCACCCCGAAGCGCAGGAACTGCTGATGGAGTGCCGCTACCGCATCGATCTGCCGGCGCTGTGGCGCAGCGAGAGTCAGGATATCCGCAGCCGCCTCGAACACCTCAACGCGAGAGCCTCGGCCCGGCCGCCGGCGGCGAGCGCACCCATCCACATCGTCTGCAACCTGGAAAACATCGGCGGCAGCGAACGCCGTGCGCTCAACCTGCAGCGCCTGCTCTCGGCGCATGCGCCGGCCACGCTCTGGTCGACGGCGCCCCCGCATCCGGCGCATATGCGCGAGGCGGACATCCGCGTGATCTCGCCCGGATCCGCGCCGGCGAACGGCACGCTCGTGCTGATCGGCACCTTTTTTCTCTGCGACGGCTGGCTGCAGGAGAACCGCTTCGAGCGCGTCGTCATCTGCCACAACCTGATCGGCCAGAACCCGAACGTGGTGCGGCGCCTGCGGGAAATCGAAGACAACCCTTCGCACCCCTCGGTGCAGCTCACTTTTCCGTCGAAGATGTTCCGCGACCTGCTCGAACTTCCGGGCACGGTCGAATACTCGCCTGTCGATCTTACGCATTTCCTGCGGCGGCAGCCCCATTCCGAAACGACTTCGAGCCTGGCGATCGGCCGGCACGGGCGCGCCTACGCGTTGAAATTTCATCCGAACGACGCCGCGTTCTTCCGCAAGCTGCTCGGTTTCGGCCATCGCGTGAAGATCGTCGGCGGATCGGTGATCGCGCCGGCGTTTTCGCGCGATTCCGGCGCCGTGCCGGAATGGATCGCTCCCGGCGCGCTCGCTGCGCGCGATTTTCTGGAGACGCTCGACGTCTTCGTCTACCGCAAGCATCCGATGTGGATCGAAACCGGCGGTTCGGTGATCCTCGAGGCGATGGCGATGGAAGTGCCCGTCGTCGCCTTTCCCGAATACTGCGGCTGCACGGAGCTGATCGTGCACGGCGAGAACGGTTTCCTCGTCGCCACCGAAGCCGAAGCCTTCGGCGTCATCGAACGCCTGCGCGCCGACCCGGACCTGCGCCGGCGCATCGGCAGCGCCGGACGGCGCACCCTGGTCGATTTGCAGCGCGAGCACGATCGGGCGACGCTTGCCTACTATCGCGTCGGCCACGCCGCGGCGGAATCCGGCGGCCGCGGCTCACTCTTCGACGAGATCAACCTGCTGAAGCCGGCCTTCGCGTAGCAGCGCAAGCATCGAATCTTGCCGCCGCTCCACGCCGGCAGCACCGGCATGCTCATACCGTGCCGCGGTTCTTGCCCTGGAACGGCACGTAGTACTCGCGGATGCGCGCCATGTCTGCATCGAGATCATCGCTCAGCTCGATCAGCGGGCCCAGGCCGATGGTCTTGTCGGGATAGTGGAAATAGAGCAGTTGCACCGGCACGTTCGCCGCGCGCGCGATGTGCCAGAATCCACTTTTCCACTTTTTTACCTTTTTGCGCGTGCCCTCGGGCGTGATGCCGAGCCAGAGCTTGTCGCGCTTGGCGAACTGCTGGCGCATCTGCGAGACCACGTCGTGCGCCGCCTTGCGGTCGATGCCGATGCCGCCGAGGCCACGCACGAGCGGGCCGAGCAGGCCCTTCGTGTAGTCCTGCTTGATGATGAAATGAATATTCAGGCGCAGCGCGACCTTGAACGCGAGCGCCCAGATGCCGTCCCAGTTCGACGAATGCGGCGCGCCGATGATCACGAGCTTGGGCACGTCCGGCAGCGCGCCGGCAATGCGCCAGCCGCTGAGCCGCAACAGCGCGCGGCACAGCCAGCCGCGAACCGAGGGCGGAAACTGCGGCGCCTGCGGCGGCAC
>DAIMZS010000140.1:4482-6240 GCA_036733825.1 Rudaea sp.
CGCTGCTGCTTGTGTGCGCTGCGCTGACGCTTGGCGTCCAGGCGGCGCTCCTTCGAGGCGCGCGTCGGTTTGGTCGCGATGCGCTTCTTCGCCACGTGGGCCGCGGCCTGCAGAATTTCGGCGAGGCGCGCGCGCGCATCTTCGCGGTTCTTCGCCTGATCGCGGAAACGATTGGCCTGGATGACGAGCACACCGTCCGCGGTCAGGCGCCGGTCGCGCCGCGCGAGCACGCGCGCACGCAGCGCGTCCGAGAGCGAGGGCGAGTTCTTCACGTCGAAGCGCAACTCGACCGCCGAGGCGACCTTGTTGACGTTCTGCCCGCCCGGTCCGGAGGCGCGCACGAAGCTTTCGATCAACTCGCTTTCGGGAATAGGGAGCACGGAGTCGTCGACCTCGTAGACAGTAATGGATCCCGTGTCATCGGCCATCCATGGCCTGCACGGGATGACGGCATCCTGCCGTCACTTATCCGCGATCTCGTACTTCGGCAGCTTCTTCTTCGCGAGCACGCGTTTCAGGCGCACGTATTTCGGCAGCCCCGTTTTCGCGTCGTACGGCGGATACGCCTCGCCGCGGATCAGCGGCTCGAAGTAGTTGCGCGCGGCGGCGGTGATGTGAAAACCGTCTTTGCTGATGAACTTCGGCGGCAGCTTCTTTTCGATGTTGGCGATCTGGGTGATCGGCGCCGCCTCGATCTTCCACTTGAACGGTTTCGACGACACGCGCTTGATCACCGGCATCACCGCGTTCTTGCCGGCCAGCGCGTATTCGACCGCGGCCTTGCCGACCGCGTAGGCCTGGTCGAGATCGACTTTCGAGGCGATGTGCCGCGCCGAACGCTGCAGATAGTCCGGCACCGCCCAGTGGATCTTGTAGCCGAGCTTGTCCTTGACCAGCCCGGCGATGATCGGCGCGGCGCCGCCGCCGAGTTGGGCGTGGCCGAACGCGTCGCGCACGCCGGTGTCGGTGAGGAATTTGCCGTCCGGCGTCTTCACGCCTTCGGAGACGATGACCGAGCAGTAGCCGACCTTGGCGACGACGGCTCGCACGCGCGCGAGGAACTCGTTCTCCACGAACGGCACCTCGGGGAACAGGATCACGTGCGGCGGCGCATCTTTGCCGTGGCTGGCCAGGCCCGCCGCGGCGGCGATCCAGCCGGCGTGGCGGCCCATCACTTCCATCACGAAGACCTTAGTCGAGGATTCGCTCATCGATTCGACGTCGAGGCTGGCCTCGGCGATCGACACGGCCGTGTACTTCGCCACCGAGCCGAAACCCGGGCAGGTGTCGGTGACCGGTAGGTCGTTGTCGACCGTCTTCGGCACGCCGACCACTTTGAGATCGTAGCCGAGCTCGGCGCTGAGCCGGGAGATCTTCAGCGACGTATCGGCCGAGTCGTTGCCGCCGTTATAGAGAAAATAGCGGATGTCGTGGGCGCGCATCACCTCGATCAGGCGCTCGTAGCGCGGCCGGTCGGCCTCGATCGACTTGAGTTTGAACCGGCACGAGCCGAACGCGCCCCCGGGGGTGTGGCGTAATGCCGCAACCGCAGCGCGGTCCTCCTTGGACAAATCGATCAGTTCCTCGCGCAGCGCGCCGAGGATGCCGTTGCGCCCGGCGTAGACCGGAACGCCGCGCGAACGGCACGTTTCGATGACGCCGCAGGCGCTGGCGTTGATCACCGCCGTCACTCCGCCCGACTGCGCATAGAACAGCGCGCCCTTGCCCGATTTGCCCTGCTTCTTGCTCATGGAATCC
>DAIMZS010000140.1:6340-8271 GCA_036733825.1 Rudaea sp.
GGTCTCGTTGACTCGCTGCCGCACTGCCGTTAGGTTAGCCTGTCGCAACTTGCATTGCACCCACTAACGCATCCTCATTGGATCAGATATGCGCATCGTTTTCTTCGGCCCGAACGGATCGGGCAAGGGCACCCAGGCGACACTGCTCAAGAGCGAATTAGGAATCCCGCATATCTCCACCGGCGATCTGCTGCGCGCCGCGGTCAAAGCCGGCACGCCGCTCGGCCTGAAGGCCAAAGCGGTGATGGACGCCGGCCAGCTCGTCTCCGACGACATCGTCCTGGGCATGCTCGAGGAACGCATCGCGCAGCCCGACGCGAAAGGCGGTTTCATTCTCGACGGCTATCCACGCAATCTCGCCCAGTGCGCGGCGCTCGAAGACCTGCTCGCGCGCATCGGCCAGCCGCTCGACGTGGCGATCAAGCTCGACGTGCCCGACAGCGCCATCCTCGCCCGCTGCGAGATCCGCTTCGCCGCCGAACACCGCCCGGACGACGACCCGGCCGTCGTGCGCAAGCGCCTGGAGGTCTACCGCGCGCAGACCGCGCCGGTCGCCGACCACTTCGGCCAGATCGGCAAGCTCAAGACCGTCGACGGCGTGGGCGAGGTGCAGGACGTGTTCAAGCGCATCCTCGCGGTGTTGCCGCGCTGAATAGGCGCACGCACTCGCCGGCCGGCGCGCGGCGACAAGCTGGTACACTCACGGGCCGCGCTCGTCATCCGCACGCATTGTCTCCATGTCTTCCGTCGTAGAAATTTTCCGCGGCATTCTGCTGCTGCGCCGCGGCCCGCAGGACTTGCCGTATTCGACCCAACTGCTCGTGAGCACCGCCGCTCTGGGCATCGCCGTGCAGTTGCCGGTGGCGTGGATGCGCGAGATCAGCGCCGGCACCGTGCTCGTCTCCGCGGCGCTGTGGCTGGCGTTTTCGCTGGGGCTGCTGCGCCTGCTGCTGATGATGCGGCAGAAGACCAATCGTTTCGTCCAGGCGGCGACGGCGTTTCTCGCCTGCAACGCCGTGTTCAACGCGATCGGCATTCCCATCGCGCTGCTCGTCGGTGATCCGCCGCAGACGCCGGAGCAGATGACCGGCGCGCAAGTGCTCGCCGGATTGATCTCTCTGCCGCTGCTGATCTGGAAAGTGGCGGTCGACGCCCACGTGTTCCGCCACAGCCTCGACATCTCTTTCGGCAGCGGCATCGCCGTCGCGCTGATGTGGATTTTCGCCACGTTCGCCCTGGCCAGCCTCGCCGGGACACCGGCTTGAGCGGCCGCTGCGCATGAAGCTGCACATCCTCGGCATCGCCGGCACGTTCATGGGCGGCGTTGCCGCGCTGGCGCGCGAGCTCGGCCACGAGGTCGAAGGTTCGGACCAGAACATCTATCCACCGATGAGCGACCAGCTTGCCGCGCTCGGCATCGTGCTCAAGCAGGGCTATCGCGCCGAGCATCTCGGCAGTGCGGACCCGGCGCAGAAACCCGATCTCGTCATCGTCGGCAACGCCTTGTCGCGCGGCAATCCCGCCGTCGAATACCTGTTGAACGCGCGCCTGCCGTATGTCTCGGGGCCGCAGTGGATCGGCGAGGCGCTGCTGCGTGAGCGCCGCGTGTTCGCCGTCGCCGGCACGCACGGCAAGACGACGACGACGGCGATGCTCGCCTGGATCCTCGACGCCTGCGGCCGCGCGCCGGGTTTTCTCGTCGGCGGCGTGCCGGAGAATTTCGGCGTGTCGGCGCGGCTGGGTTCGAGCGAAGACTTCGTCATCGAAGCCGACGAATACGACACTGCGTTCTTCGACAAGCGCTCGAAGTTCGTCCATTACCACGCGCAAATCGCGATCCTCAATAATCTCGAATTCGACCACGCCGATATTTTTTCCGACGTGGCCGCGATCCAGCGCCAGTTCCATCATCTCGTGCGCACCGTGCCCGG
>DAIMZS010000141.1:0-8212 GCA_036733825.1 Rudaea sp.
ATCGTGCCGATCTGCACGGCGTTCTGCGATTTCGGCGTGCATGTGCGGCAGTAGCCCGCGGCGTTTTGCAGCAGAGGAATCGCCTGGCCGTTGACGAACGGCACGACGTTGGCCACCGCCCAGATCGGCTTGCCGCTCGGGTCCGGATAGTAGAAATCGACGGCGACTTGATTACCCTGCGCGCCGCGGTTCACGTCGAGCACCGAGAATCCCCAGCCCGAATCCGAGGAGCCGCCGTAGTAGAGGCCGCCGTAATCGGGCGAGGCGTTCTGTGCGGGCGTGGTCAGCGGCTCGACGCACCAGTCGCCTTGCTCGATGATCGTGCCGGAGCTGTCCGCGAACGACCAGCTCATCACGCCGAGCAGGGCCGCGGCGCTGCGGTCGAGGTTGCGGCAGGCGGGGGAGTTCGCGGCCTGGTTGAAGTCGACGACGATACTGCCGCCGGTGTTCGCGGTCGGCGTCGCCTTCTTCGTCACCGGATCGTACTGCATGCGCACGAGCGTGCTGCCGTCGGCGCCGAGGATGAGCGGAACGAAAACGCCGTCGACGATGTTGCCCTGAGCCTGGAAGATTTCCACGGCGCCGGTGGCGTCGTAGGTGTAGAAGATCAGGAAGTAGACGTCGCCGTATTTCGCATCGTGGCCGACGAGGCGAAAATCGAGGCCGTGGCCGCTGTGCATGCGGTCGTACCAGATGCCGGTGTACGGCTTGGCGTAGACGGGCGCAGTCGCCGGGGTGGTCGACCAACCCATCGCGGCGAGCATCGGCGCGGCGAGTCCCATCGAACGTGACTGGCCGACGTTGTACCACGCGTTCATGAGGTCGCCTTGCTGCACGGTGTGCGACAGCGTCGAGCCGATCGTCGTGCTGCAGCTCGTCGTCTTGGTCAGGTCGCAGGGCGCGTACAAACTGGGGAAGTTGCTCGGTGGATTGCCGGTCGCCTGGTTCGCCGACGAATTGACGGCGAGCGGATCGGACCAGCGCAGCAAGGTCGGCGAATACAGCGTGCCCAGACTCGTCGCAGTCACCGTGTTGCCCGAAGTCATCGCCGCCGCGCGCGCGGCGTTGTTCGGCTGCGTGTTCAGCTCATAGCCATAGAACGGCGTGTAGCTCTGCTGGCTGCTGGCGACGTTGACGAGGTTGTCGCCGAAGATATCGTCCCACGGGCCTTGGTCGTAGTTCTGATAGGCGATCGAGGATTCGCTGTTGGAAATTCCGCCGCGCGCGCCGATCGGGCCGGCGCTCGGGTCGACGTTGGCCAGGCCGACGAAGCCGAGCCCGTGGGTGATCTCATGCATCGCGATGGCGATGAAGTCGGACGAGGTCGATCCGGTGTCGGGCGTGTAGCCGAAATAAAACGGCGCGCCGCCGAGCACGCTCGACGAACCGATGTCGGAATTGAACGTGATCTCGACGACGTCGTTGCGCGCGCCGCTGCAGTCCCCGCCGAGCGCGCCGCAGTTGCTCGTGCCGCCCATGCGCGAAATTTGTGTATTCGTATACCAGGTATACTTTTTCGTCAGCCATGGCATCGGGAAGCTCGGGTCGCTGAAGGCGAAGCTGGTCGCCGAGGCATGTGCGAGCGTGGCGCGGTTTTTGTCGCCGCCGAGGTGCGCCCAGCACGCGTGCACGGTGATCGGCACCGGCGAGTTGAGTTGCTGCGCGAGCTGCTGCACCGCGTACTGCAGCGCGTTCTTGCGCTGGTCGCCGAGAGTCGTGCCGGGATTGCCGTTGGCCGGCGAAGCGGCGGTCGTGTCGGACCACGGCGTGACATCGCAGTTCTGCGTCGGGTCGCTCGAATCAGTGCTGGGGTTGGCGAAGTCGATCGAGATGGCGGCGGTCTGCACCGAGGTCGATGTCGTCGCAGTCAATGTCGCCGTGGCGCTCGACGAGGAGCCGTTGATCGCAGTGACGTACCAGCGTCCCGTCGCAAGCGGAATCGTGCTCGCGTTGGTGACGGTGATCGATTCGTTCGACGCGGAACTGATCGAGTGGTAATGGGCGTAGCGCTGAATCATGTCGTAGCTCAGGCACGGCACTGTTGAACTCGTGCAGTTCGCCGTATCGGGAAACGGCGTGCCGTAGCGCAGGAACAGATCGACGTCGCCGCCGCTGCCGGTCATATTGATATTGAGCTGCTTCGCCGAGGCGTCGACATCGATGTACGCGTTCGTGATCAGCGTTTTGGCCGGGAAATTCACCGAGAACGGCGTGCCCGGCGTCAACGGCGTTTCCGCGAACGCGACGGGAGTGCTCAGCACCGCGCCGGCGAGGACGAACGCGACAAGGCGGAATGCGCGCGGGTTCATTGCTGAGTCTCCGGCGAGAGCGTGTTCGGCAAGGGCTTGCCGGCGCGCGGATTCGGCCGCTCGACGCAGCCGACATTGAGCGTGCCGTCGTCGTTGCGCGTCGCGATCATCTCGTGGATTTTCGGGCCGGCCATCGCTTTGCTGGCGGCCGCGGTCTTGGCGTTTCCTGGCGCGGCGGGAGTCGGCGCCAACCCTTGCACGAGAGGCTGCGGTGTGGCCGCGGGATCGGCGGCGTGCGCACTCGCCGCCAGGAAGGGGAGCAGCAACAGGGTCATCCTCATGGCGGTTTCCTCAAGAGCGTTTGCCGTGTCGAAGTGTGAAGTCGTGGATGTTATCCGGCCGTAAATCGCGGCGCGTGAACCGTCAATCGCATTCGCTCGATGCCGCGTGATGAAGGATGCGCGCCGCGCCGCGTCCGATCTTGCGCGCATCGCGAAACGCGCGCTGCAGATAACGCTCGGCGCGTTGTGTCGCCGCGTGCGGCGACAGGCCGAGCGCGAGTCCGGCGGCGATGGCGGAGGCGAGCGTGCAACCGGTGCCGCGCGCGGAAAAGTTTCGGCGTCGGTGAGTGAATTCGGCGATGCCGTCCTCCTCGGCCAGATAGTCGCGGACGGACGCCGTGTCGAGATGGCCGCCTTTGAGCAGAACGGCGCGGGCGCCGAGGCGCTGCAGTTCCTGTACGGCGGTGCGCACATCCGCGGCGGTGCGAATGGGCCGGCCGAGCAATGCTTCCGCCTCGGGCACGTTCGGCGTCAGTACCTCGGCGAGCGGAATCAGTTCGCCGCGCAGCGCGGTCAGCGCCGCCGGCGTCAGCAATCGATTGCCGCTGCTCGCGGCCAACACCGGGTCGACGACGATGTTTTTCAGCCGATGCATTCGCAGCCAGTGCGCCACGGCGCGAACGTTGGCCGCGCTGCCGAGCATGCCGATCTTCACCGCGGCGATGCGGAAGTCGGCCCGCACCGCGTCGAGCTGGGCCAGGAGAATCTGCGGAGAAAGTACGCGAACGGCCGCGATCGTGCGCGTATTCTGCGCGGTAATGGCGGTGATCGCGGTCAGGCCGTGCACGCCGAAAGCGGCAAAAGTTTTCAGATCGGCCTGAATTCCCGCGGCCGATCCGGAATCCGATCCGGCAATACTGAGAACGCAGGGCAGGGGGGCGGTTCGCGTCATGATCGAGAAGACGTGTTGCGCGGAAGCAACATAAAAAAGTCGGTAACTTCACCGGCGATGAGGGAAAGGCCGAAAAATCGCGCGGTCAAGCTGAATAAGTGCGTAGGCGGAATGTTAAAAGAGTCTTGACGCGATGTGGTTTTTTCGCCAATATGCACGCCAAACTTGGGGAGCGATCTGGACGTGCGTCTGGAGCATATGCGAACGGGCACCAAGCAACACCTTCTTGCCACGCTTGGCGGCGTGCTGCTGGTGCTGCCTGCTGCATTCTCGTTCGCCGCGACGCCCGCAGGCAAGTTCAAGGATACCGCCGCCGCGCTGCGCGCCTCCGCGATCGAGGAGATGGCCGCCTCGGGCGATCTCGTCGACAGCTGGGGCGATTACGCGTTGAGCAGCCTGAAATCGAACTTTGCCTGGGCCAAGGAGCCCGGCGAGGCCGCCGTCGAACCTCCGAGCATCTTCAATCGCGCGCGCTCGAGCTGGGCGCGCACGCCGGCGACGCATTTCCCCGGCACCTCCGTCGACGACGACGCCAAGCCTTTCCACGTCGCCGTGCAATCGGCGCGCGTCGCCGATTCCGCGCTCTATACCGCCGCGACCGACGCGGGCAGTCTGCTGCCCGACCAGTCGCCGGGCCTGCGGCGTACGATCGTCGCGCCGTCGTTCACTCACCTCGTGGACGGTTACGGTTACTGGCGCGTTTCGCTGATCCTGGCGTACCAGAAATTCAATCTGTTTGCGCCGATGCAAGGCGCCGATTCGGCGTTCGGACGCGACGGCTGGGCGTGGGCGGACAGCACCGCCGCGCTGCGCCACAAGGAAAATTCCGCCGGCTTCGGTTCACGGCTCGATCTGGGCGGCAAGCTGCTGTCGTCGAATTGGGACTGGCGCGCGGGCTATCAGTCGCGCGTGACGATGGACAATTTCTACACCTATCGCGGGATCTTCGGCCAGGCGGGCAGCTTCGATATTCCGCCGAGCGTCAACTTCGGCCTGGATTGGACGCCGGCGCGCAATTTCCGCCTGAGCGCCGACGCCGAGCGCGTGATGTACTCGCAGATCACGCCGTTCGCCAGCTATTCGCTGCCGACCGACTATCAGTATTTCATCCAGGCCTCGCGCCGCCCGCTGATGTGGGAAAACCTCGACATCTATTCGCTCACCGCCGCCTGGCGCGACCGGACCCTGGGAGAATTCTCCCTGCGCTTCAGTACGCGCGAGCAGCCGCTGCCGACGCTGCGCGTGCTGCAGCAGCTGCTGCAGCCGCAGCTTGCCTCGCATGACTGGGAGCTCGATTACGCGAAGGCGCTGGGCGAGCGTTCGATGTTCCAGTTCCGCGCGATCTACGCGCCGATTCAGCTGCTCGGTATTCCGAGCTATACGGCCGACAGCAATTCCGGCGCGAACAGCATGCGTTACGAAGCGCTGTTGACAACGACGTTCTAACCGCGGCGCCCCGGCGCCCCCTCCCGCGCTTTTTCCTCTCTCCGGCCGACCATGCGGCACCGCTTGCGCGCACGATGATCCATTCGCCGGCGTATCCCTTGTTTTCCTAGGCCGTTGTGCTAGGCTGAACGCGCCTGCCGCTGGACTCCGGCGGCGGGTGACGATTACCAATAATTACTATTAAAAGAATAAAAGTTCGATGGCTTTGCGCGCTTTCATCGCCGCGAGTTTCCTTGTTGTCGCCGGTTTGTGCCGTGCGCAGGGGACCGCTTTTACCGCCGGTGAGCTCGCATCCGACGGCCAGGCGCTTTACCGCGTCAATCTCGCTGGCCTGACAACCTCGCGCATCGGTTACGTCAAAGCGCCCGGCAACGTCCCGGTGTCGTCCCTCGGCGGATTGACCTTCGGTCTGGACGGTCAGCTATACGCCATCGGCGCCTTGAACGGCCTGTCGCAGAACACGTTGATCACGCTGAACCAGTCTATCGCGTCCGCGACGGTGGTTAGCCGGGTCAGCGGCCTACCTGCGTCGGCGTCGACCGGGCTGGCCTTGTCGTTCGGCTGCGATGGCCGCCTGTGGATGACGTCGGCGGACAGCAGCAATTTCTGGGAACTGACCCCGGGCACGGGACAGATTCGGCTGGTCGGCAACCTCGGCGCGAAGATCACCGCGCTGGCCACGCGCGGCAGCACGCTATACGGCATCGGCGGCAGCGGCAACGCGAACCTCTATAGCATCGACACGAACACGGGCCACGCGACGCTGATCGGGCCGTACAACGCCTCGGCGGCCAATCCGGTCGATGCCGGATTCGACAGCTCGGGCATGCTTTGGGGGCTGATCCGCAATTTCAACAATAATGATCTGCCGACCCAGCTCAATGCGCTGGTGCAGATCAATTCGACTTCCGGAAGCATGAGTCCGGTCGGCAACATCGCCAATCCGGGGCAGACCGGCCTGCCTTATCCGGTGCCGCTCACCGGCTTGGCGGTGGCGCCGCCGGTTTGCAGCGTGACGCCGCCGCCGCAGGTGCCGGTCGGCGCTCCGGCATTGTCGCCGCTCGGATTGGGCATTTTCGTTCTTTCGCTGCTCGCCTCGGGCTTCGCGCTTTCGCGTCGGTGGAATTGACCGGCCGCCGTTTCCGGTCAGCATCGACAACGAATGCGAACTGAACGATTCCTGCATCCGCGCGGCATCTTCCGTTGTCGCCCGCGGTTTTGACGTATCATTCCGCGCTCGTAATCCGAACACAGGTGCAAGCATGAGCAACGCGTCCAGCGCGGGTTTGCTGAAGATGTCGCTGGGTCTGTCTGGCGCGATCGGGTCCTTGAAGAAATTTTGGGACGCCAAACGTTCTCTCGCCGGCTTCTGCTTGGCGCTGTGCGCACCGGCCGCCTTTGCCGCGCCGTTCGACTACGTGGCGAATTATTCCGACGACACCATGTCGGTGATCGACCTGTCGACGAACAAGGTTGTCAAAACGATTCCGGCGGCGGTGGCGGCCACCTCGACGGCGGCGGCGACGCCCGGTATCGGCGTGGCTCCGCTCGGAGTGGCGATGAACTCCGCAGGCACGCGCGTTTACGTCGTCAATTACGGAAACGCCAGCGACTTTTCGACTGCGGGGACCGTGTCGGTCGTCGATACCGATCAATCCTCGACGACGCTCAATACGGTGATCGCCACGTTCAACGTCGGTGTGCACCCCGAACTGATCGCGCTGAACCCGAACGGCGGCACCGCTTACGTCGCCAACAGCGTCGGCAATAGCGTGTCTGCGATCGACCTGACCGCGAACAAAGAGACGACGAAGATCAGCGTGCCCGGCGTGCCGATCGGGGTCGCCTACACGCCGGACGGAAAGACGGCGTATGTCACGCTCGCCGACAAGAGCCGCGTCGCCGTCATCGACACGGCGACGAACACCGTCTCGAGCACGACGATCCCGTTGAGCTACAGCAATCCGGCCGGCATCGTCGTGAACGCGGCCGGCACATTCGCCTACGTGGCGGGTTACGGCCTCGGTGAAGCGGCGCCGGCGCAGGCCGGTGCGGTATCCGTCATCGATCTTTCCAAGAACGCCGAAGTGGCCACGGTGCCGGTGGATTTCGGCCCGATCGGCTTGGCGCTGACGCCCGACGGAAGCACGCTGTACGTTTCCAACTACATCAGCGGCACGGTTTCGGTGATCGACACGGCGACGAACAAAGTGACGGCCGAGATGATCGTCGGCGCGAGCCCGCTGGGCATCTCCATCGATTCGACCGCGACGTATGCGTACGTGAATCTCTCCGGCGCCAACGGCGTGGCCATCATCGACTTGAGCGCGAACATCGTGCGTGGTCCGATCACCGTCGGCGCGGTGCCCAACTACAGCGCCATCACGAGCTCCGCCGGTCTGTCGGTGAATCTCAACCAGCACGGCCTCACCGGCGCCTGGTACAACCAGAGCACGAGCGGGCAGGGTTTCTATCTCGATGCGCTGCCCGACGCGAACGGCGCCGGCAACGGCGTGTTGAACGCGGGCTGGTTCACCTATGACGTCACCGCCGCGGGCGGGCAGCGCTGGTATTCGCTGCAGGGCGAAGTGACCAGCACCAATCCGGTCGCATCGCTGACGATCTACACCGGTACCGGCGGCAACTTCAATGCGGCTCCGTCCGTGCCCGGGACCGCAGTGGGCACGGCGACCTTGCAGTTCGTCGACTGCACGCATGGCATTCTGCGTTACAACTTCACCGACGGCAGCAACCGCAAGGGCTTCATCGGCCTGACGCGCCTGACCGGCAATCCCACCTGCACGGCGGCCGGCGACAGCGGTCCGGCCACGGGCGGCTATCAGTTCTCGGGCAGCTGGTACAACCCGAACACGAGCGGCCAGGGCCTGATCCTCACCGTCGATCCGACGCAGGCCGCGGGTCCGATGCTGTTCGGCGGCTGGTTTACCTACACGCCGAACGGACAGCAGACCGGCGGCGGGGCGAGCCAGAGCTGGTTTGCTCTGCAGTCGACGCAGGCCGGTCAGGCGGGTTCGTTTGCGGCCAACATCTACGCCGGTTCGGGCGGCGCGTTCATGAATCCGGCCAGCAAGGTGACGACCACCAATGTCGGCACGGCGAACGTCGTGTTCTCGAGCTGCACGTCGATGACCGTCACCTACAACTTCAGCGCCGGCGTGAATAAAGGCCTGAGCGGCACAACGAGTTTCGTCAGGCTCGGTCCGCCGCCTTCCGGCTGTCAATGATGAAAAAAACGGCCGCGAAATAAGCGGCCGTTTTTTTTG
>DAIMZS010000142.1:0-2488 GCA_036733825.1 Rudaea sp.
TTGCGCTGACTGAACATGGTTTGGATCCTTCGTTGAATGAGGAATGCGACGGCCGCCGAGGTGTCCCCGCAGCCCGGAACTGCGCCATCTCCCTCTACAGCGCAAAAGAGTTGCGCACACCGACATGCAAAGAAGCCGCGCGCGCAACGCCGGCAGCAGTTGCTAGACTTCGCCTGCGTGAACACCGAGCCCGACATCACCGACTTCCTCGCCCGCGCTGCGCGCGGCGACGCCGCGGCGGTGGACGCGCTGATTCCGAAAATCTATGCCTCGCTGCGCCAGCTCGCGCGGCGCCAGCGCGCGCATGAAGCGGCGCACACGCTCGAGACGACTGCCCTGGTCCACGAGGCGTATCTGACGCTGGCCAAGCAGGGCGGGTTCGAATTCACCGATCGCGCACACTTCTATGCGTACATGAGCCGAGTGATGCGCCACTTGCTGATCGACCGCGCGCGACGAAAGCACGCCCAAAAACGTCAGGTGCCCGATGCAACCGGCGAAGCGGTGGAGGCGGAGGTGATCGACGTGCTGGCGCTCGACGAGGCGCTCAAGCAGCTCGCGGCCGCGGATGCGCGCCTCGCGCGCGTGGCCGAGCTTCGGTTGTTCGCCGAGCTTTCCCATCCGGAGATCGCCGAGATCGTCGGCGTCAACGCGCGCACGGTCGAGCGCGACTGGCTCAAGGCGCGCACGTTCCTGTCCGGTTGTCTGATGGGCGCGGGCTGAATTTGTCGGTAATCGCCGCCGTCTTGCGCTATCCGAGGAATATGCAGGGAGACAGACCGCGCCGATGACCGTCGAATTCGCCCAGCGCTGGCACGAAATCGAACCTTTGCTCGACCACCTGTTCGAGGTGCCCGCCGACCAGCGCGAGGACTGGCTGCGCCGCCACTGCGCGGACGCGACCTTGCGCGCGCTCGTCGGCCAGGCCCTCGGCAACGCGCCGGATCTCGATGCGCTGGAGCGCGGCATCGCGCAATGGCTGCCCGAGCTTGCCGGCGGCCCCGCCGATGCCGCACCGGCCATCACCGGCTATCGCGTGCGCCGCTTCGTCGGCGCCGGCGGCATGGCCAGCGTGTTCGAGGCCGAGCGCGAACTGCCCGGCGGCCCGCAGACCGTCGCATTGAAGCTGCTGCGCGTCGACGTGCACGCTCCGGACGAGCGCCGGCGTTTTCTGCGCGAGCAGCGCATCCTGGCGCGGCTGCAGCACGCGCACATCGCGCAGTTGCTCGATGCCGGATTCACGCCGACCGGGACGCCGTTTCTCGCCCTCGAATTCGTCCGCGGCGACAATCTTCTTGCGCATTGCGAACGCAAGGGCTTGGGCGCGCGCGAGCGCCTGGCGTTGTTCATCGACGTCTGCAGTGCGGTCGAGTACGCGCACCGCAATCTGATCGTGCACCGCGACTTGAAGCCGGGCAACGTGCTCGTCGGCGACGACGGCCGCGTCAAGCTCGTCGATTTCGGCATCGCCAAGCTGCTGACCGGCGACGGCGAGCGCACGCATACCGAAGCGCGGCGCCTGACCCGCGCCTATGCCGCCCCCGAACAGTTCGACGGCGACGCCGCGACGACCGCGGTCGACGTGTACGCGCTCGGCGTGCTGCTGGCCGAATTGCTGACCGGCAGCAAGCCGCGCACCCTCGGCAACCACGCCGAAGCGGGATCTTTCGACGCCGCCGCGCTGCGGGCTCAACTCGGCGCCGACCTGCACGCGATCGTGCGCGAAGCGACCCGGCCGCAACCGATGCTGCGTTATGCGACCGTCGCGGCTTTGCGCGAAGACGTCGAACGCCACCTCGGCGGCCGCCCGCTGCAGGCGCGGGCGGACACGTTCGCCTATCGGCTGTTCACGTTCGCGAAGCGGCATGCGCTCGCGGTCGCGGTCGGCGCGGCGACCGCGGCGGTTCTGCTCGGCGCGACCGCGGTCAGTTTGCGTCAGTCGCGCCTGGCCTACCGCGCCGCGCTCGACGCACAGGCGCAAGCTCGCCTTGCCGAGGGCGAAGCGCGGCGCGCGGACGCGGTCAAATCGTTCCTCGAGGGCCTGTTCGACAGCGCCTCGCCCGGCACCGGCGGCGCCGAGACCGCCGAAGAGCTGCTCGCGCGCGGGCGCGAGCGCGCCGACCGCGATTTCGTCGCCCTGCCCGAACTGCACGTCGAGATTCTCGCCCTCGTCGGCGATCTCGAGCGCCGCAGCGGCCATGCCGACCGCGCGCAGCCGGCGCTGGAGCAGGCGGTGGCGCTGGCGGGTACGCAATTCGGCGCGGCGGACCGGCGCACCTTGCACGTCGAATATCTGATCGCGAAGAACCTCGACGAGCTCGGCCGCGCACGTGAGGCGATGGCGCGGCTGCAGGCCGCGGTCGCCGCGTTCGAGGCGGGGCCGAACCACGGCTCGGTCGAGGAAGTGCAGGCGCTCGCCTGGCTCGCCGGCCTGCACGAGCGCGTCGGCGAATCGGCGCCGGCAATCGACGCCGGCGAAAAAGCGCTG
>DAIMZS010000142.1:2588-4563 GCA_036733825.1 Rudaea sp.
GCGGCGGCTGGCCTCGCGCGCGTCGAAAGCGCACTCGGCGACGGCGCGGCCGCGCGCACTCATCGCCTCGAAGCGGAAACCGCCTTGGCCGCGATTTCCGCGGAGCCGAGCGCCGATCGCGATGCGGCGACCCGGCTCGTCGCCGCGCTGTCGATGTGGGCGAAACGCTGACGAATCGACGCCGCGAAATCCGGCGCCTTCTGATTCGCTCCGATATTCGGTAGTCTGCGCTACTGAAAATTAGAACCGAACCCATGACCGGTTTCATCGTCGCCATTCCCGCGCGCTATGCGTCCACGCGCCTGCCCGGCAAGCCGCTGCTGCCGCTTGCGGGCGAGCCGATGATCCGTCACGTCGTGCGCCGCGCGCAGGCCGCCGGCGCGGCACAGGTAGTCGTGGCGACGGACGACGCGCGCATCGCCGCGGCGCTGGAAGGCACGGGCGCGACGATCGCGATGACACGCGCGGACCATCCCTCCGGCAGCGACCGCCTCGCCGAATGCGCGCAATTGCTCGGCTGGGCTGATGATGCGGTCGTGGTCAACCTGCAGGGCGACGAGCCGCTGGCGCCGGCGAGCGGCATTCGCGCGGTCGCCGAGGCGTTGGCGCAGGGTACGGCGCCGATGGCGACGCTGGTGACGCCGATCGCGAGCGTCGAGGAATTCCTCAACCCGAATTGCGTGAAGGTCGTCGTCGCGGACGACGGTCACGCGCTGTACTTCAGCCGTGCGCCGGTGCCGTGGCCGCGCGATGCATTCGCCCGATCTCGCGATACCTTGCCGCCGCAAACGCCGCTGCTGCGCCACATCGGCATCTACGCTTATCGCGCGGGTTTTCTGCGGCGCTTCACTCAACTCGCACCGACACCGCTGGAGCGCGTGGAATCGCTCGAGCAACTGCGCGCGCTCGAACATGGTTTTCGCATCGCCGTGCGCATCGCGCCGGAAGCTTTCCCGCCGGGCGTCGACACGGCCGAGGATCTCGCTCATGTCGAGCATCTGCTGACGCTACTTTGATCATGACCAGGCGCATTCTCTTCGTCTGCATGGGCAACATCTGCCGCTCGCCCGTCGTCGAAGCAGTCGCCCGCCTGCGCTTCGCCCGCGCGGGGCTCGACATCGAGGTCGATTCGGCGGGCACCGAGGATTATCACATCGGCGAACCGCCGGACCGGCGCTCGCTGGCCAGCGCGCTTGCCCGCGGCTACGACGCTTCAAGCCACCGCGCGCGTCAGGTTGAGGTCGCAGACTTCAAGCGCTTCGACAGGCTGCTGGTGATGGACCGCATCAACTTGCGTGCGTTGACGCGCATGGCGCCCGGCGAAGGGCACGATCGCATCGCGATGTTCCTGCCGTGGGCGGGCCTCGCCGATCCGCATGATCTACCGGATCCGTACTATGGCCAGGCGCAGGATTTCGAGCATGTCGTCACGCTGGCGGAGCACGGCATCGACGGATTGATCGCCAAACTCGGCATCGCAAAGTAGGGCGGAGTGCTACGACGGCTGCCGTGCGGTGCGCGGCAGCGACCAGCCGAGCGTCATGCCCGCGGCGGCGAACAGAATCGCGGCGGCGCCGATCAGTTGGACCATCTGCAGTTGATGCCCGAACGCGATCCGGTCGACGAGAATGGCGACGATCGGGTAGATGAAGGACAGCGCGCCGGTGAGGCTGGTCGGCAGCTTCTGGATCGCGCCGTACAACAGGATGTACATCAAGCCGGTGTGGACCACGCCGAGCGCGAGCAGCAGGCTCCACGAGCGGGCGTCCGCCGGCATCTGCGCGAAATCCGCCAGCGGCGCCAGCGCGAGCGCGCCGACCGTGACTTGGATCAGCGCGATCAGATGCGGCGGCGTTCCCTTGAGCTTCTTCGCCGCAATCGCAGCGAGGGCGTAGAGGAAGGCGGCGCCGAGCGCGAGCAGGATGCCGACGAGATAATCCGAACCGGACGCGCCGCCGGCCTTGGCCTGGACGAT
>DAIMZS010000142.1:4663-8156 GCA_036733825.1 Rudaea sp.
CCCAGCGCCGCGCAGACCAGCGCAAGAGTCGCCGCGCCGAACAGGCAGCGCCAGAATGCGACGGCGACGACGCTTTGGCCGGACATCACGACGAACCAGCCGATCGTGCCGGAGATGATCATGGCGGCGGTCATTTCGGCCGTGCCGCGGAATCGAGTGTCCATGCGCTGCTCCTGGTGGAAATCAGGGCAACAGAGTAGTAGTCTGCAAGCGTAGTTTATATGTTGAAAAATAGGTAATTCACACCTATTTCCTGATATTCGAAAGTCATGCTGAGAGATAACCTAAAACTTGCCGAACTCGACGAGATCGACCGCCGCATCGTCAAAATTCTCATCGACGACGCGCGCATTTCGCTGAAGGAGCTCGCCGCGCAGGTGAAGCTGTCTTCGCCGAGCGTCGCCGAGCGCCTGCGCCGGCTCGACGAGCGCGGCGCGATCCGCGCGTTCACGATCGACGTCGATCCGCGCGCGCTCGGTTACGAACTGCAGGCGATCGTGCGCATCCGGCCGCTGCCGGGAAAGATGCTCGCCGTGCAGAAACTGATCACCGAGATCGGCGAATTCTCCGAGTGCGACAAGGTCACCGGCGAGGATTGCTTCATCGGACGGCTGCATTTGCGCTCGATCGAACATCTCGACCGGATCCTCGACCGCATCGCCGACAAGGCCGAAACGAATACGGCGATCGTCAAAGCGCAGCCGATCCAGCGCCGGCTGCCGACGTTTTGAGCTTGCGCCGGCCTGCGCGCGCCCACATTGTGGATACCCGACCGGAATTTTTCGCCACGTGACCGACAGCAATACTCCAGCATTCGACGGCAAGGAATTCGTGCGCACGCTGACGAGTTCGCCCGGCGTGTACCGCATGTTCGACGCGCGCGGCGAGCTGCTCTACGTCGGCAAGGCCGGCAACCTGAAGAAGCGCGTCGGCAGCTATTTCCTCAAGCCGCGCCTCGAACCGCGCATCATGTCGATGATCTCGCAGATCGCGCGCATGGAGACGACGCTGACGCGCACCGAGGGCGAGGCGCTGCTGCTCGAAGCGCAGCTGATCAAGTCGCTGAAACCGCGCTACAACATCCTGCTGCGCGACGACAAAAGTTATCCGTACGTGTATTTGTCCGAAGGCGAAGACTTTCCGCGCATCGCTTTCCATCGCGGAGCGAAGTCCGGCAAAGGCAAATATTTCGGCCCGTTCCCGAGCGCCTGGGCAGTGCGCGAAAGCCTTAACCATATGCAGAAAATCTTCCTCGTGCGCCAGTGCGAGGACAGCTATTTCCGCAACCGCTCGCGGCCCTGCCTGCAATACCAGATCGGCCGCTGCAGCGCGCCCTGCGTCGGCCTGATCGGCAGGGACGAGTACCAGGAGAGCGCGCGCCACGCGGCGATGTTCCTCGACGGCAAGAGCGATGCGGTGATCGGCGAACTCGTCGGCGAGATGGAGCGCGCGAGCGGCGCGCTCGAATTCGAGAAGGCTGCGCGCCTGCGCGATCAGGTATCGACGTTGAAACGGTTGCTGGCGAAGAACTACGTGCAGGGCGCGAGCGCCGACCTTGACGCAATCGCCTGCCGCATCTCGGGCGGCGTCGCCTGCGTATCGGTCATGTATTTCCGCAACGGCGTCAATTTGGGCTCGCGCGATTTCTTTCCAAAATTGCCGCACGATGCCGATGTCGCCGACGTGCTGACCTCGTTCATCGCGCAGTACTACGTCGACAAACCGGTGCCGCGCGAGCTGCTCGTCGAACAGGCCTTGCCCGACGGTGATCTGCTCGCGCAGGCGTTCGCCGAGCAGGCCGGCCACGAGGTCGAAATCAAGCACAACGTGCGCGCCGAGCGCGCGCGTTTCCTTGAGCTGGCGGCAAAAAACGCCGAAGCCGCGCTCGCCGCGCGCCTGGCGAGCAACGAGACGCAACGCGAACGCTTCGAATCGCTGCGCGACCTGCTCGGGCTCGACGAGATTCCGCAGCGCCTGGAGTGCTTCGACATCAGCCACACGATGGGCGAAGCGACGGTCGCGTCCTGCGTCGTCTACGGGCCGGAGGGGCCGATCAAGGCGCAATATCGGCGCTACAACATCACCGGCATCGAGCCGGGCGATGACTATGCGGCGATGCGCCAGGCGTTGGAGCGCCGCTTTCGCCGCGCGGCCACTGAGCCCTCTCCCCCAAATGCTCTTGTCGGGGGAGAGGGTGGGGTGAGGGGGCGCACTTCGCTTACTCCGGCGGAACAAAATGCAGAAGCCCCCCTCACCCCAACCCTCTCCCCTAGCGAGAAAGCCGCTGGGGGAGAGGGGGAGAAATTGAATCTCCCCGACATCCTTCTGATCGACGGCGGCAAAGGCCAAGTGCAGCAAGCGCTCGACGTGCTCACCGATCTCGCGATTGTCGACGTGCTCGTCGTCGGCGTGGCCAAGGGCGTCGAGCGCCGGGCGGGGCACGAAACCCTGATCCTCGGCGCGAGTGGCAAGACCTTATGGCCCGGCCCGGAATCGCCGGCGCTGCATCTGGTTCAGGCCGTGCGCGATGAGGCGCATCGCTTCGCGATCACCGGCCATCGCAAACAGCGGCAGAAGGCGCGCGACCGGAGCAAGCTCGAAGACATCGCCGGCATCGGCGCCAAACGCCGTGCGGCGCTGCTCAAGCATTTCGGCGGCCTGCCCGGCGTGGTCAACGCCGGCGTCGAGGAGATCGCGAAGGTGAAGGGCATGAGCCGCGAGCTGGCCGAGAAGATCTACGCGCTGTTCCACGGCTGAACTCATCGCGCTTTCCTGTGTCACACTGCGCCGACTCGCAAATGGCTTCCCGCAACACATGTATCTGACTTGGCCGACCATCCTCACCCTGTTCCGTATCGGATTGCTGCCGGTGATGGTGGTCGTGTTCTATATCGATTTCCGCGGCGCCAACCTCGCCGCGGCGCTGATCTTCCTGCTCGCCGCGCTGACCGACTGGCTCGACGGCTACATCGCGCGGCGCTACAACATGTGGTCGGCGTTCGGCGCGTTCCTGGACCCGGTCGCGGACAAGCTGATGGTGGCGGTGACGCTCTTCCTGCTCGTCCAGGAAAATCCGACGCCGCTGCTCGCGGTGACCAGCGCGGTGATCGTCGGCCGCGAGATCACGATCTCCGCGCTGCGCGAGTGGATGGCCGAGGTCGGCGAACGCACCCGCGTCAACGTCGCCGCGCTCGGCAAGGTGAAGACCGTGATGCAGATCATCGCGATCGAGGTGCTGCTGTATCAGCACGACCTCGAAGGCCTGCGCTTGTTCCACGCCGGCGAAACCCTGCTCGTGATCGCCGCGGCGATGACGATCTGGTCGGCGTTCGAATACCTGCGCGCGGCCTGGCCCGTGCTGCGCGACCGGCGCTGACGGAAACTTTTCTGCCATCTCCCGTTGACAGACGCCCGGCAAAACGGCATCATTTTGGGCTCACGCGGGAATAGCTCAGTTGGTAGAGCACGACCTTGCCAAGGTCGGGGTCGCGAG
>DAIMZS010000143.1:0-8134 GCA_036733825.1 Rudaea sp.
AGCGCGCGTGCGAGCTCGATCCGAACTACTACACGGCCTGGTACAACCTTGGCCTGGCGTTGATCCGCTCCATGCGCGCTGACGAAGCCGAAAAAGCGTTGCGCGAAGCGATCAGGCTTGCGCCGCCGGAGGAAGCGGTAAACGCGCGCGTCATCCTCGGCGACATGCTCCGCGCCGAGGACCGCATGGACGCCGCGATCGCCGAATACCGCGACGTTCTCGCCAAAAAGCCGAACGCCGGTTCGGCCTGGTGGGGGTTGGCGGATATCAAAACGCGGCGTTTCTCCGACGAGGATTTCGAGCAGCTGCAGCGTGCGATGCAGCTGCCGGGCGCGGGAGAGCGCGACCTCACCTCGATGGGTTACGCCCTGGCCAAAGCGCTCGACGATCGCGCACGCTACGCGGATTCGTTGGCCGCGCTCGCTCAAGTGCACTCGCGCGTCAGAATGCGCATGACGTGGGACGCCTCGGCGCACCACGCCTACATCGAAGACATCCTCGCCACCTTCGGCCGGCCGCACGCCGTCGCCGACGAGCCGCTGGGCAGCGAAGTCGTTTTCGTCACCAGCCTGCCGCGGTCGGGATCCACCCTCGTGGAACAGGTGCTCGCCTCGCATTCGCAGGTCAACGGCGGCGGTGAGCTGTCCGATTTGACCAGCGTCCTCCAAGGCGAGACGCGCCGCAGCGGCCGCTCGTTTCCGGAAATCGCCGCATCGCTGCAGCCCGCCGACTGGACACGCATGGGCAGGGAATATCTGGATCGAACCGCGCACCTGCGCAGAGGCCACGCCCGCTTTACCGACAAAATGCCGAGCAACTGGAAATATATCGGCGCGATCCGCGCGATGCTGCCGGCCGCGCGCGTGATCGTCGTGCGCCGCGATCCGTTGGAAACCTGCTTCTCCTGTTATCGCCAAAGCTTCGCCAACAGCGAGTACACGCACACCTTCTCCGACCTCGCCGCGGCCTGGCGCGATTTCGACCGCACCGCAAAGCATTGGCTGACGCTCTATCCCGGTCACGTCTACGAAAGCGTCTACGAGGAACTCGTCGCCGACCCCGAAACGAAGATCCGCGCCGTGCTCGAATTCTGCGGTCTGCCGTTCGAGCCGGCCTGCCTGGAATTCCACAAGACCGAACGCAAGGTGCACACGCCGAGCGCGACCCAGGTGCGCGAGCCGATGCGCCGCGATACCGCGCGCTCGCAGCGCTACGGCGCCCTGCTCGACCCGCTGCGCGCCGCGCTCGGCATGCCGCCGTTTTCGAGCACAGGCTGAGATCGACAAGTGCATCCCGTCGACCCGTCAGCCGCTCCGAGCATATTCGCGCAACGATGATCCAGACCGGTTCCGCTTCACCCGCCTCGCGCCTGCACGGCTTGACGCAAACCGCGATCCGCGGCGTGATCGCCGCAGCGCAGGCGCTCGAGCTCGGCCGCGCCGACGAAGCGGAACGCCACATCATCGGCCTGCTCGCACTGTATCCGCAGCATCCCGAAGTGCTGCGCCTGATGGCCGGCGCGCAGAGCCTGCGCGGTCAGCCCCACGCCGCGATCGCCACGCTGCAGCGCGCGATCGTCCTGCGCCCCGACGATGCGCTCTATCTCAACACGCTCGGCACGGCGCAGATCGCCGCGTTCGACTACGACGGCGCAATCGCGAGCCTGCGCCGCGCGGTCGAACTCGACGCCAAGCTCGCCGTCGCCTGGTACAACCTCGGCCTCGTCCTCATGCGCAGCATGCGCGTGGACGAATCGGCCGCCGCGCTGCGCCGCGCGGTCGAACTGAAGCCGGATCAAGCCGACGCCCGCGTGATCCTCGGCGACATGCTGCGCGCCGAGGGACGCCACGAAGAGGCGGTCGCCGAATATCGCCGCGTGCTCGCGCAGCGTCCCGGCGCCGGCATGGCCTGGTGGGGCTTGGCCGACATGAAGACGCTGCGCCTCGGCGACGCGGAGATCGCGCGCATGCAGGCCGTGCTGCGGCGGATCGACGTGAGCGACGCCGATCGCATCGCCACCGGCTTCGCCCTGGCCAAGGCCTACGACGACCAAGGCCGCTACGCCGATTCTCTCGCCGCGCTCGCCGAGGCGAACGCGCGCGCGCGCAGGCACCAGCGCTGGGACGCCGCCGCGCACGCGGCCTATCTCGACAGCACGCTGGCCGCGTTCGCGACCATGCCCGCCGCGGCCGACGACGACGCCAGCCGCGGCGACGGCGTGATCTTCATCGTCAGCCTGCCGCGCTCGGGTTCGACCCTGATCGAGCAGGTGCTCGCTTCGCATTCGCAAGTCGACGGCGCGGGCGAATTGCCCGATCTGCCGCTCGTGTTGTCCGAAGAATCGCATCGCCGCGGTCTGCCATTTCCACAATGGGTCGGCGCAATGCAGCCGGACGACTGGCAGCGCCTCGGCCGGCGCTATCTCGAACGCACCGCGCACTGGCGCACGCGCCGGCCGCACTTCACCGACAAACTGCCGTACAACTGGTTTTACATCGGTGCGATCCGCGCGATGCTGCCCGGCGCGCGCATCGTCGTCGGCCGCCGCGATCCGCTGGAGACCTGCTTCTCCTGCTATCGCCAGCATCTGGCGAACAACGAATACTCGCGCACCTTCGCCGATCTGGCCGCGTTCTGGCGCGATTTCGACCGCGCCGCGACCCATTGGCGCGAACGGCACCCGACCCACGTTTACGAGAACCATTACGAGCGCCTCGTCGACGACCCCGAAACGGCGATCCGCGACCTGCTCGCGTTCTGCGACCTCGATTTCGAACCGGCCTGCTTGGAATTCCACCGAACCGAGCGCGAGGTGCACACGCCGAGCGCCGCCCAGGTGCGCGAGCCGCTGCGCCGCGATACCGCGCGCGCGCTGCGCTATGGCGCCCTGCTCGACCGGCTGCGCGCCGAACTCGGCCTGCCGCCGTTCAGCGCCCCCACAAAACCCTGATCGACGGCAAAATCGTATTACGATATGCTATCGATATGGATACCGTTACTCTCTCGCCGAAATTCCAGGTGGTCATCCCGCAATCCATCCGCGAGGCGCTGCGCCTGACGCCGGGCGAAAAGCTGCGCGCGATCCAATACGCGGGGCGTATCGAGTTCATTCCGATACGGCCGGTCAAATCGATGCGCGGCTTCCTGCGCGGCGCAGATACGGCCATCGAGCGCGAGGCCGACCGCCTTTGAGCCTGAACATCGTCGACTCCTCCGGCTGGATGGAATACTTCGCCGGCAGCGCTCGCGCCAAGTTGTTCGCGCCGGCGATCGAGAATACCGACAATCTGCTCGTCCCCGTCATTTCGATCTACGAAGTGTTCAAGAAGGTGTTTCGCGAGCATGGCGAAGACGCCGCCCTGCAAATCGCGGGCACCATGCTGTCCGGCCGCGTGGTCGAACTCGATGCCTCGCTTGCCATCGAAGCCGCGCGCCATCCTTTGCCGACCGCCGACAGTCTGATTTATGCCGCGGCTCTGCGCCACGGCGCGATTCTCTGGACGCAGGACGCGGACTTTCGCGACCTGCCGCACGTGCGTTATTTCGCCAAGTAGTTTCTGCATATGGGAAACATCGTCTGGCTCGCGTCTTATCCCAAGTCCGGCAACACCTGGCTGCGCGCCTTTCTCGCCAACCTGATCGCGAACCGCGCGACGCCGGTGCCGCTCGTCGAACTGCCGAAGTACGGCCGCCTCGAAGCCGAGCCCGAGCTGTATTCGCGCATCGCCGGACGGCCGAGCACGGAGCTGGATTTCGCCGAGCTGTGCGCGCTACGCCCGCAGGTGCACGCCGCGATCGCCGCGGCGGCGCCGCGGACGGTCTTCGTCAAAACGCATAGCATGGCCGGCGCGATGGACGGCGTGCCGCTGCTCACGCCGTCGGTGACGGCCGGAGCAATCTACGTCGTGCGCAATCCGCTCGATGTCGCGATCAGCATGTCGCATCATTTCGGCATCGATCAGGATGCCGCGATCGACTATCTCAACAACGAGAATTCGGCGACCGAGAACAACGCAATGTTCGTCAGCGAATTTCTCGGCTCCTGGTCGCAGCACGCGAAGAGCTGGGCAGATTTGGAGAGCGAACGCATTCTGATCCTGCGCTACGAGGATCTGCTCGAAAAACCGGCGAAGTGGTTCGGCAAAGTCGCGCGCCTGGTCGGCGTGGACAACGACCGCGTTCGCGTCGAACGCGCGATCCGGCATTCGGATTTCCGCGCGCTCGCCGACATGGAAAAGCGCGACGGCTTCGTCGAGGTGCCGATCAAGGGCAAGCGTTTTTTTCGCGCCGGGCGCAGCAACCAGTGGCGCGAGAAGCTCAGCCGCGAGCAGGTTGCGCGCATCGTCGAAGCGCATCGCACGCAAATGCAGCGTTTCGGCTACGTGCCGGGCGGCTACTGAGCGCCGCGATGTCCGCCGCACCGCCACATCCTGCCGCTGCCTGGGACGCCGCACAGCGGCTGCGCGAGGACGGCCGCATCGGCGCGGCGACCGAGGCCGTGGTCGCCCTGTGGCACGCCGCGCCGGCCGACCGCGCACAAGCACTAGCCATATTGGGTTTTCTCAAGGAATGCGCGGCACACGACCGTGCCCTGCCGATCGCGCGCGATGCGCGACGCCGTTGGCCCGGCGACGCGCGCATCGCCGCGGAGGCGGGCGAAATCGCTCTGGCGCTCGGTCTGTTCGACGAAGCCGCGACGGCGCTGCGCGAAGCGATCGATCTCGATCCTGCGCAAGGTCCGGCTTGGCTGCGGCTGGCCTACTGCCGACGCTTCGATGCTGCCGACGCCGACGTGCAGCGCTTTCGCCGCGGCTGGTCCGATCCTCAGCTCGATGCCGCGGCGCATCTTTGCGCCGGCTTCGCTCTCGGCAAGGCGCTCGACGATGTCGGCGACTTCGCAGAAGCCGCGCGCGTGCTGACCGAGGCGAATGCGCTGGCGCACAAGATCTCGCCTTGGCGCGCCGAGGACTGGCGAGGTTTCGTCGACGCGCAATTGCACGCGGCCGCACTGCCGGCTCTGCCGGTGGACGCGGGCTTCAACCCGATCTTCGTCGTCGGCCTGCCGCGCAGCGGCACGACGCTTGTCGCAAGCACGCTCGCGAAATACGCCGACGTGCGCGACCGCGGCGAGCTCAACTGGATTCCCGCGCTGTATGGCCTGCTCCGCGAGCAGCGGCAGTTGCACAACCCGCGCTCGCTGGCCGCGGTCGCCGCCGTAATCCGCGCGCAGATGCAGCGCGACGATGCGCCCGCGCCGTTCTATCTCGATAAGAATCCGCTCAACTTCCGCCATCTCGACTTCATCGCCGCGTGCTTTCCGAACGCGAAGATCATTCACTGCCGGCGCGGCGTGCGCGATACCGCTCTGTCGATCTGGATGCAACACTTCGCCCATGAAGATCTGGGCTTCGCCTACGATTTCCCCGCGATCGCCGAGGTGCATAAAGGTTGCGACACGTTGATGGCGCACTGGCGTTCGCGCCTGCCGTTGTCGATTCTCGACATCGACTACGAGCGTTTCGTCGCCGAACCCGATGCTCAGCGACAACGGCTGCAGGATTTTCTCGGTGCGTCGGCTTCGTCTTCCGCAGAACCGACACCAAGATCCCCCGGCATCGTCACCACCGCCAGCGTCTGGCAGGTGCGCCAGCCCGTCTACACCCACGCGGTCGAACGCTGGCGCCGCTACGCGCCGTATCTTCCCGAGCTTGTCACCCAATTTCCCGATGCGTAGGGGCTCGATTCATCGAGCCCGCCTTTTTCCGAAGCCGCAAAGCGGGCGCGATGAATCGCGCTCCTACTGCTTGCGCAGCTCCACGTTGCCGCTGAACGACTGCGCATTGACGCGCGTGCCGCCGTCGCCGCCGTCGACATCGAGGCTGCTGCCCGGGCCGAATTCGGCCTTTACCACCTTGCCGTAATCGGTCTTCAAGTCGCCGCTGAACGTCTCCGCGTGGATGCGCGCGGCGAGGTTGGCAGGCAGGCGCAGATGCACGCTGCCGCTCATGGTCTCCACGTGGATGCGTCCTCCCTTCTTCGGCGCGGTCGTCGCACGAATGTCCGCCGAGACCGACTCGGCGCCGAGTTCGTTGACTGACGGCGCATCGAAAGTGAGCGTGCCCGACACGGTTTCCAGCTTCACGCGTCCGTCCGCGCCGGTGGCGTTGATATTGCCGCTGACCGTCTGCAGGTGGACGCGGTCGGTGACGCCGGCGCGCGGAACCTGCAGCGCCACGTTGCCGCTCACGCTGTCGATCTCCACGCTGCCTGCGGCGGCGTTGACGCGCACGTCGCCGCTGACGTTGTCGACCTCGATCGACTTGCCGTCGACGTTTTCGATTTTCGCGTCCGCGCTGACCACGTCGAGCTTGACCGAGACGCCGTGCGGCACGTTGAGAACGAGGTCGGTGTCGTTCTGCGCTCCTTTAGGATTGCCGTTTTCCGACTCGACGTGCATTTCCAGGCGATCGGCATGGCTTTCGATCTCGAGCTTCGATCCCGCGCCGAGGCTGCCGCCGAGCTTCACTGCGCCCGCATTGCCGCCGGTGATCGTCACGTTGCCGCTGACGTTGCTGACGTCGATCGTACCGTTGGCTCCGAGCGGAAAACTTCGATCGAGCGTCTTCGCCGCGCCGCCCTCGGTCGTGATCGTGATCTCCGACTCGTCGGCCCAGGCCGGCGCGGCGACGCCGAACGTCGAGGCCAGCAAGATGCCCACCGAGGCTGCATATACGTTTGCCATAGTCACTCTCCCACCTGTGCGAACGAGCCGTTGCATACCGCTCATCCCGAGATCGCCGATTGCCGCATCAGGCGCATGCGCTGCGCGTTGGTGCGGTTGAGCATGCTGACCAGAAACACCGCATCCGGGCGCGCTTCGAGCGCGGCCTGCAGTTCGGCGCTGGCCTTGTCCAGATCCTGCGCGGCGGCGGCCAGTTTCGGATCGGCCGGCACCGCCCAGTCGAGCGCGGTCGGCGCCGTAGTTTCATTGACCGCGCCCGGCTTGGCGGGATTCAGGCTCGCCACGTCACTCGGCGGCGGCGGCGTAGGACGATTCAAGCGATACGCGGTCAACCCCGCGCCGGCGGCGAGGATCAGGCTCGCCGCGATCGCGAATACGGGACCGCGCCACGAGCGCCGCTGCGGCGCCGCCGCCGGCTCGACGAGTCGCGCGGCGATCGCCGGCCACAAGTCGCGCGCCGGCTCGACCGCCTCGTTGAGCTTGCGCATCTGATTACGCCACTGAAATTCGTTGTCCATCTTTCACCTCACTGCCCGCCAACGCGAGCCAACCTCAAGCCGCTTCAAGTGTAGTTCGCAACAAGCCGCGTGCGCGATGCAGCTGCGCCTTCGACGACCCCACCGCCATGCCCAATTCGGCGGCGATTTCCTCGTGCTTCCAGCCTTCGACGTCGTGCAGCACGAGCACGGCGCGCGCACGCGGCGGAAGCTTGGACACGGCGCGCTCCAGATCGCCGCGCTCGCCGGCGCAGAAAGGCACCTCGCCTCCGGCCGCCAGCTCCAACACCGCATCGTCGGCGTTCACTTCCTCGCGCCTGCCGCGCAGATCCATCAGCGCGGTGTTCACCCCGAGCCGATACAGCCAGGTCGAGAACGCCGAATCGAAACGAAAGCTCGACAACTTGCGCCACGCCTGGATGAACGCCTCCTGGGTCAATTCCTCCGCCCGCGCCCGGTCCATGCCGACCAGACGCAGAATCGCACCGTGCACGCGCCCGACATGGGCACGGTACAACCGCTCGAACGCACGCGTATCACCGGCGAGCGAGGCCCTCACGAGCGCGTGATCGTCGCTGCGCTCGGGGCGGACTTCCGAACCGCTATCCAAGGGTTGTACCTTCATGCTGAGAACGGCGCCGTTCATTTGTCAGATTGGATGCGACGGCGGACGGTAAGGTTTATATCGGGGAACGATACCGGCCTTGGGGATCGGCGGGAAGCCGGACGCTGTCCGTCGACGGACTTTGCCGGTTTTGCTTTCGGCCGTCATTCCGGCAGAAGCCGGAATCCAGCTTTTCTTCTCGTCATTCCCGCGTGCTCTTGGCGGGAATCCAGCGCCTTTGACTTTCTTGGGGGCGCATCCCTTCGCCTTTCCGCTCGCATCCCTGCGAGC
>DAIMZS010000144.1:0-2894 GCA_036733825.1 Rudaea sp.
GGCAAGGTGCTGGTGTTCGGCGGAGGCGACGCGAACTCCGCCCTGTCGGTCGCGAACGCCGAACTGTACGACCCGGCCACCGGCACGTTCTCGCCGACCGGCGGCCTCGATCGCGAGCTCACCGGCGCCACGGCGACGGTGCTCGCCGATGGCAATGTACTCATCGCGGGTGGCACCGACGGCACCAGCTATTATGCGAACGCGTATCTGTATCGGACGACCGCCGGAGTTTTTTCGTCCACTGGCCACATGCAGGTTCCAAGAGCCGGCGCCATGGCCACACGGCTGCCGAACGGCAAGGTGCTGATCGCCGGCGGCGACGGCACCGGAGCGAAGCAGACCAGCGCCGAACTCTACGACCCGGCGAGCGGCACGTTCTCGCTCACCGGGCACCTCGCCATTTCGCGCTACTACGCCAATGCGACACTGTTGCCGAGCGGCCGCGTGCTCGTCGTCGACGGCGATCATGCCAGCCCGCAGACGCCGGCCGAAATTTACGATCCCGCGACCGGCGGCTTCGCCGCGAGCGGCGGCGCGATGACGCAAGCGCGCACGATGCCCGCGTCGACCGTGCTGGCGGACGGGCGGATTTTGTTTGCCGGCGGCTACAACGGCAACGGCCTGCTTGGCACCGCCGAACTGTACGATCCGTCGACAGACGCGTTCGCATCGACCGGACCGCTCGCCACGCCGCGATACTTCGCGACGACGACGTTGCTCCCCAGCGGCCGCGTGCTTGTCGCGGGCGGCGAGGGGCCCGCCGGCTATCTGGACAGTGCCGAGCTTTACGACCCCGCGTCCGCCGCATTTATGCCTGCCGGCTCGCCGATGACCGCTGCGCGTTTCGGCGCGATTGCATCGGTGTTGCCGGAAGGCAACGTGCTGATCGCGGGCGGCTATGGCAATAGCGGACCGCAGGACAGCGCCGAGATCTACGTCGCGTCCACGAATACGTTCGCGCCGAGGGGCCCGATGCAGACCGGCCGGTATCTGGCGACGGCGACGCTGCTGCCGAACGGCAAAGTGCTCGTGGCTGGCGGTTACGGTTCGAGCGGCGTTCTCGCCAGCGCGGAACTCTACGATCCTGCCACCAGCCATTTTTCGCCGACCGCGGGCGCCCTCGGCACACCGCGCTACGAGGCGACCGCGACGCTGCTGCCGAACGGCAAGGTGCTCGTGGTCGGCGGCCACGGCAGCACGGGATATCTCGCCAGCGCCGAGCTGTTCGATCCGTCGACCGGCCAATTCGCGGCGACGGCGAACTACCTGCAAGTCGAGCGCTACGGCGCGACCGCGACACTGCTCGCCGACGGCGAAGTGCTGATCAGCGGCGGCTACAACAGCAACGGCTACGTCGCCGACGCCGAGCTTTACGATCCGGCGTCGAAAAGTTTTACGGTGACCGCGCCACTGGGCCAGGCGCGCTACGGTGCGCAGGCGGCGCTGCTGCCCGGCGGCAAGGTGCTGATTGCGGGCGGGAGCAACGCGCTTGGCTATCTCGCCAGCGCCGAGCTGTTCGATCGGGGACTCGGTTTCGCCGATGCCGCACGGCCGCTCGTCACGACCGCGCCCGCGCAGTTGCTGCTGCCGGGCACGTTCGAGTTGACCGGAAAAGGCTTCCGCGCGTCGAACCAGGAGCCGTCCTGGGCCAAGGTCGGCGCCGAGGGATGTGCCGGCGGTGTTGAGAACTCGCCGACCAACTACCCGCTTGTGCAACTCGAGCGCATCGACAACCACCAGCAGTGGTGGATCGGATCGAACGCGGCCAGTTTATGGAGCGATATCTTCTTCTCGTCGGCGCAGCTGCTTCCGTTCAATGCCGCGACGCAGAGCGGCTTGCCGCAGGGCGTCTATCGCATGACGCTTTTCGTGAACGGCGTGCCCAGTCAGGCAAGGCTTATCACGATCACGAATTGAGCGCCAAGTTGCGGTCGAGGCGTCGGTGAGTTGCGGTAGGATGGGACTCCTCGCGGCCGTGATCGGCCGCTTACCTCAAGCGTCTGTCGGCGCGACTCACCACCGACTTTGGCAGCCGATAAGATGAAACGTTACACAAGATGGCCGTGGTTGCTGGCGTGCCTCTGCGCCGCGGTTTCGCAAGCCCGCGAAGCATCCACTGCTCTGCCCGTGCAGGTGGAATACCGTCAGGCCTCCGATGTCTTCAACCTGCTCGACAATCTTCCCGACTGGTTGCCGGGTTACACCGAGGCTGCCTACGGCAAATATTGGGAAGCACACCTCGGCTGGGATAAAGCCGACCGCGCCGCGTTGGCTGCCTACGCCGCGTTCCGCCAGCGCACCGCCCCAGCGGCGCAAAACAGGCCGCCGGACAACTCATCGCCGCCGGATATTTTCGCACCGCCGCTGACGCGCGATCTCGATGCGTTTGCACGACCTTTCTTCCAAGCCAGGGATTTCCAAACCGCCGCCGCTGCCGCCGTCGCCGCGCAGGCGCCGCAGGATCGCGCCATGCTGCGCGATTACTTCTCGCGTTTCGGTCCGCGTGCTCTGCGACTGGTGGCAGCGCAATCGCACTTCGATGGACAGCGTGCGGCGCTGGCTACGCAACTTGCCGTCCCGAGCGTGTCGAGGCTGGCAAACGAAATCCGTACGTTCTACGGCGCCGGCGAGGCGCCCGCGTTCGTCGCGCGCTTTGTGTGGTGGCCGGATGCCGAGCGTACGCAGGCCAAGGTGCGCGGTCGCTACATTCTGCTGCAGGGGCCGGCCGATGACGGCGAAGATCGATCTGCGATGGATTGGGCGCCCATCGTGTTGCACGAATACACGCACTACGCTTCCGCGGGTCAGCCCAAGGCGCAGCGGCAGCGGCTGTCGGCCGCGTTCCTGCGGGATTGCGCGGCGGCGGCGGAATTGCCCAATCCGCTCAACGCTTT
>DAIMZS010000144.1:2994-8128 GCA_036733825.1 Rudaea sp.
CGATGAAAATCATAGACACCCACGCGCATTTCTGGGACATCGACGTGCTCGACTACCCGTGGATCGAGAAAGGCTCCGCGTTCGATCGCGCGTTCTCGCCCGAAGACTATCAGCGCGCGGCGCAGGGTATCCCGATCGAGCGCATCGTGTTCGTGGAATGCGACGCGCACGCGAGCCGTTCGCTGGACGAGGCACGATGGATCGCCGGGTTGGCGCAGGCCGACGCGCGAATTCAAGCGATCGTCGCGCGCGTCTCGCTGATGAGCGAGGACGCCGGCAGGACGCTCGATGCGATGGCGACAATGCCGCTCGTGCGCGGGATTCGCGACAACATCCAGAACCATGCGCCCGGATTTGCGCTGCAGGAAAAATTCGTCGCCGGCGTCCGCGAAGTGCATCGGCGCGGATGGCATTTCGAGCTTTGCCTGAAGCATCACCAGTTTGTCGAAACCATCGAACTGGTCAGGCGTTGCCCCGAAGGAAATTTCGTTCTCGATCATTGCGGCAAGCCGGACATTCGCGCCGGACTGAAACAGCCGTGGAAGGACCACATCGAAGAAATGGCGGCGTTGCCGAACGTGGTCTGCAAAATTTCCGGACTGATGACCGAGGCGGATTGGACGAATGGGAATCCCGAAGAGGTGCTCTGGTACGCGCGAGCCGCAGCGGAGGCGTTCGGACCCGGGCGGATCCTGTTCGGCAGCGACTGGCCAGTGAACGAACTGGCCGGCGGCCATCTGCGCTGGTTTCGCTTGGTCGAGTCCCTGGTTTCCTCGTGGAGCGCCGTCAATCGGGAGCGGTTTTTCTGGCGAAATGCCGAGAGGGTATACCGTTTGGGCTCGTCTTCCGAGTAAACGCGAGGCGTTCGCTGTTCGTGTTGACCATCGGGTCTTCGCATCGCTCAATTGAATAATTCGGCGAACATGCCAGATGTCGTCGCGCGCCCTCTCTGTCAAGCGAGGAAGCATTTTGCCGTTCTGGCGAACGTCACGCGGCTCGTGTCGTGCGCACCCGAACGTTGACATTGAGCGATTCCCGTACGGCTCCGAATATTGCCGCTAAATGATCCATGTTGGGATTGCCTGAGGGTGACAGCATTCGGTGGAGACTCTTGCTTGGCGTTTTGGTCTTGCGCGCCAATGGTTCGAAACCCACCGTCGCATTGACCAGGTCACGCAGGATTGAACGCGCGAGGTCCGGTTCGCCATTGAGGAAAAGAGTCGCCGCCTCGTCCAGCATGGCACGGGCGAACTGAGGGTCGCGCTCGACACGTTCGATCACGGTGCGCTTGAAATCACGGCCGATAGCCATCGTATTCACCTTGATTCTCGACTGCGCTTGCGTGCCTTGAATTCGTCCAGCAGGGCCTTGGCTTTTTTGATGTCCTTAAACTGTGTGGCTTTCGTGCCACCACCGAAAAGAATAATCAGTGCCTCGCCATCCCGAGTCAGATATACCCGATAGCCCGGGCCCCAGTCGATGCGGATTTCGCCCAGACCCGAGAGCCACTTGATCAAGCCAGTATTGCCCTGTGCAACGCGCAGCGACGCGGTTGCAACTTTGGCCGCCGCTTGTACCGGAAGGCGATCGAACCAGTGCCGGTAAGGACTTGATCCGTCGGGTCGGAGATACTCTTCGACCCGAATCATTGCGGCTTAGATGGTAACAAAAAAGTTACTATGTGTCACTGGCGCAATGGGAACCAGGTCTCAAGGAGTCTGCGGCTGTCCAGCCATCGCCAACGCCGAGGGTTTATGCAGGCCGACTTGAGCTCTCATTTCGGCGAGGTCGCTGGCGAGCGATTCGAATTCGGCGAAGCGTGCCTTCTGCGCAGCGATTTCTGCTTTCTGCGTTTTCAGCTCGGCGCGCAGGGAGGCGATTTCGCGATCCTTCTCGTCGAGACGTGCGGAAATCTTCGCGTCCTTTTCAGTAAACAATGACTTGAGTTCGGTGAGCAGAAGGTTGAGCCCCTGGATCGCCGCGAGCGCCACGCCGTCCGCATCGACAGTGTCGATGCCCTTGTCGGATTCGCCTAGTTGAAACGCCGCGTAAAAATCTTGTGCCATCGGGCCAATGTGTCGGTACTTCGACTCCTGCGTTTTGTATTGCCAGGTATTCATTGGCAATGTGGAGACTTTCCTGAGCACTTCGCCTGCATCCACCGGCTGCACCGCCGTTTTGGCATTGCGGTCTGAAAGAGTAGTCCATGAACTGGTGCCAGGCTTCAACTCAGCGCCGGTCGCGCCACTTTTGTCCGATACCAAGACAAATCCACCGTCGGCGACGACCATAAACTGATTGTCCGCTGAGTTGACGATTGGAGTCCGAGTAGAATTGTCGCCGTAGATAAACGATCCGGTATGCCCACCCGTGCCCACGTGGCTGCCTAAAGCCGTTGACTGATCGCCGTCGGCAATCGTAACCAAACCTATCGCTGTAGAAGTAATCCCGCTGGCAATGCTGCTATTACCCATCGCTGTTGAGTTAGGCCCAATGGCTGTCGTGTTATTGCCTGTCGCAGTTGAGGCGCCCCCACTGGCGGTGGTGACTTGACCCATCGCCGTTGAATTGGGGCCACTAGCAACTGTGTAATAGCCCATCGAGGTTGCGTACTTGCCGCTAGCAGTCGTGCTCTCGCCCATTGCCGTTGCGGTATGCTCGCTGGCGGTGGTGAGTTCACCCATTGCCGTTGAGGCTTCACCGCTGGCGTGTGTGGCTATACCCATCGCCGTGGAATATTTGTTGTCGGCGAGCGTGTTGTATCCCATCGCCGTCGAGGATTCGATCCTAGCGGTGGTGCGATAGCCCATCGCGACGGAATAGTCGCCGCTAGCGATTGTGTCCTGACCCATGGCCGTCGAGGCAAAACCGCTCGCAGTTGTGCTCCGTCCTGTAGCCATAGACACCGGACCGATATTGGCATCATCCCATTGCGTACCCTCAACGTAGCCTGCCCGAAATGCAGCCCTGACCGCGTACCACATCAGGCGTTGGCCCGGGCCCGTAGCTGGAATGCCGGCATTCGCACCTACAACCCAATTTGCCACTAACCCGCCATCGCTGAGTGCTTGCAGCTGATTGTTCGCAACCAGCGTATTACTCGCATCATAGCGAAGTGTCTGATTGACAGTGCCAGTAGGCAGCACTGCGGCACTTGCGCTGCCGCAGGTCCATGCTGTGCCGTCCCATTGTGCGATCTGGCTCGCCGCGCAGCCCTGCGGTAAACGATAGGTCGGCGCGACTGAGAATGTCGTGCCGGTCAATGCCAGGCCGGTCGCCGCGGTGTAGCTCGCGCCGGTGCCGCCACTGCAGGGGCCGAGTTGGCCGCTCGCGCCTATGCATAGACCTTGTGATTGCGCGGAGGCGGCGGGAACGCCCGGGAGACTCACGGCGCCTGATTCCTGCACGCGCAATCGTTCGTTCGTGCCGCTGGCATCTTTCACCACGAAGCCGCTGCCCACCGAGGGTTGCACTGTCACATCCGTGGCATGCGCAGATAGCGATGCCCAAACCATGCAAACTGCGGCAACAGCACGAGACAGTCGATTGCGGGAGGATAGAAGACGTGTGGCCGTAGCGCCCGGCACCGTCGATGGACTGAAGATGGGCATAGGGGATCCTCCGCACTCGAATCGAAGCCTGCATGCTAGTTCGAGGTGCGGCGGCTCAACCTGACATTACGCGGACATTTGCAGGACACCTGTAGGACAACATCCCGTTCGGTACCACAGAACTCCAGAATTTTACTGTGGTCGCTTTAGGCAAACGTCAGCGCATAGATCGGCGGCAGATGCGCCGGCAGCGCCTGCCAGGTGCTGCCTTGGTCCGCGCTGGTCCACAGATTGCCCGTGGTCGAGCCGAAGGCGAGGTGTTCGCCGCTCGCATCGACGGCAAGTCCGTGGCGATAGACGAGGTCGTAGGCGTCGTGCTGCGGCAACCCCGCGCGGCAGACATCGAAGCTCGCGCCGCCATCGCGCGTGCGCGCGACGACGAGGCGGCCGTCGACCGGCACGCGGCGCTCGTCCTTGATCGCGGGCACGAACCAGGCAGTCTTCGGATCGCGCGGATGCACGGCGACGGCGAAGCCGAACACCGACGGCGCCACGTTTGTAACCGCGTGCCACGTGCGCGCGCCGTCGACGCTGCGGAACACGCCGTTGTGATGCTGCACCCACAGATGGTCGGGTGCGGCGGCGCATTGCACCATCTGATGCGGATCCTGGATGGACGGATCCTCGCGCCGCTCGGGCGGCATGTACTCGGCGAACATGCCTTGCGTCGTCACGCTCCACGACGCGCCCGCATCGCGGCTTTCCCAGACGCCGCCGCAGGACACGGCGATGCGCAGCGTGCGCGCGTCGCGCGGATCGACGCAGATCGAATGAATGCCGGGCGCGTCATAGCCGCCGCCGAACCATTGCATGCGCTCGGGACGATCCCAGAGCCCGCGCTGCAGCTCCCAGTGTTCGCCGCGGTCGTCCGAGCGGAACAGGCCGCCGGGAATCGTGCCGGCCCAGAGCCGGCCCGGCTGATCGGCGCCGCCGCTTGCGAACGACCAGATCTGCATCAGCGTCGCCGGTTTCGGCGGCTTGCCGTCGGCGGTGGCGACCTTGTCGTCGGGATCGAACGCGGGCACGGCGACTTCGGTCCAGCTTCGTCCCGCATCGTCGGAGCGCTGCAGCTTGACCCCGAAGTGGCCGAGGTTGAGCGCGGCGTACCAGGTGCCGTCGCGCGGATCGACGTGGGCGAGCGTGATGTTGTCGCCGAGAAAAGCGTGGCGTTCCACGCGCCAGCCGGCAGCATCGCGTTCGAGCGTGAACAATCCTTTGCGCGTGGATGCGATGAGACGTTGGGTCATGTCAGCCTCCCGAAAGCGCCTGCAAAATGTATATTTCTGTACTTCTGGAAACGGGAACGTCGAGATTCTTCTTGTCGGCGATCGCCGTGCCGTCGACGAAGACCGCGACATGATGGCGCACGGCGGCATGCTCGTCGAGCACGTAGCCGCGCAGCTTCGGATGCCGCGCAAAGACGACGTCGAGCGCGGCGATCAGCGTCTCGCCGGGCGCCTCGAGCGAGATTTCGCCGGGCCCGGCCGCCGCCGGATCGAGCCAGCGCGTCAGTGCCGAGGCCA
>DAIMZS010000145.1:0-3554 GCA_036733825.1 Rudaea sp.
ACCATCGCCGCGGGCACGCTGCACTTCGCCCTGCGCCGTTCGCAGAACATCCACTGGCAGGCGGTCGAAGTCGACAAGACGGCGCGCGCGCGGCTCAACGGCCACAAGCCTTGCGTGCTCTGGCTCACCGGCCTGTCGGGCAGCGGTAAGTCGACGATTGCGAACCTGGTCGAGCGCAAGCTGCACGCGCTCGGCGTGCGCACCTACCTGCTCGACGGCGACAATGTGCGCCACGGCCTCAACAAGGATCTCGGCTTCACCGCCACCGACCGCGTCGAAAACATCCGCCGCATCGGCGAGGTATCGAAGCTGATGGTCGACGCGGGCCTGGTCGTGCTCACCGCGTTCATCTCGCCGTTCCGCTCCGAGCGCCAGCTCGCGCGCGACATGGTCGGCGACGGCGAGTTCATCGAAGTGTTCGTCGACACGCCGCTCGCCGTCGTCGAACGCCGCGATCCGAAGGGCTTGTACAAGAAGGCGCGCCGCGGCGAACTGAAGAATTTCACCGGCATCGACTCGCCCTACGAAGCGCCCGACGCGCCCGAGCTGCATCTGCAAACCGAAAAGCTCGGCGCCGACGCCTCGGCCGAACGCATCGTCGCCGAGTTGCGCGCACGCGGTGTGCTCGGTCTGCACGCCTGACGGCGCGCTGCGCTATTTCGACAGCACTTTGCGCAACGCGGACAGGCCGCGATCGATCATGGCCAGATCGATCGCACCGAATCCGAAGATCAAACCGCTGCGCGTTTCCGAGCCGAGAAAATAGCGGCTGAAACTGTGCAGCTGGATGTTGGCCTGTGCCAGGGTCTGCGTCGCCCGTTCAAGGTCGAGCGGCACGCGCGCATCCGCGCTGACGTGCATGCCGTACAGCGAAGGGATCGGCGCCAACCAATCGCCGAGATCCGTGGCCAGACGATCGTATAAGCGCTTGCGGCGCCGCTCGTACAACTGGCGCAGCTTGCGCACATGGCGGGTGAGATGGCCTTCGTCGATGAATGCGGCGACGCCCATCTGCAACGGCGTCGGGCAATGCCAGTCGAGACAGTTCTTCGCCGCGACGAGCGTGCGCATTGCCCATTCGGGCGCGACGATGAAGCCGAGGCGCAAGGTCGGCAGCATGCATTTCGAGAACGTGCCGACGTAGAACACCACATCAGCAGCCTCGGGCGTGCGCAACGCGGCGAGCGGGCCGCTGTCGTAGCGAAATTCGCCGTCGTAATCGTCCTCGACGATCACGGCGTCGTGCCTGTGCGCGAATTCCACGAGTTCCTTGCGCCGCCGCGCCGACATCGTCACGCCGAGCGGAAACTGATGCGACGGGCACAGGCAGATCACACCGACGTCGGCCGGCAGCCGGTCGACCCGCAATCCCTCCTCGTCGACGCCGACGGGAACGAGCTTCGCGCCGGCCGCAGCGAAGGCGACGCGCATCGGCGGATAGCCCGGGTCTTCGACCGCGACCACCGTTTCGCCGGGCACCACGAGCACGCGCGCGAGCAGATCGAACGCCTGCTGCGCGCCCGCGGTCACGAGCACGTCGTCGGCATGACACACGACCGCGCGCGTCAGCGCGATGTGCCTTGTGATCGCGTTGCGCAGAGCGTAATTGCCCTGGTTACCCTGCGGGCTGCGGAAGCTCGCGGGTTTGCGTTCCAGCGTGCGCAGCTGCTTCGCTGTCACGCGGCGGAATATTTCGTGCGGGAACAGCCGTGAATCGACCAAGGCCGGACGCAGGTCGATCGACGGCGCGCGGCGCGCGGCGGCGTGGATCGGCGGCGGATCGCGCCAGAAACCCATCGCCTCGGTCACGTCCGCCCGCAGCCAGAACGTATTGAGACGGTGCGCGAGCATGCGGGCGCCGTCGCGCACGGCGCGCGAAGGCATCGCGGGCAACGCCTCGGCGACGAAGGTGCCGGAACCGCGCCGCGCGACGACGTAGCCCTCGTTGAGCAGCCCGTCGTAGACGTCGGCGAGCGTATTGCGCGACACGCCGAAAAAGGCCTGTGCCTGCCGCGTCGCCGGCAGTTGCGCGCCGAGTGGCAGCCGTCCGTCGACGATCGCCGCCCTGAGCTGGCTCTGCAGCTCGCGCGCGCTGCGGCGCGATCCTTTCGCGGCGGGGTCGAATTGGATTTCGAATAACGGTTTCAAGCGGCGGCCGGCTGACGAGTGACCCGGCAATTTTTTCGCCATGTGGCCCTTCAGGCAAGTCCTCTGCGACTCAATGATTTGCGTATCGAAACCACGGGACCTGCCATGTACAGAACCATCCTCGCCGCGGCGCTGTGCGTCGCCCTCAATGCGGGCACGATGCTGGCGCACGCAGCGAACGACACCGGCAGCGTGATCACCGCCGCCGTCGCCGACACGTCGCGTCCGCCGACGGACACTGCGCGCGATGCCAACCGCAAACCGGCACAGACGCTCGCATTTTCCGGCGTGAAGCCCGGCGACAAGGTGGCCGACTACGGCACCGGCGCGGGCTACTTCACTCGGCTGTTCTCGAACATCGTCGGCGCAAACGGTCATGTGTACGCGAGCGTGCCGAGCGGACTGCTGCAGTATCCGAATATCGTCAAAGGCATCGCCGACGTGCAGCAGTTCGCGTTCACTCATGCGAACGTGAGCGTGACCTACGCCTCACCGATCGACGCAGCGCGCTATCCGGAACCGCTCGACCTGTTCTGGATTTCGCAGAACTACCACGACCTGCTCGACGACTTCATGGGCCCGGTCGACATGGCCGCGTTCAACCGCGTGGTGTTCGCCGCGCTGAAACCGGGCGGCGTGTACATCGTGCTCGATCATGTCGCGGCGAAAGGCTCGCCCGCGAACGTCACCGACACGCTGCATCGCATCGAACCTGCGCTCGTGCGCCGCCAGGTCGAAGCCGCCGGATTCAAGTTCGAGAGCGAAAGCAACGTGCTCGCCAATCCGGACGATCCGCATACCCAAGGACCGTTCAATCCCTCGGTCCAGGGCCATACCGATCAGTTCATCTACAAATTCCGCAAACCGGGTTAATCCGGCGGGCCTCTTCTCACGGGGCGGCGCGCAAGGCAATCGGCTTGCCGGCCTCGGGATAGCTGCGCCGGAAGTCCAGGCCGAGCGCTTGCGCGATCGTCGCCGCAATCTGATTCTGATATAGCGTCGGGCCACCTTCGAACTCGCCGCGCCGCGCATCGCCCGGCGCGGCGACCACGAGCCAGATGTTCTTCGCCGCTTCGATTTCCTCGTCGTGCATGCCCCAGAAATCGGGCGTCTTGCCGCGGCCGTGATCCGCGGTGACGATCAGCACCGTGTTGTCGCGATATTGCGGGGACGCCTGCAGCTGCATCCACAGCTCCTCGAGGAAATGATCGGCGTGCCGCAGCGACTGCAGCAGCAATTCGTAGCGGCCGTCGTGCGCGAGCTCGTCGGTATCGCCGAGCAGCACATAAAGCAGACGCGGGTGCTCGCGCTGGAGGTAGTCGAGGGCAAAGCGTTCGGTGAGATAGTCGAAACGCGAGCCGTCCCAGGCGACCATTTCACCCTGTGCCGCACTGAGCGCGCGCAGC
>DAIMZS010000145.1:3654-8113 GCA_036733825.1 Rudaea sp.
TGAAATCGGTTCGTCACCTCGACATGGCTGCCCTTGGCTGGATCGCCGGCAATCCAGCCGTGCTGTTTGAGCAGCGTGCCCCAGAGAAACGGCATGATCTTCATGCGCCGTTCTTCCGCGGTCGGCGCCCAATAGCGTTTATACAGATCGGTGCCCTCGACCGGCGCGCCGCGCGCGAGAAAGCGCATCACCGCGAGGTCGGCGCCGCCGAACATCTCCTGCACGCGCACGCCGTCGAGGGTGACCAGGACGACGTTTTGCGGCTTGGCCGCCGCCTCGACTGCCTGAGCCGACACGCACCACGGCAGCAGGCACGACAACAGCAAGAGACGGCGCAGCATGCGGTTCCCCTCGGCGGTGGCGATGCGGCGCAGCTTAGCCGATTTCGCCGTCCGTAACCGCGACGTCATCTTCACACGCTAGCGTGCCGCCTTGGTCTCCACGCCGAACCGCACGCCGATGTCCAAGCCCAGCCTGATCGACAAACTGGACCACGCGCTCTTCAACGCGATCTATTCGCGCAACCTGGTCTACAACACCTGCTGGGAAGACCCGGCGATCGACCGCCAGGCGCTCGCGCTCGGGCCCGACGATACGATGCTCGTAATTTCGAGTGCGGGCTGCAATGTGCTCGACTACGCCTTGCTCGGGCCGAAACAGATCCACGCCGTCGACGCGAATCCGCGCCAGATCGCGCTGCTCGAGCTCAAGATCGCCGCGATCCGCGCGCTCAGCTACGACGATTACTTCGCGATCTTCGGCGAAGGCTGCCACAAAGATTTCAAAAACCTGTATCAGCAGAAACTGCGCGCGCAGCTTTCGCCATTCGCGCAAGCCTGGTGGGACAAGCATTGGAACTGGTTCGCCGGCAAGCACGGCAGCTTCTATTTCCACGGCCTGTCGGGCATCGTCGCGCGCGGCGTACGCACCTATTTCAAGCTGCGGCCCGGCCTCGCCAACGCGATCAACGCGCTGCTCGACGCGAAATCACTGCCCGAACAGCAGAAGATCTACGACGAGCGTGTGTCGCCGCTGCTGTGGAACAAGACGGTCAACTGGATCATCTCGCGCCAGTTCGTGATGAGCCTGCTCGGCGTGCCGTATCCACAGCGCAAGCTGGTCGAATCGCAGCACGAATTCGGCATCCACGGCTTCATCCGCGGTGCGGTCGAATACGTCTTCCGGCAGCTGCCGCTCTCCGACAACTACTTCTATCGCGTTTACCTCACCGGCCGCTATCGCCGCGATTGCTGCCCGGAATATTTGAAGGAAACGGGCTTCAACGCGCTCAAGGCCGGCCTGGTCGACCGCATTTCACTGCACACGACGACGGTCACCGAATTGCTGTCGAGCAACCCGACGCCGATCTCGCGCTTCGTCCTGCTCGATCATATGGACTGGATGAGCTCGTACTATCCCGACGCGCTCGTCGAGGAATGGAACGCGATCCTCAACCGCGCCACGCCCGGCGCGCGCATCCTGCTGCGCAGCGCGCAGTCGAAACCGGCGTATCTGGAAACGATCCGCGTCGGCCCCGGCCAGAACCGCCTGCGCGAAATCTTCAAGTTTTCCGATGAACTCGCCGGCTCGCTGCAGGCCGGCGACCGCGTGCACACCTACGCCGGCTTCGTGATCGCCGATGCCCCGGCTTGAGGCGCTGCGCAACGACGCCGCCGTGCTGCGCCAGATGCTGCGCGGCATGCCCAAGTCGTCGTCCCACGCGCAGAATCTGCAAAGCTTCTACGGCGCGCAGGCGCAGGACTACGACCGCTTCCGCGAGCGCCTGCTGCGCGGCCGCGAGGAACTGATCTCGCGCTTGCTGATGCAATTGCCGCCGCAGGCGCGCGTCGTCGAGCTCGGCGGCGGCACCGGACGCAATCTCGACTTCTTCGGCGACCGGCTCGGCGACCTCGCCGCCTTCGATCTCGTCGACCTCTGCCCCGCCCTGCTCGACCGCGCGCGCCAACGCATCGCCCGCTATCCTCAGGTGCGCATGATCGAGGCGGACGCGACGACGTATGCACCGAGCGCGCCGGTCGACTGCGTCTATTTTTCCTATTCACTGACAATGATCCCGGATTGGCGCGCCGCACTCACCAATGCGCTCGCGATGCTCAAACCCGGCGGGCTGCTCGGCGTGGTGGATTTCTATACTTCGGCGGCGAAGCCGGCGCCCGGCCTCATCCGCCACAGCGCGTTCACGCGGCAGTTCTGGCCGCGCTGGTTCGCCCACGACGGCGTGCGCCTCGACCCGGCGCATCTGGCCGCGCTGCGCACCGTCCTGCCTCAGCACGAACTCTCCGAGCACCGCGCCGCGGTGCCGTATCTGCCGCTGATCCGCGTGCCGTATTACGTCTTCGTCGGCCGCAAGGCCTGACCGCGCACCAGGGCGCCCTCCGGGCATCCAGGCGACGAGCACTTCAAACCGACCCCGGATCGGTTCATAGTGAGCGCCCCGCAAACGCGAGCGCGCGCTCAGTGAACGCTTCGGCCATCGCCACCAAACCTTTCATCGCACCCGGCAAGCTCTCGTTCTGGCCGCTGCAGACGGCTGGCTGGGCGGCGTATCTCACCCTCAACGCCACTGCAGTCATCGGCGAGGGCACCGAGCTGCGTTATCTCGTCGTCTCGATAACTGTCGCGATCACGGGTTTCATCATCACCAGCCTGCTGCGGCTCGGCTACCGGCAACTGTGGTCGTTGCCGCTGCCGCGCATGGCCGGCGTCGCCGCGGCGCTGTTGGTGGTCGCGACCCTGGTCCAGGCGGCCATCTATGTCTGCGCAAAAGTCGCGTTCCATTTCTGCGACGACTGCATGTCGCACAACCCGCTCAGCTATCTGTGGTATTTCCTGTCGATGTTCTATCTGTTCCTGTCCTGGAGCGGCTTGTACTTCGGCATCAAATTCGCCCGCCAGCTGACCGAACAGAAGGAAGCCGCCCTGCGCGCGCAGAACGCCGCGCACGCCGCGCAGCTGAAGATGCTGCGCTATCAGCTCAATCCGCATTTTCTGTTCAACACGCTCAACGCGATTTCGACGCTCGTGCTCGACAACAAGCGCGACACGGCTTATCGCATGGTCGGCAGCCTGTCGGCGTTCCTGCGCCATTCGCTTGATTCTGATCCCGAGCAGCGCGTGACGCTCGCGCAGGAAGTCGACGCGCTCAATCTTTATCTTGGCATCGAACAGTTGCGCTTCGGCGATCGTCTCAAGGTGGAGATGGACATCGAACCCATCGCACGCGACGCGCTCGTTCCCGGCCTGATCCTGCAGCCGCTGATCGAGAACGCGATCAAACACGCCGTGTCGCGGCGCGAGGAAGGCGGCCGCATCGAACTGATCGCGCGCCGCGACGGCGATATGCTCGACGTCCATCTACGCGACGACGGCCCCGGCTTCGACGAGAGCGACCCGGCACCGAACGGGCACGCGCGCGTCGGCCTCGCCAACACGCGCGAGCGCCTACGCGTGCTGTACGGCGAGCGCCAGCAGCTGAGCATCTGCAACTGCGCTCCGCACGGCGTCGACGTGCATATCCGTCTGCCGTTCGAAACCGCGCAAGGCAGCTGAAATGACGGCAATCCGCACCCTGATCGTCGACGACGAACCGCTCGCCCGCCGAGGGCTGGAATTGCGCCTGCGCCGGCACGCCGACATCGAAATCGTCGGCGAGGCCGGCAACGGCCGCCAGGCCTTCCACGCCATCTCCGCGCTGCGTCCGCAGCTGATGTTCCTCGATGTGCAAATGCCGGGCATCGACGGCTTCGGCCTGCTGCGCGCGCTGCCGGCGACGCAAATTCCGCTGACCGTGTTCGTCACCGCTTACGACCAGTACGCGCTGGCGGCCTTCGCCGCGAGCGCGCTCGACTACCTGCTCAAGCCGGTCGACGACACACGCCTCGACGAGTCGATCGAACGCGCCCGCGAGCGCCTGGCCGCGCGCAAGACCGAAGACCACTACGAGCGCCTGCTCAAGCTGATCGCCACACTGCCCGAAACCGCGAAGCTGCCGTTCGACACCGTCCTCTCCGACGAGCCGGTGCAGGCCGACGACAAATTGACGATCAAAGATGGACACCGTCTTCTGCGCATCGACGTCGAAACGATCCGTTGGATCGACGCCGCCGGCGACTACATGTGCATCCACGCCGGCGAAGACACCCACGTGCTGCGCGGCACGATGCAACAGCTCGAACGCCGCCTCGACCCACGCCGCTTCGCGCGCGTGCACCGTTCGAGCATCGTCAACCTCGCGCGGGTGAAGGAGATGCGGCCGCATCTCAACGGCGAGTATTTTCTCGTGCTCGATTCGGGGCACGAGTTGAAGTTGTCGCGCAGTTATCGCGATAAGGTGAGATTGCTCACCTGACTTTCTCTCTCGTCATTCCAGCTTTTGCCCTTAACCGTCATTCCGGCGGTTTTTAACAGCCGAATGGCTGGTCAAGCCGGAATCCAGCTT
>DAIMZS010000146.1:0-6187 GCA_036733825.1 Rudaea sp.
TCGACGAATTCCATGACGAGGTAGGGCGCGCCTCCGGGCGTGGCGCCGCCGTCGAGCAGGCGCGCGATCTGCGGATGCTGCAGGCTGGCGAGGAGCTGCCTTTCGCGCGCGAAGCGGGCGGCCGCGTCGGCGTCGCCGAGGCCGCGGATCAGCTTGACCGCGGCCTCTTGGCTGAAATGTCCGTCGGCGCGCTCGGCCAGATACACGGCGCCCATGCCGCCGTGGCCGATCTCGCTGACGAGACGCCAGGCGCCGAGTAGGTCGCCAGCGTGCAGTTCGGTCGCATTGAACTGCGCAATCATGGCGCTCACGCCCGCGCGCGAACGCGTGCGCGTGGCGGCGTCGGCATCGAGCAGGGCAAGCACCTCGGCGATCGCAGCCGCGTCGGCGCCCGCAGCCTGCAGCGCCTCGCGCCGCTGCGGCGCCGGCAGGTCGCAGGCGAGGTCGAACAAGCGGCGCAGTTCGCTCAAGCGCGCCTCAGGCCAGCGCGCGGTTGACGAAAGCGCGCGCGAAACGCAGGTCGCGGTCGATCGTCGGCACCGAGACGCCGAGGGTCTGCGCGATCTCCTCGCGCTCCATGCCGGAGAAGGCGGCGAACTCCATCGCCGCGGCCGCGCGCGGTTCGAGCGCTTCGAGCTTGCGCAGCGCCTCGTCGAGCACGACCACGTCCATCGCACCGAGGTCGTCGGGCACCTCGACCGCGCTGCCGAGCGTGATCGTCGCCTGCGCCTCGGGCCGGCGGCCGGCGAGGATCGCGCGGGCGCGGTCGACGAGGATGGAGCGCATGTACAGCGCGCTGATCGCGAGGAAATGGGCGCGGTTGGCGAACGTCTTGCCCGTGCCGAGCAGGCGCGTCATCGCCTCGTGCACGAGGTCGGTGGGATCCAGGGTGACCGAATTCGCCTCGCCGCGCAGGCGCTGCACGGCGATCTGCCGCAGCAGGTCGTACAGCTCGGGCATGACCGGTTCCAGCGCGGCGAGATCGCCCCCGCGCCAGGCGGCAAGGCGCACGGTGATGTCGGAAGTCAAAGCGCCGGGTCCTCCGTTTCCTTTCCGAGATGATGCGGCAAGCGTGCTTGCTTTGCAAAAACCGGCCCCGGCCATGGCGGCGGCGTTTCGTTCAGGCAGCACAAAAAATATTTTCCGCGGCGTGATAGGCGGCCTCTCCGTTTTGCGCTTGTTTAGGGAAATGGGGGATTCAAGGCGATCGTGGGGGCGCAGCGAATGCAGTGGCGGACGGCATTGGCGCGCGAGGGATGTGAAGGTCCGCTTCGGGTGCGGCACGGCGTTTTAGGGGGCGCGGTGCTGGGCCCATTTGCGGTTCTCGACGCAGGGGCTGTGTCGATCGGTTCGGTGGCGTCCTGTAGCGCTGCCGTGCCTTTGGCGCAGAATCGTCGAGTGCAAGCCGGCGGCGTGGCGACGGTCAACCGTCGCCACGCTCGCTTCGCTTCGGTTTCATGCCGCCGGTTCCGATTTGCTCAGGGCCGGTGCACGGAGCGCCGGGGGTTTGCCGTATGCTTCGGCAATTCCCCGCAGGCAAACCGACACCATGGATCTGAGCTACATCCTCAACCACTTGGGTGAGGACCGTGAAACCCAGCGCGGCGCGGTCTCGCCGCCGATTTATCAGAGTTCGATCTTCGCCTTCCCGAGCGTGGCTGCGTTCCGCGAGGGTTTTCGCGACGAGTTCCGCCGCACGACCTACACGCGCGGCAACAATCCCACGGTCGAGGTGCTGCGCAAGAAAGTCGCGGCCCTGGAAGGCGCGGAAGACTGCCTGATGTTTTCCAGCGGCGCCGGCGCGATTTCCGCCGCCGTCATCGCCAGCGTCGCCGCCGGCGACCACGTGATCTGCGTCGCGCGCCCGTATTCGTGGACGCGCGCGGTGCTGCGCGACCTGCTCGGGCAGTTCGGCGTGACCACGACCTTCGTCGACGGCACGGACATCGCGAATTTCGCCGCCGCGGTGACGGAGCAGACGGCGCTGATCGTGCTCGAAAGCCCCAATTCGATGACCTACGAGCAGCAGGACCTCGCCGCCGTCGCGAAACTCGCGAAAGCACACGGTATCCGCACGCTGTGCGACAACAGCTACGCGACGCCGCTGAACCAGTCGCCAATCGCCCTGGGCATCGACATGGTGGCGCACTCGGCGACCAAGTACTTGAACGGCCACAGCGACGTCGTCGCCGGCGCGTTGTGTGCGAGCGAGGCGATCATCCGCGAGGTGTTCAAGAAGGCTTACATGGTCTGCGGCGCGGTGATGTCGCCGCACGACGCCTGGCTGATGATCCGCGGCATGCGTACGCTGTCGGTGCGCATGGAACGCATCGCGCGCACGACGCGCGAAGTGCTCGCGTTCCTGCAGGGGCACGAGAAAGTGGAAAAAGTATACTATCCGCACGACGCGTCGAATCCGCAGTTTGGCCTGACCCAGGCGCAGATGCGCGGCGCGAGCGGCTTGCTGACGCTTGTCCTGCGTGTGACAGACGTGGCCGGCGTCGAGCGCTTCTGCAACGCTTTGACGCGCTTCCTGATGACGGTATCGTGGGGCGGCTACGAGTCGCTGCAGTTCCCGGTCTGCGCGGTTTATCCGGCGGACGCGCCGCTGGTTCCGCCGGCGGGCGGGGCAGGCCTGAACTTCGTGCGCCTGTCCGTCGGCCTCGAAGAGCCCGAGGCGCTGATCGACGATCTGCGCCAGGCGCTCGCACGGGCATAACTCCGGCCTTGCCCAGGGCGTCTCATCGCCCATGTGAAATCGCCCACACTTGCCTGCCGAGGCAGTTCGCTGTCTGTTTCGGCATCAGCGGAATAACGTAATTCATTCCGTTTCGGTCATTTTCCGCCATGCATTTGCCATCCCGAGGCCGAATGCTATGCCTGCGGTGAAGTACACGTAGAATGGCGGCGGGGCTGAGCTGTTTCGGGACTGATTTGCGTCTTGTCTGGGACGCGGCGCACTGCGCGCGAAATCAAGCAAAGGAAGAGGGACTATGGGGCTGCTGAATTTCATCTGGAATCTGCCGTTGATGCTGCTGCGCCTCGTCGGCGCGGTGCTGGCGTTTTTCCTCGGCCGGCTTGGCTGGGACGCGCCGCCGTGGATGCGCGCGGTCGAAACGGGCTGGAGCCGGCTCGGCGGCGCCGTGCAGGCTCGGCCGGCACGCTCGGCGGGAATTCTCGTCGCGCTGCTCGTGCTCGGATTCGGCGGATTGTTCGGCTATCGCGCCTGGCGCGACCGGCCCAAGCCCGTGGTCGAAACGCCCGCCACGTTCACCGTCCAGGCGCCGCTGCTGACCGGCTACGACGACGAAGCGCGCAAGCTGATCGTGCATCCGCTGCACGTCGTTTTCAATCGCTCGGTCGCGCCGCTGGCGCTGGTCGGCAAGTCGCCGACCACGGGCATCGCGATGCAGCCGGATCTGGCCGGCACCTGGACCTGGCTCAACGACCGCGAATTGAACTTCACGCCGAAGGACGACTGGCCGATCGGGCAGAAATACGCGGTGAATTTCGATCCGAAGCTCGCCTTCGCCGAGCACGTCAAGGTCGACAAGGACCGTTTCGATTTCGCCAGTGCGCCGTTCAAGGCGAGCATCGTGCAGGGCGAGTTCTATCAGGACCCGCAGGACGCGACGGCGAAGAAAGCCGTGATCCACGCGCGCTTCACCCATCCGGTCGATCCGACGAGTTTTGAAAAGGCCGTCAAGCTCGAGTTGAGCGGTCCGAAAATGTCGTTGGTATCGAAGAAGTTCACGGTCACCTACGACGAACGCAAGGTCAACGCGTTCATTCACTCCGAGCCGCTGTCGATTCCGACCGATGACGAAGCGCTGGTATACACCGTCGCCGAAGGCGTGCGCGCCGCGCGCGGCGGGCCGGCGACCGAGCAGCCGCTCGGCGGCAATGTGGCGGTGCCCGGGCTGTACAGCTTGAAGATCGAGAGCATCGAGGCGACGCTGGTCGACAACGCCAAGTACGAACCCGAGCAGGTGCTCGTCGTCGACGCGTCGCAAACCGTGAACGAGGCGGACACGCAGAAGGCGTTCTCCGCCTGGCTGCTGCCGCACAACGATCGCGACAATTCCTGGTATTGGAGTCTGTCCGATGTGAACGAAGCCGTGCTGCAGCGCTCGCAGAAGCTCAGCCTCGAGGCGATTCCGACCGAGCGCGACTACGAAAACCTGCACAGCTTCAAATACAAGGCCGATCCGGGCCGGTATATCTACGTAAGAGTAAACAAGGGGCTCAAGTCTTTCGGCGGCTACGTGCTCGGCAAGGATTCGGTGCAGGTCATCGCCGTGCCCGAGTATCCGAAGATGCTGCGCTTCGCCGCCGACGGTGCGCTGCTGTCGCTGTCCGGCGACAAGCGCATCGGTGTGGTCGCGCGCAACGTGCCCGGCATGCAGGTCGAAATCGCACGCGTGCTGCCGGACCAGTTGCAGCACTTGGTCACTTTCAACCAGGGTACGTACAACAAGCCGCAGATGTATTCGCTGAGCGCGGACCAGATCACCGAGCGCTTCGTCAACAAGGTGCCGTTCGAGGAAGGCGCCGATCCGGCCAAGGCGCGCTTCGAAGGCGTCGACCTCGGCAAGTATTTCGGCAGCGGCGCGAATGCGAAGCACGGCGTGTTCCTGCTCAAGCTCGCCGAGCTGCAGCCGGAGCCGCCGAAGCAGGAAGTCGATCCGAACGCGGACGAGCCCGAGCAGAGCGAGGAAGAAGGCCCGGCCAACGAAGGCGAAGGCGTCGACACGAACACCGACAATGCCGATGTGCCCGGCGACGCGCGCCTGATCGTCGTCACCGACCTCGGCATGATCGCGAAGAAATCGCTCGACGGCAGCTACGACATCTACGTGCAGTCGATCCGCAACGGCGCGCCGGTCGAAGGCGCGAATGTGGACGTGGCCGGCAAGAACGGCCAGACCCTCGTCTCGCACGCCACCGACGCCGCCGGCCACGTGCATTTCGAGCCGCTCGATGCGATGAAGCGCGAGAAGACGCCGACCTTGTTCGTCGTGCGCAAGGCGGATGATCTCTCGTTCCTGCCGATCGGCGAGCGCGACCGCTCGCTCGACTTCTCCCGTTTCGACATCGGCGGCGAGCGCAATGCGAAGAACGCGGGCCGCCTGTCAGCCTACCTGTTCTCCGACCGCGGCATCTATCGGCCCGGCGACACCTTCCACGTCGGCGTGATCGTGCGTGCGGCGGATTGGACCAAGCCGCTCGACGGCATTCCGCTGATCGCCGAGATCACCGACGCGCGCGGCACCGTTGTCGAAACGCGCAAGCTGCGTGTCGACACCGCGGGTTTCCTCGGTGTCGACTACACGACGCAGGAAAGCTCGCCGACCGGCACCTGGAACGTCAACGTCTACATCAGCAAGGACGGCCACACGGATGCGCAGATCGGCTCGGTCGGCGTGCAGATCAAAGAGTTCCTGCCCGACCGCATGAAGGCCGAGGCGCGGCTGTCGGCGAATTCGCCCGACGGCTGGGTCAAGCCCGACGGTTTGAAGGCGTTGTTCTCGCTGCAGAACCTGTTCGGCACGCCGGCGCAGAACCGCCGCGTCGAGGCGACGCTGACCTTGACGCCGTCGATCCCGAGCTTCCGTCCGTACCCCGATTACCGCTTCTTCGATCCGCAGCGCGCGAAGGAAGGCTATTCCGATCCGCTCGGCGAGCGCACGACGGACGACAAGGGCGAGGCCGAATTCCCGCTCGATCTGTCGAAGTATGCGAACGCGACCTATCAGCTGCGCTTCTTCGCCAAGGGCTACGAGGCCGAGGGCGGGCGCAATGTCGCCGCGCAGGTCAGCCAGCTCGTGTCCTCGCTCGATTATCTGATCGGCGCGAAGACCGATGGCGATCTCGGCTTCGTCCAGCGCGACGCCAAGCGCAGCGTCAACCTGATCGCGATCGATTCGAACGCGAAGAAGATTGCCGTCGGCAATTTGAAGGCGGTGATCATCGAGCGCCGCTACGTGTCGATCCTGACCAAGCAGGATTCGGGCGTGTACAAATACGAATCGAAGGCCAAGGACATCACCGTGTCCGAAGTGCCGCTGTCGATCACCGCGGCGGGCAACGATGTCGCGCTGCCGACCGACAAGCCCGGCAGCTTTGCCTTCGTCGTGCGCAACGCCGACGGCGATGAGCTCAACCGCGTCGAATACAGCGTGGCCGG
>DAIMZS010000146.1:6287-8109 GCA_036733825.1 Rudaea sp.
TGGTGGAGCGGCATCGTCGACATCAAGGACAGCCGCGAATTCACCTGGACCGTGCCCGACGATTTCAACGGCAAACTGCGCGTGATGGCCGTGGCCGTGCGCGCCGACAAGATCGGCATCCAGCAGAACACGACCACGGTGCGCGGCGATTTCGTGCTTTCGCCGAACGTGCCGAACATGGTTGCGCCGGGCGACGAGTTCGAGGTCAGCGTCGGCGTCGCCAACAATCTGACCGGCCTCGGCGGCAAGGAGATGTCGATCAAACTCGCGTTCGCGCCGACCGCGGGGCTCGAAGTGATCGGCCCGGCCGAGCAGACGGTGACGCTCGGCGAAATGAAGGAAGGCGTCGTCGTCTACAAATTGCGTGCGAAGGACGTGCTTGGTCCGGCAAAGCTCGACTTCCGCGCAACCTACAACGACAAGTTCGCGAAGATCGGCACCGAGGTGTCGGTGCGGCCGGCGTCGGCCTATCGCAACGATCTCGTCGTCGGCGATCTCGACAAGGGTTCGTCCGATGTCAAGGATCTGCGCCAGGTGTTCGACGCGTTCGCCAAGCGCAATGTTTCGGCCTCGTACACGCCGCTCGTGCTCGCGCAGGGGCTGTCGGCCTATCTCGCCGATTTCCCGCACCGTTGCACCGAGCAGCTCGTCAGCCAGGGTGTGCCGTCGCTGGTGTTCGCCGCGCATCCCGAATACGGCAGCCTCAACGTCGACGCGAACGGCAAACCGGTGAAGCCGGCCAGCGATCCGCTGCAGGGTTTGTTCGCGGTGATGCATTCGCGCCAGAACAACGAAGGCGGATTCGGTCTGTGGACGTCGACGCCGCAGTCGCATCGCTTCGCTTCTGTGTACGCGATGCAGTTCCTGATCGAAGCGAAGGAGCGCGGCCAGCGCCTGCCCGGCGACATGCTCGATTCCGGCGACCGCTATCTGCTGCAGCTCGCCGCGGACGAGAGCGACGGCTCGCTCGAAGGCCTGCGCGAGCGCGCGTTCGCCGTGTACCTGCTCACGCGTCAGGGCACGGTGACGACGAATTATCTCGCCGCCGTGCAGAAGCGCCTCGACGACCGCTATACCAAGATCTGGCGCGACGATCTCGCCGCGGGCTACATCGCCGCCTCGCTCAAGCTGCTCAAGCAGGACAAAGAGGCCGATGCGCTGATCGCCGGCCCGCAGGCTGTGCTCACGCGTTCGACGATCGAGAACGCGTACCGTTTCCAGCCATACTCATACTACGGTCCGCTCGTGCGCGACGCAGGCATGTTGTATCTGATCGCCAAGCACTTCCCCGAGCGCGCGAAGGCTTTGCCGCCCGCCGCGGTCGCGAACCTGCTGCGGCCGGTGCAGCGCGGCTGGTACAACACACTGTCGTCGGCGCAGACCATCCTCGCGCTCGACGCGTACGGCGCGCAGGCCGGCGCAGACAAGCTCACGCTCAACGCGCTGCTCAAAGACGGCACGGTGAAGCCGCTGACCCAGCAGCCGGGTGCGCTCGTGCGTGCGGCGTTCGACGCCGCCGCGACGGGCCTGCGCGTCGACAACGGGGTCGATACGCACGCGTGGTATGCGGTCACCGTCGCCGGCTACGATCGCGCACCGCCGCAGACCGAGCTGAAACAAGGTCTCGAAATCATCCGCGAGTACACCGACGCGGACGGCAAGGCGATCACCTCCGCGACGCTGGGTCAGGAAATCGACGTGCACCTGAAGATCCGCGCGACCGAGGTCGACACGATCGGCAACATCGCCATCGTCGACCTGCTGCCGGGCGGTTTCGAAGTCGTGCAGAACCCGCCGCCCGCGCCGGCCGAGGACGCCAATG
>DAIMZS010000147.1:0-2537 GCA_036733825.1 Rudaea sp.
GCTCGGCGCGGTGTGCACGGCGCCGGTGCCGTCTTCGGTGGTGACGTGGTCGCCGCAGATGATTGCGATTTCGCGATCGTAGAAAGGATGCTTGAGCGTCGAAGCCCTCCCCTTCAAGGGGAGGGTTGGGTGGGGATGGTGTTGCTCCGCCTCAGCACCCTCGCCCCCTACACCCCTGCGGGGAGCTTCCCCCGCAAGCGGGGGAAGCGATTCCAGACCTGCGCCCTTGATGTGGCCGAGCGCGACGGGATGTTCGAGGCCGTAGCGCTTGGCGATTTTTTCCAGCAGCAGTTCCGCGACGACGAGCAGCACACGCTTGCCGTTGCGCGTCGGGCCTTCGATCAGCACGTAGTCGATATCGGGGCCGAGCGTCACCGCGACACTGGCCGGCAGCGTCCAAGGCGTCGTCGTCCAGATCGGCACGGCGACGATGTCGCCTTCGTTCACCGTCACGCCGAATTTCGCGGCGAGGGCTTTCGGATCGAGCGCGTCGTAGGCGACGTCGATCGCGGGCGACTGCTTGTCCTGATATTCGATCTCGGCCTCGGCCAGCGCCGAGCCGCAGTCGAAGCACCAGTAGACCGGCTTTTCGCCGCGCACGAGGTGGCCGTTCGCGATCACCTTGGCGAGCGCGCGGATTTCGTCGGCCTCGAACTTGAAGTCGAGCGTCTGATACGGACGGCTCCAGTCGCCGAGCACGCCCAGACGCTTGAAGTCGTTGCGCTGCAGATCGATCTGCTTGAGCGCGTACTCGCGGCACAGCTTGCGGAATTCGGCCGCGTCGACCTTCTGCCCGACCTTGCCGACTTTCTTCTCGACCGCGACTTCGATCGGCAGACCGTGGCAGTCCCAGCCCGGCACGTAGGGCGAGCGCAGCCCGGAAACCAGCTTGGACTTGACCACGATGTCCTTGAGGATCTTATTGACCGCGTGGCCGAGATGGATCGCGCCGTTCGCGTACGGCGGCCCGTCGTGCAGGATGAAGGCGTGCTCGCGGCCGGCCGTTTTGATCTGGATCTCGGCGTAGCGGTCGACCTTCTCCCATTCGGCGAGCATCGCCGGCTCGCGCTTGGCGAGGTCGGCCTTCATCGCGAAATCGGTCTGCGGCAGGTTGATCGTGGATTTGTAGTCGATACTCACTTTTTCGCTCCAGTCGCCGCCGTCGTGCGGCAACTTTTCAAATTTCCGAACCGTATTATTTCGCGATACCCAAAATGTCCCGCGCCTGTTCGGCATCGCGGTCGATCTGCTTCACCATCGCATCGAGGTCGGAGAATTTCTCTTCGTCGCGCAACTTTTCCACAAATTCCACTTGTATACGGCGGCCGTACAGGTCGCCGCTGAAATCGAACAGGTGCGCTTCGAGCAGCGGCTCCTTGCCGTTGACCGTCGGCCGCACGCCGAGGCTCGCCACGCCGGGATACACCGCATCATCGATGCCGTGCACCTTCACCGCGAAGATGCCGTCGACCGGCGAGGTACGCGAGCCCAGGCGCAGATTCGCGGTCGGATAACCGAGTTTGCGCCCGAGCTGCTGGCCGCGCACCACATGGCCGCCGATCGCGAACGGCCGGCCGAGCCAGCGCGCGGCGAGCGCGAAACTGCCGCCCGCCAGCGCCTCGCGGATCGCCGAGCTCGAAATGCGCTCGCCTTCGATCACGACCGGCTCGAGCGCGTTCGCGGTGAAACCATGTTCGCGGCCCAGGCGTTGCAGCAGGTCGACATCGCCGCCGCGCGCATGGCCGAAGCGGAATCCTTCGCCGACCCAAATTTCGCGTGCGTTGAGCCGGCGCACGAGCACACGCTCGACGAACTCCTGTGCGCTCATCGCCGCCAGCGCCGCATTGAAGCGCAGCAGCAGCGCGCGATCGATCTGCGCCTGGCGAAACTGCTCGATCTTCTCGCGCACGCTCGTCAGCCGCGCCACCGGCCGGCCGTGCGCGAAGAACTCGCGCGGCAGCGGCTCGAAACTGGTCACGACCGACTCGACGCCCAGCGCGCGCGCCCGTTCGCGCATGCGCGCGAGCACGGCGCGATGGCCCAGATGGACGCCATCGAACGCACCGATGCAGACGACGCTGCCTCGCGCGGCGATAGGGTCCCCGGCGATATCGCGGAACAACATACGCATCGCGCGATTATAGCGAAGAATGCTGCGGCGCCGCAGGTATACCTCACCCGGCTCTTATGCTCGTCATTCCAGCGAACGCTGGAATCCAGCTTTTCTTGGCTTCGGAAAAAAAATCAAACGCTGGATCCCAGCGTTCGCTGGGATGACGAGCAGGAGCATCAGTGCGCGCGCAAATCACGCAGCCGCAAGCCGCCGGCGTAGAGCGCAGCCACATAGACTCCGCCCGCCGCAGCGATGATCGCGCCGAGCCGCCAGGCGCGCTGAACCACGCTTGCCGCACTCCACTCGGGCCAGATCAGCAGTCCGACGAGGATCACGGCCACCATCAAGCCGCAAGCGACGGCGAGGCGCAGCAGATGCCTGCCCCAGCCCGGTTCACGCTGATAGATCGCTTCGCGGCGCAGCG
>DAIMZS010000147.1:2637-4045 GCA_036733825.1 Rudaea sp.
AGCAGATGCCTGCCCCAGCCCGGTTCACGCTGATAGATCGCTTCGCGGCGCAGCGCGCGCCATAGCAGCAACAGGTTCAGATAACTGGCGAGGCTCGACGCCAGCGCCACCGCCATGTGCAGCCCGCGCACGTTCGCGATGCGCGCGAGCAAGCCCTCACCCGGCGCCTCCGCCCCGCGCCAGAGCAGATATAGCGCACCGACCAGCAACACGTTGAGCAGCATGTTCGCGATCATCGCGGCGATGCCGGCGCGCACCGGCGTCTTCGTGTCCTGGCGCGCATAAAACGCCGGCACCAGCACCTTGACCAGCGCAAACGCCGGCAGGCCGAAGCTCAACGCGGACAGGCTCAGCGCGACCATGTCGGCGTCGCCCGCGGTGAACGCGCCGTGCTGGAACAGCGTCGCCACGATCGGCTTGCCGAGCAGGACCAGGCCAAGCATCGCCGGAATCGCAATCAGCAGCGTCGTGCGCAAGCCCCAATCGAGCGCGCGCGAAAAACCGGCATGGTCGGTGTTGACGTGATGGCGCGACAGGCTCGGCAGGATCACCGTGCCGAGCGCGACGCCGAAGATGCCAAGTGGCAGTTCGAGCAGGCGGTCGCCCTGCTGCAGCCAGGTCTGCGAACCGGTGATCAGCAGCGAGGCGATCACTGTGTCGAGCAGCAGGTTCACCTGCGCGACCGACGAGCCGAACAGGGTTGGGATCATCAGGCGCATGATCCGCCGCACTTCGGGATGCGACCAACCCCAGCTCGGCGGGGTCAGCAGATCGAGCCGACGCAGCGCGGGAAACTGGAACAGCAGTTGCAGGATCCCCGCCAGGAAAATCGACCAGGCCAGCGCTTTGATCGGCACGTCGAAATAGCGGCGCCACCACAACGCGCCGGCGATCATGCACAGATTGAGGATCACCGGCGTCAGCGCCGGCAGCGCGAAGCGGTGGAAGCTGTTGAGCACGCCGCCGGCGAGCGCGGTCAGCGAGACGAACAGCAGGAACGGGAACGTGATGCGCAGCAGATCGGAAGTCAGGCGCGCCTTTTCCGGCGTGTCGAGCGCGCCGAACGAAAACAGCCCCGCGACCTGATCCGAACCCAAGATGCCCAACGCGGTGACCACGAGCAGCACGCCGCCGAGCGTGCCGCTGGTCCTCGCCACCAGCGCCTTCAGCTCCGCGTGCGAGCGCTTTTCCTTGACCTCGGTGAATACCGGCACGAAGGCTGTGCTGAACGAGCCTTCGGCGAACAGGCGGCGCAGGAAATTCGGGATACGGAAGGCCACCCAGAACGCATCCGTCATCCAGCTCACGCCGAATGCCGCGTTGATCGACTGGTCGCGCACGAGGCCCAAAATGCGCGAAATGAAGGTCATCGCGCTGAACGAGAACATCGAGCGCAGCAGGCTGGGGG
>DAIMZS010000147.1:4145-8101 GCA_036733825.1 Rudaea sp.
CCCTTTTTCCGCCCCCGATTTTCATTCTTTTTTCTGGAGTCATCCTTTGGCCAATATCAAATCTGCGAAGAAGCGTGCGCGTCAGGCCGTCAAGCGCAACGCCCGCAATTCCAGCGCGCGCTCCGCGCTGCGCACCGCCGTGAAAAAGGTCGTCAACGCGATCGCGGCGAAAGACAAAGCCGCCGCCGAGGCCGCCTACAAGACCGCCGAGCCGATTCTCGACCGCGAGTCGAGCCGCGGCCTGATCCACAAGAACAAGGCGGCGCGTCATAAGAGCCGCCTGAGCGCGCATATCAAGGCGCTGGCCTGAGTTCGAGCGCAATGCATTTCCAAAAAGGCCGGCGCAAGCCGGCCTTTTTGCTTTCAAGCCCTCCCCTTCAAGGGGAGGGTTGGGTGGGGATGGTGTTCGCAGTAATGCCACGTAAAGATCAAACCATCCCCACCTAAATCCTCCCCTTGAAGGGGAGGACTTCAGAGCAAGAGCCGCGCTGAAGGCACCCGCGAATCTCACGCGTCCTCGCTCCGCGACTCCTCCGCGGCCTCGGCGCGGAGCCGGTCGAAGAAATCCTGAATCTTCAGCACCACCGGCCAGGTGCCCTCGCGCGCGATCGCGGAAACGAGGAACCAGGGCTCCTTCCATTTCAGCCGGCGCACGAGCGCCTTGGCCAGCTTCTGGCGCTCGTCCTCGGGGATCAGGTCGGCCTTGTTGAACACCAGCCAGCGCGGGCGCTGCAGGAGTTCCTCGTCGAACTTCTCGAGCTCGGCCTCGATCGCACGCACCTGCTCGACCGGGTCGGTCTCGCCGTCGAGCGGCGCGATGTCGACGACATGCAGCAGCAGCCGCGTACGCGAGACATGCTTGAGAAATTGGATGCCCAGGCCCGCACCTTCCGCCGCCCCCTCGATCAGCCCCGGAATGTCGGCGATGACGAAGCTTTGGTCGGTACCGATGCGCACGACGCCCAGATGCGGCTGCAGTGTCGTGAACGGATAATCCGCCACGCGCGGCGTCGCCGCCGATACGGCGCGGATGAATGTCGATTTGCCCGCGTTCGGAAAACCGAGCAGGCCGACATCGGCCAGCACCTTCAGCTCCAGGCGCAGTTCGCGCACCTCGCCTTCCGTGCCCGGCGTCGCCTTGCGCGGCGCGCGATTGGTCGAACTCTTGAAATTGACATTGCCCGCACCGCCGTGGCCGCCCTGGGCGACCTTGATGACTTGGCCATGATGAGTCAGGTCGCCGATGGTCTCGTCGGTATCGACGTTGATGACGGCCGTGCCGACCGGCACGCGGATGATCTTGTCCTCGCCCGCCTTGCCGGCCATCTGCCGGCCCATGCCGTTCTCGCCGCGCTGAGCACGGAATGAGCGCTCGTGGCGGAAATCGATCAGCGTATTGAGGCCTTCGTCGGCGACGAGGAAAACGCTGCCGCCGTCGCCGCCGTTGCCGCCGTCCGGCCCGCCGAACGGGATGAATTTTTCGCGCCGGAAACTCACGCAGCCGCTGCCGCCGTTGCCGGCGTGGACGGTGATTTCGGCTTCGTCGACGAATTTCATGGGAACAGCCGGGATTCGGAATGGGAGATGGAGGACTCGGAAAAGCTAACACCGCCGTCATTCCCGCGAAAGCGGGAATGACGTCAAAAGCGATATAGCGCAAACGAAAAGCCCGGCACGAGGCCGGGCTCTGTCGAATCGATGACGCCGCGGATCAACCCGTAACCACGTTGACCGTGCGGCGGTTCTTCGCGCCCTTGGTGCGGAATTCGACCGTGCCGTCGACCAGCGCAAACAGCGTGTGGTCGCGGCCGAGGCCGACGCCCGTGCCCGGATGGAACTGGGTGCCGCGCTGGCGCACGATGATGTTGCCGGCTTCGACGGCCTGGCCGCCGTAGATCTTCACGCCGAGGTACTTCGGGTTCGAGTCGCGGCCGTTACGGGTACTGCCGCCTGCCTTTTTATGTGCCATGACTAATGCTCCTCTTAACCCGAAATGCCGGTGATTTCGACTTCGGTGTAATGCTGCCGATGACCCATCTGCTTCATGTGGTGCTTGCGGCGGCGGAATTTGATGATGCGGATCTTGTCCAGACGGCCGTGCTTGACGACCTTGGCCGCGACCGAGGCACCGCTGAGGGTCGGCGCGCCGACCTTGATGCCGTCGCCCGAGCCGAGCAGGAGCACCTGATCGAAGGTGATCGCGGCGCCGACGTCGGCGGGGAGTTTTTCCACGCGCAGGACTTCTCCCTGCGCGACGCGGTATTGCTTACCGCCGGTGACGATAACTGCGTACATTTGGGCATTCCTCTGTAGTTATTTTGACAACTGCCGTAAAAACAGCCGCTAACTATAACCTTTTCAGAGGATTACCGTCAACCTGCGCGTGGAAAGGGCTTATTCGACCTCGAGTTCGATACCGCCCACGACCCCCGCAACGAGGTTGTAGATGAACGCGCCGATCGCCCCGCCGATAAAGCCGATGATGCCGTACACAATCGGCAGGAAGATCACCGCGCCGATACCACCGGCCAGACCGGCCCCGCCTAAACCGCCGCCCATTTTCGCGAACATCGAGCCGAACAGAAGTAAACACAGCCCGCCCAGCAGCCCGAAGGCGGCCATCAGGGCGCCCTGGAAGATCGCGAGTTTCAGTACGTTGATGCGTTTAATGACCATTTTCATCCCCTAGAAAGAAAGTGGAACCACGCACAGCCCCGCCACGTTAGCGCCGATTGGGCATGTACGCAATCACGAGTCTGCTGACAGCGGGCGTCAGCAGACTCGCTCCGCTCCGGCCTTGAATCCGGGGGCGACTGGCAATATGCATAGGTGGCGCCCGCTCGTCTCCGCGCGCGAGACGCGAGCGCGCTGAAATCGTCCGTGCCGCGACTTGACCGGCGCGTTATAGTACTCAGTCGTCCTGCAATTCCCCGAGCTATGGATACGATCCGCATCCGCGGCGCACGCACGCACAACCTGAAAAACATCGACCTCGACCTGCCGCGCGACAGCCTGATCGTGATCACCGGCCTGTCCGGCTCGGGCAAGTCTTCGCTCGCCTTCGATACGATCTACGCCGAGGGCCAGCGCCGCTACGTCGAGTCACTGTCGGCTTACGCGCGCCAGTTCCTCTCGGTGATGGAGAAGCCCGACGTCGACCACATCGAAGGCCTGTCGCCGGCGATCTCGATCGAGCAGAAGTCGACCTCGCACAACCCGCGCTCGACGGTCGGCACGATCACCGAGATCTACGATTACTTGCGATTGCTGTTCGCGCGCGTCGGCACGCCGCGCTGCCCGGACCACGGCATCCCGCTCGAAGCACAGACCGTGAGCCAGATGGTCGACGCGACCTTGGCGATGAATCCGGAGCGCCGCTACATGCTGCTCGCGCCGGTCGTGCGCGAACGCAAGGGTGAGCATCTGCAGGTATTCGAACAACTGCGCGCGCAAGGCTTCGTGCGCGCGCGCGTCGACGGCGTGCTGCACGAACTCGACGCGGTGCCCGCGCTCGCGCTGCGCCAGAAACACACGATCGAAGCGGTGATCGACCGTTTCCGCCCGAGCGCCGAGATCAAGCAGCGCCTGGCCGAATCGTTCGAGACCGCACTGCGCCTCGGCGACGGCATCGTGCTCGTGGTCGACCTCGATGACGAGAAGACGAATCCGACGATCTTCTCCTCGCGCTATTCCTGCCCGGTCTGCGATTACTCGCTGCCCGAACTCGAACCGCGCCTGTTCTCGTTCAACTCGCCCGTCGGCGCGTGCCCGAGCTGCGACGGCCTCGGCGTGACCCAGGTGTTCGACCCGGCGCGCGTGGTCGTGCATCCGAACCTGTCGCTCGCCGCCGGCGCGGTGCGCGGCTGGGACCGGCGCAACATGTATTACTTCCAGATGATCATGTCGCTGGCCCGGCACTACGGCTTCGATATCGATTCGCCGTGGGAGTCGCTGCC
>DAIMZS010000148.1:0-4746 GCA_036733825.1 Rudaea sp.
TTTCGTTGGTGAAGCCGCTGGTGAACGTTTCCGGCAGCACGATCAGGTCGGTCTGCACGACGCCATCTTTCTTTGGCAACGCACGCGCGAGGGCGCCGTAGTATTCGCGGTTCGCCGCGGCGTCGTGCCAGCGCGTGGCGCCTTGGACCAGGGAGACTCTCAGAGCTTGCATAACCGTTCCGCCGCCGCCGTCAACGTCTCGTCGCTCTTTGCGAAACAGAAGCGGATGAGGCGCGTGTCGGGCGGCGTTTCGTAAAACGCCGACACCGGAATCGCCGCGACGCCCGCGTTATGGATCAGCCACTCGCTGAAGTTCAGATCGTCCTTGTCGCTGATCGCCGAATAATCGACGACCTGGAAATACGCGCCGCGCACCGACAGCAGCTTGAATTTCGACGCGGCGATCAGCTCGCGAAAGCGGTCGCGCTTGGCCTGATAGAACGCCGGCAGGTCGAGATAATGCTGCGGATCGGTTTCGAGCACCTCGGCGAACGCCCACTGCGCCGGCGTGAACGTGGCGAAGGTCAGATACTGATGCACCTTGCGGAATTCCGCGCTCAACGGCTGCGGCGCGATGCAGTAGCCGACTTTCCAGCCGGTGCAGTGGTAGGTCTTGCCGAACGAGGAGACGACGAAGCTGCGCGCGGCGAGCTCCGCGTGGCGCAGCACGCTCTGGTGCAGCGCGCCGTCGAACACGATGTGCTCGTAGACTTCGTCGGACAACACGAAGATATTCGTGCCGCGCACGATCTCGGCGAGCGCGTCGAGATCGGCGGCCGAGAGCACGGCGCCGGTCGGATTGTGCGGCGAATTGATCAGGATCAGCCGCGTCTTCGGCGTGATCGCATCTTTGACGCGCTGCCAGTCGACCGAGAAATCCGGCAGGCGCAGCGACACATGTACGGCATGGCCGCCGGCCAGTTCGATCGCCGGCTCGTAGCTGTCGTAGCACGGATCGAGCACGATGACCTCGTCGCCCGGATGCACGACGGCCGCGATCGCGGCGAACAGCGCTTCGGTCGCGCCGCTGGTCACCGTGACTTCGGTGTCGGCATTGACCTTGGCGCCGTAGAGCCTCTCGGTTTTAAGCGCGATCTGCTGACGCAATGCCGGCACGCCGGTCATCGGGGCGTATTGGTTCTTGTGCGAATTCATCGCGGCGGCGAGCGCGTCGCGCAGCGACTGCGGGCCGTCGAAGTCCGGGAATCCCTGACCGAGATTCACCGCTTGATGCTGCATGGCGAGCTGCGACATCACGGTGAAAATGGTCGTGCCGACTTTGGGCAGTTTGCTTTCGATTTGCATGCTTTTTTGTTACCTCGGAAGGCACCGCACTTCTCCTTCCTCTTCAAGGGGAAGGCCGGGATGGGGATGGTGTCGATGCAACGTTACTTCAACATGAAAACCATCCCCACCCAACCCTCCCCTTGAAGGGGAGGGCTTCGAAGTGTCACTTGATGAGTTTGATCTCGCGCAGCCGCTGCTGCAGATATTCGTGCGAGGTGATCGAGGTGTCGTAGCGGCTCGGGTTGTCCGCCGTGATCGTCTGCGGCAGCGGATCGAGCACGACGTCGGGGTTCGGGTGCAGGAAGAACGGCACCGAATAGCGCGGCTGGCGCGCCTTTTCGCCCGGCGGATTGACCACGCGGTGCGTCGTCGACGGATACACGTGGTTGGTCAGGCGCTGCAGCATGTCGCCGATGTTGACGACGATCGTGTCGCCCTGCGTCGTGATCGGCAGCCATTCGCCGTTGCGCTGAAGCAATTGCAACCCTTCCGCGCTTGCGCCGACGAGCAAGGTGATGAAGTTGATGTCCTCGTGCGCGCCGGCGCGGACATTCGGGATTTCCTCCTGCGTGATCGGCGGATAATGGATCGGCCGCAGAATAGAATTACCGAAATTGGTCTTGTCGTCGAAGTATCTTTCCGGCAGATCGATATGCAGCGCGAGCGCGCGCAGCACGCGTGTGCCGAGCTGGTCGAGTGCGGTGTAGAGGCCGTAGCCGTACTCGTGGAAACCCGGCACTTCGGTCGGCCACAAATTCGGCGCCATGTAGTCGGCGTACTTCGAGCCCGGCGGCAGCTCGCGGCCGACATGCCAGAATTCCTTGAGATCGAAGTACTTCGAATCCTTCGCCGTCTCGATGCCGAACGGCGTATAGCCGCGCGCGCCGCCAGTGCCGGGCAGGTGGTACTTCATCTTCGTTTCGGTCGGCAGCGCGAAGAACTGCTGGAACACGTCGTAGGACTTGTCGATCAGCTCCTGCGAAATGCCGTGGCCGGAAATGCCGCAAAAACCGTATTCGCGATAGGCCGCGCCGAGCTCGGCGACGAAGGCCGTGCGGTCGCTGTCGTAGCGGCGGATGTCGAGGGTGGGAACCTGGTTCGCCATGCTATGTCGTCTCGTTCTGGATGCCCACCGATTTTACGGCGTTGGCCAAGTCTTGCGCCAATCGCTGCACTTCGTCCGCGTTCTCGCCTTCCACCGTGACCCGCACCAGCGGCTCGGTGCCCGACGGCCGCAGCACGACACGGCCGCGGCCATGCAGCGTGCGCTGCACGTCGCCGAGCGCGCGCTGCACGTCCGGATGCGCAACGAGCGCCGCGCCGCCCGCCGCGCGCACGTTGAGCAGGACTTGCGGGAACCGGTGCAGTTCGGTGCGAATGTCCGCCAGCGTCATGCTCAGCCGCTGCAGCGCGTCAAGCACGAACAGCGCGTTGAGAACGCCGTCGCCTGTGCCGCTGCGGTCGAGGTGCAGCACATGCCCTGACGCCTCTCCGCCGAGCACGCCGCCCTGCTCGCGCAGCATCTGCAGCACGTAGCGGTCGCCGACATTGGCGCGCAGGAAGGTCGCGCCGAGTTTTTGCAGCGCGAGCTCGACGCCGTAGTTGGTCATCAGCGTGCCGACGACGGGACCGCGCAGTTGCCCCTGCGCGAGCAAATCCTTGGCCAGCAGATAGACGATATCGTCGCCGTCGAACACGGAACCTTGCGCGTCGATCATCTGCACGCGATCGCCGTCGCCGTCGAAGGCGATGCCGATGTCGGAACCGTATTCCGCCACCGCACGCTTGAGCGCATCCAGATGGGTCGAGCCGCAGCCGTCGTTGATGTTGAAGCCGTCGGGCTGCGCGCCGATCGTCGCCACGTCGGCGCCGAGGTCGGCGAACAAGCGCGGCGCGACGTGATAGGTCGCCCCGTGCGCGCAATCGAGCACGATGCGCTTGCCGTACAGCGACAGGCCCGGCACGCGCGCCGCGCAATAGTCGAGGTAGCGCGCGGGTGCGTCGTCGACGCGCACCGCCTTGCCGAGCTTTTCCGACGAAGCCGTGCGCAATGGCAGGCGCAACGCCGCCTCGATGGCGAACTCGACGTCGTCGGACAACTTTTCGCCGGCCGCGTTGAAGAACTTGATGCCGTTGTCGTAGTACGGATTGTGCGAGGCGCTGATGACCAAGCCCGCGTCGGCGCCGAGCTCGCGCACGAGCCAGGCTACGGCCGGCGTCGGCATCGGCCCGAGCAACTGCACGTTCGCGCCCGCAGAAACCAAGCCCGCTTCGAGCGCGGACTCGAACATGTAGCCGGACACGCGCGTGTCCTTGCCGATCACCACGCTCGGGCGGCCGCCGGCGGTACGCCCCGCCGCGAGCACGCAGCCGAGCGCGTGCCCCAGGCGCAGCATGAATTCCGCGGTGATCGGCTCTTCGCCGACGCGACCGCGAATGCCGTCCGTGCCGAAATACTCTTTGTTCATTCCGTTGCGCAAATTACATGGTGTTGGTCGGTTTCTCCGACCCTTGCAGCTCGGCGAGCATGGCTTCGATCTTGACGCGCGCCGACTCGCATTCCGGCGAATCGTTGAACTGCACGCCAATGCCGGCAACGCGGTTGCCCTGCGCGCCCGGCGGCGTGATCCAGACGACCTTGCCCGCGATCGGCATGCGCTCCGCCTCGGCCATCAGCGAAAGCAGAATAAACACGTCGTCGCCCAGGCCGTAGCGCTTCGCGGTCGGCACGAAGATGCCGCCGCCGCGCACGAACGGCATGTACGCGTTGTACAGCGCATTCTTGTCCTTGATCGCCAGCGACAAAATGCCTTGCAGCGGCGCAGCGCCTGCGGGACCAGCCACCATCACTCAACTCCCTTGCTGAACATTGCGGTTCGGCGCCGCGGCCGCGGACCAGGCGGCGAGCAGCTCGAGCATTGCCAGCTCCGGCCGGATCGGCCCGCGCAGAAGGTCGCGCGTACGATTGGCCTTGTCGAACCAAAGGGTAAGCTTTACCAAATCGACCGCCTGGGTCAAGGCGAGGGGCCCGCCGGCGCTCAGCGCCTCGCCGCCGTGGGCCTGGGCCCGTCCCTGCTGCTGCACGAGCGAGGCGGCAAAGCGCAGTCGCAGGTCGGACTCGTCGCGGCTCCAGCGCTGCGCCACGTCGAAAGCGGCGGAGACGCCGGCATTCAACTCGCGCAAGTCCTTCGCTACATCAAAGCGCAGCTTCAACGCCTCGCCCTGTGCCCAGTCGAGGGCAAGGCCCGGGTTGCCGTCGCTGGCGTGCAGCGCGTCCGCAGCCGCCTTGCCGCTGACGTCACGCGCGGCGAGCCACGACAACGCGGCCTTCGTCTCCGGCACGCGGAACTCGATGCGCTGGCAGCGGCTGCGGATCGTGGCCGACAGCCGCGACGGAACATTCGCGATCAGCACGATGATCGTGCCGGGCGTCGGCTCTTCCAGCGTTTTCAGCAGCGC
>DAIMZS010000148.1:4846-7973 GCA_036733825.1 Rudaea sp.
TGAGCGCGCAGAAATTCGCCGACGACCTCGCGCACCTGCGCCAGCACCGCCTCGAGCGGCTGACTCGCATCGACGATGCGGAAACGCGCCGGTTGCTCCGCGGCACGCGCGCGATACGCCGCGCGCACGCGCTCGAAGAAATCGTGCGATTCGAGCTCGATACGGTCGGCCGGCCCGCGTCCGCGCGCGCGCTCGAGGCCGATGCCGACGGGCAGGTCGAGCAGCAGCGTCAAATCCGGCTGCAGATCCGCCGCCGCCCAGCGTTCGAGGTCGGCGATGCGTTCGACGGGCTGCCCGCGGCCGCCGCCCTGGTAGGCGTAGCTCGCGTCGGTGAAACGGTCGCTGAGCACCCAGCGCCCGGCGGCGAGCGCGGGCGCGATCGTCTCGCGCACGTGCTGCGCGCGCGCGGCGAACATCAGCAGCAGTTCGGTTTCTGCGGCGATGCCGCCGTGCAGGCTTGGATCGAGCAGCACGCCGCGGACCGCCTCGCCGGCGGGCGTGCCGCCCGGTTCGCGCGTGACGACGACCTCGCGGCCGCGCACCGCGAGCAGCTCGCGCACGGCGTTCAGCACCGTGCTCTTGCCGGCGCCCTCGCCACCTTCCAGCGTGATGAATTTCCCTCGCGTCGCGCTCATTGCCGATGCAGCTGCCGATTCAATTGGTACCGGGCCACGGCGCGATTATGCGCTTCGAGCGTCGCCGAAAACTCGTGGCTGCCGTTGCCGCGCGCGACGAAGTACAGCGCGTCGGTGTCGGCCGGATGAATCACCGCGGCGAGCGCGGCCTTGCCGGGCAGCGCGATCGGCGTCGGCGGCAGGCCGGTGCGCGTGTAGGTGTTGTATGGCGTATCGGTATCGAGGTCGCGGCGGTGGATGCTGCCGTCGTAGCTCGCGCCGATGCCGTAGATGACGCTCGGATCGGTCTGCAGCTTCATGCCGAGCTTGAGGCGCGACAGGAACACGCGCGCGATCTGCGGCCGTTCCTCGACGCGCGCGGTTTCCTTTTCCACGATCGAGGCCAGGATCAACGCCTCGTAGGGCGATTTCAGCGGCGTGTCGGCCGAGTGTTCGGCCCAGAGCTTGTCGAGCGTTTTCTTCATCGCCTCGCGCGCGCGGCGCAGGATATCGGCATCGCTCATGCCTTTCACGAAGCTGTAGGTCTCGGGCAGGAATGCGCCTTCCGGCGACAGGTCGGTATCGCCGAACCGGCGCATCAGCGCGGCATCGTCGACGCCGCTCAGTGTCTGCTGCAGCACGCCGTCCTGGGCCAGCGCGGTGCGCAACTGCGCCCAGGTCCAACCCTCGACGATCGTGAATTTATGCTGGATGACCTCGCCCGCCGCCATCTTTTTCAACAGCATGCGCGGCGTCATGCCGGCGTCGAGCGCGTACTCGCCGGCGTGCAGCTTGCCGGCGACGCCGAGTTCGCGCGCGAGCAGGCGCCAAAAAAGCGGATTGCCCGGCTGCAGGCCGCGCTGGTCGAGCAGGGCCACGATCACCGGCAGATTCGCACCGATCGGCACGTCGACCTGCGTGCTCTGCACGAGCCCCGCGATCGGCGCATCGGCGAAGCGCTGATACCGCGTGTACAGATAGCCGGCGACCGCCATCGCGCCGAGCACGAGAATCGCGAAGACATTGAACAGCACACGTCTGAAGCTGAAACGCTGCGATTTGCGGGCCACGCGGAATCCGGAAGTGGGTGCGGCCGGCGCGGCCGCGAGAGAGGCGTATTGTGCCCTACTCCGCCGCGCCGAGGGCACGCAGCAGGCCGCGCGCCTTGTGCCGCGTCTCGTCGAGTTCGCGCGCGGCGACCGAATCGGCGACGATGCCGGCGCCGGCGCGGAAGCGCGCGTCGCGGCCGCGCAGCTCCATCGTGCGGATCAGAATATTGAGGTCCATGTCGCCGTCGCGATTGAGATAGCCGAGCGCGCCGGTGTACGCACCGCGCGCGCACTGTTCGAGTTCGGCGATGATTTCCATCGTGCGCACTTTCGGCGCGCCGGTGATCGTGCCGCCCGGGAACACCGCGCGGATGGCCTGCGCCGGCGTGATACCCGCGCGCAGCCGGCCGCGCACGTTGGACACGATGTGATGCACGTGCGCGTAGCTCTCCACCGTCATCAACTCGTCGACGACGACCGAACCCGGCGCGCAGATGCGGCCGAGGTCGTTGCGTTCGAGATCGATCAGCATCACATGCTCGGCACGCTCCTTGGCGTGACCGATCAGTTCGGCGATGCGCGCGGCTTCGTCGTCGCCGGCGCGGCGCGGGCGCGTGCCGGCGATCGGGCGGGTCTGCGCGAGGTCGCCGCGAATCTCGAGCAAGCGCTCGGGCGAGGAACTGGCCACCGCCCAGCCGCGCCATTGCAGCAGCCCGGCGAACGGGGCCGGATTCGCCCGCCGCAGCTGCGCGTAGATGTCCGCCGGCCGCGGCGCATCGTCGAAACGCACGCGCCATTCGCGCGACAGGTTCACCTGGAACGTATCGCCGGCATGCAGATATTCGTGGATGCGCGCGACGCCGTCGAGAAATCGTTGCGGATCGTCTTCTTCGATGCGCGCGTTCGGCAACGCCGTCGCTGCGACGTCGGTCGCCTGCGCCAGATCGGCGGCGAGCGTATCGAGCCAGTGCGCCTGTTCCGCTTCGGCGATTAACACCGTTTTCTGCGCCGACCGATCGACGATCACCGCCGCCGGACAACGCAGCGCGAGCGCCACAGGCGCGGAGTTCATCGACGCGGACGCAAGCCGCAGCCGCGGCTCGATTTCGCCGGCCAGCTCGTAGCCGAGATACAGCAACCAGCCGCCGCGGAACGGCAGATCGGCTTCGGGCCGGTCGATCCGCACCACCGATTGGCTGCACCATTGCGCATCGAGCGCATCGAGAAATGCCGTTCCGCGATCCACTCCATGCAGGTCTCGCACCCGGCGATCGGCATCGAGCACGAGCCCCTCACCGCTCGCAGCGAAAAGCATATCGAAACGCGCCGCCGAACCGCCTTGCGCCGCACTTTCGAGCAACCCGGGATACCGCTCCGGCCGGCCGGCGGCGAGCGCGAGTAAATCGCGAGTTCCCGACATTTCGCGCGAAACAAAATCCATCGTCTAAGAAAACTCCGCTTTGG
>DAIMZS010000149.1:0-7957 GCA_036733825.1 Rudaea sp.
CGCTTCACCGAGCTGGTCGGCGTGTCGCCGAGCGTGTATCGGCAGGAGGCGGCGGACGCGACGGCGGGCATGCCCGCGTGCGTGGCGCGGCAGGTGACGCGACCGATCAGGAATCGAGAAGCGCCGGTCGCCGAGCCTGACTTAGCATGACGGCTCCATTCACACCGAGCGCCACCCTCATGACTGCCATCAATATTCACGCCAGCTTTCTTCCGCACACCGATCCGGACGCTTCTCTCAAGTTCTACCGCGACATCCTTGGCTTTGAAGTGCGCAACGACGTCGGCTACAACGGCATGCGCTGGATCACCGTCGGTCCGGCCGACCAGCCCGGCACGTCGATCGTGCTGTTCCCGCCGGCCGCGAGCCCCGGCGTCACCGACGACGAAAAGCGCACCATCGCCGAGATGATGGCGAAAGGCACTTACGCGATGATGCTGCTGGCCACGCCGAACCTCGACGCGACGTTCGAGCGGATTCAGGCGAGCGGCGCCGAGATCGTCGAAGAGCCGACGATGCAGCCCTACGGCGTGCGCGACTGCGCGGTGCGCGATCCGGCGGGCAATCTGCTTCGCGTGCAGGAGCGGCGCTGAATTTCCAAGACCGAATCGATCAGGAGCGATGATGAGCAAACCCGCAAAAAAAGCCGCGAGCAAGCCGGCCAAGAAGGAAACCAAAGGGTTCACCGCCGAAGAGCGCGAGGCGATGAAAGCCCGCGCCCAGGAACTGAAGGCCGAGGCGCGCGCGAGCAAGAACCGCGCGGAGGGCGAAAGTGCCGCCCTCGCTGCGATCGCTGCAATGAAGGAACCCGACCGTACGCTGGCCAAACGCGTGCATGCCATCGTCACCGCGACCGCGCCCGGCCTCGTGCCGAAAACCTGGTACGGCATGCCGGCGTACGCGCAAGGCGAAAAGATCGTCTGCTTCTTCCAGAGCGCGCAGAAGTTCGGCACGCGCTACGCCACGCTCGGATTCACCGCGACGGCGAAGCTGGACGACGGCGCCATGTGGCCGATCGCCTTTGCGCTGACCAAGCTGGACGCCGCCGAAGAGGCGAGGATCCGCGCGCTGGTGAAGCAAGCGGTGGGTTGAGCGCGTGGATGATTTCCCATAGCCGAGAGGGGTTTTCTACGGCACAAAGCTAAGAAACAGATAAGCCGCGAATATCACCAGATGAACCACGCCCGGCAGCATCGTGGTGCGCCCGGTACGCAGCGAAATCGAGACGACGAACAGCGTCAGCACGAGCAGCACGGTGGATTTCATGTCGATGCCGAGCGCCAGCGGCCAACCCATCGCGACCGACAGCACGGCGACGGTGGGCACCGTGAGACCGATGCTGGCGATGGCCGAGCCGATGGCGAGGTTGAGACTGGTCTGCAGGCGGTTGGCGTGTGCGGCGCGGATCGCGGCGACGCTCTCCGGTAACAGGACGATCGCCGCGATGAGGATGCCGACCGTGGCCGCCGGCGCGCCGGCCGCGTGCAGCGCGGCTTCGATCGACGGCGAGATGCCTTTCGCGCTCAGCACGACCGCGACGAGGGCGACAAGCAGCAGGCTGAGGCTGGTCAGCGCCTCCGCGTTGGTCGGCTGCGTCGCATGTTCGTCCGGATCGTCGTCGTTGCCGCCGGCAGGCAGAAAGTAGTCGCGATGGCGCAGGGTCTGGAATACGGTGAATGCGGCGAACAGCGCCAGCGTCGCCGCGGCGACGAAGAGCAGCTGGCTGCGCGTGTAAACCGGGCCGGAGGCGCTGACCGAGAAATTCGGCAGGATCAGCGTGAACACCACGATGACCGTCAGCGTGCCAAGCGCGGCGTTGATGCCCTCGAGCTGGAATTCCTGGACGAAATGCTTGCCCCCGCCGACGAGCAGGCTGGCGCCGATGAGTCCGTTGAGAATGATCATCACCGCGGCGAACACGGTGTCGCGCGCGAGGCCCGAGGTCGCTTCGCCGCCGGAAAGCATCATCGACACGATCAGCGCCACTTCGATCACCGTCACCGCGAGCGCCAGCACCAGCGTGCCGAACGGTTCGCCGACGCGGTGCGCGATCACTTCGGCGTGATGCACCGAGGCGATCACGCTGCCGACCAGCGCGAGGACGAGCAGGGCGAGAATGCCCGGCAGACCCGGCACCGCCCAGGACAGCCCGAGAATGGCCACGCCCAGCGGCGGCACGGCCAACGTCCATAAGGGATTGTGTCGAATCGGTTGGCTCATGCGCGCAGTTCCTTGTCCGGCTCAACGGCGAACTTACGCGATTATGCGAACAGTTTCATTTCCTGCTCCTGCATTCGCGTCGAAAGAGGTCTGCAAAAGCTTTCTAAAGTTTTTTTCACGCTGCTCGTTCTTTCGGTCAATGCTGCTTTGCAGCATAATATGCGCATGGAAACGATTTCTGCTTTGGAAGCGTCGGCGCCCGGCGCGAGCGTCACTCCGCGCCACCGAGTTCTCATTCTCACCGCATTGACCCTCGGCGGCTTCGCGATCGGCACCAGCGAGTTCTCCGCCATGGGCTTGATGCCCGAGATGGTGAAGACCTTCGGCGTGACCGAACCGCAGGTCGGCCACATCATCAGCGCCTACGCGCTTGGCGTGGTCGTCGGCGCGCCGCTGCTCGCCATCCTCGGCGGACGGCTGCCGCGCCGCGCTCTGCTGCTGGTGCTGATGGGCTTCTATGCGTTCGGCAATCTCGCCAGCGCCTCGGCGCCGGATTATCTGAGCATGCTGCTGGCGCGCTTCGTCGCCGGATTGCCGCACGGCGCGTACTTCGGCGTCGCCGCGCTGGCGGCCGTGGCGATCAGCAAGCCCGAGGAGCGCGGCAAAGCGGTGAGCCTCACCATGTTCGGGCTGACGATCGCGATCCTGCTCGGCAATCCGGTGGCGACCTGGATGGGGCAGACGATCGGCTGGCGTTTTGCGTTCGTGTTCGTGTCGGCCGTCGCCGTGGTAACGCTGGCGCTGATCGCCGCGTTCATGCCGCGCGATGCGGTCGAAGCACCGAAGCGCGCGCTCGACGAACTTCGCGCGTTCAACCAGCTGCCGGTGTGGCAGGCGCTCGCGATCGGTGCGATCGGGTTCTCGGGTCTGTTCTGCGTGTTCAGTTATCTCGCACCGACGATGTTGCAGGTGACGCGCACGCCGGCATCGTTGATTCCGCTCGGCTTGGCCAGCGTCGGCCTCGGCGGTGTGATCGGCAATTTCCTCGGCGGATGGCTGTTCGACCGTCTGCGTTTCCGCGCGGTGCCGGCGATCCTGCTCGGCGCGGCGGCGATGCTGCTGCTGTTTCCGCTCGCCGCAGGCTCGCTGTGGACACTGCTGCCGGCGATGGTCGCGATCGGCATGATGGGCGCGCTCGGTCCGGTGCTGCAGACGCATCTGATGGATGTCGCCGGCGACGCGCAGACGCTCGCTGCCGCGTCGCACCACGCCGCCTTCAACGCCGCGAATGCACTCGGCCCCGCGCTTGGCGGCGTGGCGATCACCGCCGGTTTCGGCTGGACCTCGACCGGCTACGTCGGCGCGGCGACTGCGCTGCTCGGCGTTGTGATCTATCTGTGGGCCGCGGTGACGCTGCGGCGGCCGCAGCAGGAAGTGTGTCCGGCCTGTTGAACGGCGTGACATTGTCGTTCGCTGATCCCGGCCGGCGGATGCTAAAGTTCATGGTTCATTTCACCTGCGAGTGAGAAAAGCTGTGAATCTCCAGAACACCTATTCCATCGGCACGCCCGGCCAGCCCTGGGGCAATGTCGAAAAAGCGCTGTGGCTGTCCCATCAAACCGTGAAGCGCAGCTATGAAACGGATGTGCTAAGCGTCGTCGACCGTCTGCGCGATCGTTTCGAGGTGGTCGAATACGGCCGTTTGGACTATCTGCCCGAAACGTTCCCGTTGCTCGCGATCCACAGCCGCGGTTGGCGCGACGAGCTGCCGGCCGTGTTCGTCACCGGCGGCGTCCACGGTTACGAGACCAGCGGCGTGCATGGCGCGCTGCAGTTCGTCGATCTGCATGCGGCGGACTACGCGGGGCGCGTCAATCTGCTCGTCGCGCCGTGCGTGAGTCCGTGGGCGTACGAGCGGATCCACCGTTGGAATCCGCAGGCGATCGATCCGAATCGTTCGTTCCGCGAGAACAGCCCGGCGCCGGAGTCGGCGGCGTTGATGCGCTTGGTCGCGCCGCTGCGCGATCGTTTTCTCGCACATATAGATTTGCACGAAACGACGGACAGCGACGAGTCCGAATTCCGCCCGGCGTTGGCCGCGCGCGACGGCAAAGAATTCGAGCCGGAAACCATTCCCGATGGTTTTTACCTCGTCGACGACAGCGAACATCCGCAGCCGGAATTCCAGAAGGCGATCATCGCCGCGGTGGCGAAGGTGACGCATATCGCGCCGGCGGATGCGAAAGGGGAAATCATCGGCTCGCCGATGGTCTCGCCCGGCGTCATCCGCTACGCGCTGCGGCAGCTCGGCTTGTGCGCCGGCGTGACGAACGCGCCGTACAAGACCACGACCGAAGTGTATCCCGACAGCCCGCGTGCGACGCCGGAGCAATGCAACGCCGCGCAGGTCGCGGCGGTATGCGCCGCCATCGACTATGCGCTCGCGCAGCGCAGGTAGAGAACGGGCGTAAACGATGCCGCAGGTGCGCATCGGCACGGCGGGCTGGTCGATTCCCGCGGCGCAGGCGGTGCATTTCCGCGGCGAGGGCACGGTGCTGGAACGCTATGCGCGCGTGTTCAACGCCGTCGAAATCAATTCTTCGTTCTACCGGCCGCATCGGCCGGCCACCTATGCCAAATGGGCGGCGGCGACGGCGGACGATTTCCGTTTTTCGGTGAAGATGCCGAGAACGATCAGCCATCTCAAACGGCTGCGCGATTGTTCCGAAGAATTGGCCGCGTTCCTTGCCCAGGTACACGCGTTGGGCGACAAGCTCGGCTGTCTGTTGCTGCAGTTGCCGCCGAGCCTGCGTTTCGACGCCGAAACGGCGTGGCCTTTCTTCGATCGGCTGCGGACCGCGACCACCGCGCGCATTGTGTTCGAACCGCGCCACGCGTCGTGGTTTTCGGCATCGGTGAATCGTGCTTTGCGCGAACGCCAGATCGCGCGCGTTGCCGCCGATCCGCCGCCGGTGCCGCGGGCCATCGTCTGCGCGGGCGATCGACACACGGAGTATCTTCGCCTGCACGGCGCACCGCGCATGTACTACGACGCCTATTCCGCCGCGGCGCTGCAGCGCATTGCGCAACGCGCCGCGCGTCCGAGCAGCGGAACGCGCGAACGTTGGATCATCTTCGACAACACCGCGCAGGGCTACGCCTGTGAAAATGCCCTGCAGCTTCGACGCCGGCTCGGGGCCGGTACATCGGCCCGCACAGGCGATCGTCGGTAGCAATGAAAAGGGCGGGGTGAAATGCTCACCCCGCCCAGCCCTGCCGCATCCCTGGCGGCGTGTCCTCGACGGCGGCGTTTCGCCGCGCGTGCGAGAGATCCGAATGGTTTAATCGCCGAGCCGGTAACTCACCGGCACCTCGACGCTCGCCATCACCGGCTGGCCGTTGTGCAGCGCGGGTTCGAACTTCCAACGGCGCACTTCGTTCATCGCCGCGCGATCGAGCATGGACGAGCCACTGCGGCGAACGACACGCGTGTCGCTGACGTGGCCGGCGACGTCGACCTGCGCGAGCACGACGACGGTGCCTTGCTGGCGTTCGCGCAGCGCCGGGGCGGGATAGGTCGGTTGCGGATGGGAGAGCAGAGCGACGCGGCGCTCGGACGGCATCATCGTGGAAGGCGCGGCCGGTTTGGTCGCGGTTGCGAGCATCGTGCGGTTCGCGGGCCTGGCCCGGTTGGTCCGCTTCACTGCCGGTTTGTCGCTCGCCGCGGCCGGTTTGCTGGCATCGTTCCCGGCGGACGCCGGCTGCTGGGCGGCGGTATCTGCTGCGCCGTCGGCGGCGGGCGCCGCGGGCGAGGGCTCTTCCCGCGTCCAGGCGATCGTCGCGCGAGGCAGCGAGTCGGATTCGATATTCCTGGCTTCCTCTTGGCCCTGGCGATAGAAGAACCAGGCGTTCGCGGCGAACGCGAGCGCGACGCCGATCGCGAGCAGTGGATACAGCGTTCTACGCGGCGCGCCGTCGGGTTGCGGGCTGTTCTGCGTGGCGAATTGTTCGGAGTGAACCATGACTGCCCTCCTGTCGAATGGGATGCCACGTGCGCGGCGCTCCCGGTGCGGCGAGCTTGGCACTCTCGCCAAGCAGCCGGGTTTGGTTTTCGTTACGAACCGCTCCGCGTTCAGCTACGGTTTCACCGCGCGAATTTCGGTGTTTCATCGGATTTTCATGAGGTTGCGATGTCAATGTCGCGTGCGATGTCTGCCGGCCGTCGGCGTCATCTCCACGCTGAGCGTGAACGTGCGCAGCTCGTCGGGCTGCATCGCGCCGACGCCGACGAGACGCCGCGCGATTTCTTCGCCGCGCTCATTGCGGATCGTCAGCACCATCGAATACTCCCACGCGCTGCCCTGCGTGTTGCGGAAACTGCCTTCGACACGCAGCGGCGTGACCGCGGCGGTTTGCGCATCGCCGGCCGCCTGCGGCGCGCCGAAGCGCAGATGATGCTTGCACGACGGACACACCGTCGCGCTTTCGAGGATCGTCTCCCGGCAGTGCGGACACGTGCGCGTCGCGCCGGGCGTGCCCGCGCGCGCATTCATCAGGACGCCGTGCCGTTGGCGGGCTTGTGCGTGACCGCCTTTTCGTCGCCCCATCCGAATTCGGCATGACCGCGCATGCGCGATCCGGCGGCGACGGTCAGCGTGCCGGCCTTGAGATCGCCGGTCAGCGCGCCGCTTGCGGTGAGTTCGACGTGATGAGCCGCGTCGATGTTGCCGAGCAGTTCGCCGGCGATCGTGACTTTCTCTGCACGCACGCTGCCGGTGACGGTGGCGCGCTGGTCGATCGACAGATCGCCGTGCACGTTGATATCGCCCTTGAAGCGGCCGGCGACGCGCACGTGGCCCGCGCCCTCGATCTTGCCTTCGATGGCGATATCCGGGGCGATCAGCGATTCGGATTTTTCCGCGCGCGGCTGCGTGCGTGCGGGCGCGGGGGCCGGGACGACGACCGGCGGCGCCGGCTCCGGTTTGTGCTCGGGCACCGGCTGCGCGTCAAAGCGTGCGGGGGAGGCGGGTTCGGGAGGAAGGACGGGGGAAGGGGATTGCTTGGTCGGTTCTTTCCACAGTGCCATGGGGGCGCTCCTGGTCGGTATGCGGTGTTGTCCCGGCAGCGGCGCGCAAGGCCCCCCCTTTCGCCAACGGGTAGGCGAAAGATACGCGATTTGATCCAGGAAAAAAGGAACTTTTTGTTAAAATTCCCTTTTTGATCGAGTACTTGCGTACGCTTCCGTAGCTTGGGCTTACGAGTCGAGCGCGGCTGCAGGCGCCGTGACGTACACTGCGAGTCCCGCCGCGTCAGCTAGCGATATGACCGACCAAATGTCTTTCGGCGGCTTCGCGCCGCCCGTTCCGACGGATCGTCTGTTCTTCGCGATCTTTCCCGACGCCGCCGCCCGCGCGGCGATCGCCAAGCTCGCCCAGGACGTCGCCAAGCAGCACAAGCTGCGCGGCAAGCCGCTGCTTGCCGAGCGTTTCCACATCACCTTGCATCATCTGGGCGACTACGCGGAACTGCCGCCCGACCTCGTCAGCGGAGCGCAGCAGGCGGCGAAGCGGATGATCGCGGCGCCGTTCGATGTCGCGTTCGATCACGTCGCGAGCTTCGCCACGCGCGCGGAGAAAAAGCCTTGCGTGCTGCTCGGCGACGAAAGCGACACGCCGTTGCGTCGATTGCGCAAACTGCTCGGCGAGTGCTTGATCGAAGCCAATCAGGGCAAGCACGTCACGCGCGATTTCACTCCGCACGTGACGCTGCTTTACGACTACATGCTGGTGCCGCCGCA
>DAIMZS010000150.1:0-3995 GCA_036733825.1 Rudaea sp.
ATGTCCAACCTCGGCCTCGTCGAGATGACACGCAAGCGCACGACGGAAAGCCTGGAACGCCAGCTCTGCGAGCCGTGCCCGGCCTGCGACGGCCGCGGCAGCGTGAAGACGGCGGAGACGGTGACTTACGAAATCTTTCGCGAGATCACGCGTGCGGTGCGCCAGTTCGAGGCGTCGAGCCTGCTCGTGCTCGCCGCGCAGAGAGTGGTAACGCGCATCCTCGACGAAGAATCGGCCGCGGTGGCCGAGTTGGAGGAATTCACCGGCAAGACGATCCGTTTTCAGGCGGAAGAGCACTACGCGCAGGAACAGTACGATGTGGTCCTGCTGTAAACGCAGCGTGTTCGGCAAAGGCCGCCTGTGACCCCCTGGCGCCGCCACCTCCATCGCGCGCAGTGGTGGCTGTTCCGGCTGCTAGCCGTCTTCGCCATTCTGATGGCGGTGTTGAGCAGCCTCACCCAGCTCGTCGTGCTGCCGTGGGTGACGAGCCATCCCGACGTCGTCAGCGACAAGCTCGGCGCGATGCTGCATCGGCCGGTGACGATCGACAAGCTCGACGCGCGCTGGGAACGCACCGGGCCGCTGCTCAACCTGACCGGCGTGCACATCGGCGCCGCGCCGGCGCCGGCGGGGCAGGCTCCTGCGCCGCCGCTCAGCCTCGCCAGCGCGGGATTGAAGATCAACTTCTTCGCCTGGGCACGGCCGTCGGCGAGCTGGACCGAAATCCGCCTCACCGGCATCGAGCTCGATCTCGTCCGCGACATGCAGCGGCAATGGCGAGTCAGCGGCCTCGACACCAGTGCGAACAACGGCGGCAATGAGCAGAGCCTCGACGACAGCGCGCTGTTCAGCCTCGGCACCGTGGTCGTGCGCGCGGCGAAGCTCAACATCGACGATCTGCCGAACGACAAGCATTTCAAACTCGGCGCCGACGAACTGCGCCTGATCGTCAAGGGTGACTGGCTGCGCGCGCTTGGCCGCGTGAAGAATCTCGAGAACAACTCCGCGCCGGTGAACGCCGTCGTCGAATACGACCGCGGCCGCCGCGACGGCCGTGCTTACCTCGGCGGCGCCGACGTCGATCTCGCCGCGGTGCTGCGCAACTATCCGTTGAAGGGGCTCGTCGTCGACCGCGGCGGCGGCAAACTGCAGGTGTGGGCGGGACTCAAAGGCGGCGAGGTGAGCGAAGTGCGCGCCGAGGTGGATCTCGCCAATCTCGTGCTGACCACGCACACCTCGATCGCGCTCGACGACAAGCACGATTTTCTGCCGCATGTCGGCATCGATCGCCTTGCCTTCGGCGCGCGCTGGCTGCGCGAGGAAAACGGCTGGAGCGTCGACGTCGTCGATCTCGCTCTCGTGCGCCAAAGCGTGCCTGCAGAGCCCGCGCAGCTGCATCTGCGTCGGCACACACTGGCCACCGACGTGGCGGAATACACCGGCAGCGTCGGCGCCCTCGATATCGGCACGGTCGGCAATGCGGCGATGCTGGTCGACACGCTGCCGGTCGATCTGCGTCGTTGGCTGTACGCGGGCAACCCGGACGGCGTGGTCACGCGGGCGACGCTGCGCTACGCCGACGCGCAGGACTTCGACGTCGCCGCGCAGCTCGACGGATTCGCCGTGCACGGCTTCGGCAAGATTCCGGGCGTGAACGGCCTGTCCGGCACCTTGTTCGGCGATCAGGATGCGATGACGTTCGACCTGCCGCAGCACAACGCGTTCGCATTGCTGCTGCCGAAAGTGTTCCGCGAGCCGCTGAGTTTCGACGAACTCTACGGCAGCGTCGCGGCGTATCGCGGCGATGCGGGCTGGCGCATCGAAACCGACGCGCTGCATTTCGAGAACGCCGCGCCCGGCCGAAGCTACGGCGGCGAGGTGCGCGGCGCGGCCGAAATATTCGACGCGGGCGGAAAGCCCTTCCTCGACGTCTCGGCCCTGGTCACCCACGGCGACGTGCGCGCATCGCATCGCTTCTGGCCGATCAGCGTGCTGCGCCCGCACGCGGTCGAATGGCTCGATCGCGCGCTCGACGCCGGCAAGATCGCCGGCGGCCGCGCGGTGTTCCGCGGCAATCTCGCCGACTGGCCGTTCCGCAACAACGCCGGCCGCTTCGAGGCCGCGGCCGAGGTGGCCGATCTGCGTTTCCGCTATCTCGGCGAATGGCCGGCCGTCGAGCACGCGCACGGATTCGTCAGCTTCCTCAACACCGGCCTGCACGGCGATATCGACGGCGGAAGTATACAAGGTGCAAAAATAAACAAAGCCAGCGTCGACATCACCGATTTCGACGAAGGCACGCTCGACATCGTCGCCAACGCGCAGGGCGCCGGCCGCGACCTGCTCGGCTACGTCAAGGCGTCGCCGCTCGGCACGCAGTTCGCCGGGCCGCTGCAGGGCGTCGATGTGGGCGGGCAGGGCAAGGTCGATTTCGCCCTGCATTCGCCGATGAAGCCGATCGAGAATTTCCAGATAGACGGCAAAGCGCAGCTCGCCGACGCCGACCTTGCCGACACCAAATACGACCTGCACTTCGACAAGGCGGCGGGGCCGCTGCGTTTCAACCGCACCGGATTTTCCGCCGACGAACTCGCGACCACGTTCAAGGGCAAGCCGGCGAAATTCTCGCTCGCGGTCGGCGGCTACGTCGGCGACAAGCGTCACGCCGTCGAGGGCAGGGTCGACGCGCGTCTGCCGGTCAACGACGTTCTCGCCTACGCGCCCGCGCTCAAGGACTACGCGAAATATCTGTCCGGCGAGGCGAACTGGAGCGCGCAGTTCAGCGTCGACCGCGACAACGTCGACAAGAGCAAAACCGACAACGGCCAGCGCCTGACCCTGATGTCCGATCTGCGCGGCATCGGCATCGATCTGCCCGTGCCGCTGAAGAAGCCGGCGGACAGCGCGCTGCCGCTCAGGCTCACGCTCGGCCTGCCGTTCATCGGCGCGAGCATCGATGCGAGCCTCGGCGACATTCTCAACCTGCGCGGCAAATTGCCGACGCCGACCGCGCCGTTCGCCGCGAACGTGATCTTCGGCGGCGAAGCGACCGGCGTGCTGCCCAAGTCCGGCATCGTGATCGGCGGCGCGGCGCGGCAAGTCGATCTTTCCGGCTGGATGAGTTTCGCCGGCGACGGCGGTGACAGCGCCGGCGGCGGCAACGACGTGCTGCAGAGCGTCGACGTGCGCACGCCTTCGCTCGTCGCCTGGGAGCGCGACTTCGGCGAAGCCAAGGTGCGCCTCGGCATCGCCGCGGACACGATTCGCGTAGACTTCGACGGCGCGCGCATCGAAGGCGCCCTCAGCGTGCCGAGAAAGAATCCGCGCGCGAGCACGATCAACGCGGACTTCAAGCGCCTTTACTGGCCCGAAGCGCCCGAAGCGCCGCCGGGCGCGGCGGTGGTCGACGACGCACGCAACGACGCGCTCAATCCGGCGGCGATTCCGCCGCTGCGCATCGACATCGGCGATTTTCGTCTCGGCAAGGCCAATTACGGCACGGCCGAAGTCGCGACCACGCCGATCGCCGAAGGCATGCGCCTGGATAGGGTCAACACCCATTCGCGCGAAATCGATATGAAGGCGCACGGCGTGTGGACGCGCAAAGCCGGTTATCACCGCTCGACGTTCGGCATCGAACTGAAGGCGAAAGATTTCGGCGCGATGCTCGATGCGCTCGGCTACGGCGGCAAGCTGGCCGGCGGCGAAATCAACGCGCAGATCGACGCCAGCTGGGCCGGGCCGCCATCTGCGTTCGCGCTGAACAAAATCAACGGCGGCGCGTTGCACATGCGCATCGCCGACGGCCGCATCCCCAATCTCGAACCCGGCGCGGGCCGCCTCGCAGGCCTGCTCAACCTCGCCGCGCTGCCGCGCCGGCTTGCGTTCGACTTCGGCGATTTGTTCAACAAAGGCTTCAGCTTCGACCTCGCCTCCGGCGTCTTCACGATGACCGACGGCTACGCCTACACCGAAGGCTTCGAAGTGAAGAGCCC
>DAIMZS010000150.1:4095-7924 GCA_036733825.1 Rudaea sp.
GATGTAGAGTCGTCGCCACAACCAAGGAAAGGAAAAGGAATATGCCGCGTTGTTCTGAGAAAAGTACGGATCACGATTCATTGCATAGTAATGTGCGGCGCTGTTGGCTACAAAGACTAAAAGTACTTGCTGCTGCGTTTTTACCGATTGGCATTGCTTTGGCATTTAGTGCGAATGCGTTTGGTGCGGTCAGCGTACCGGCGGTGTGGAGATATATCCCGCAGAGGTTCAATCCTCCGTATATCGTATTCGATCTTTCTCAGCCGGCCTGCGTCTACGCAGCTGGAAATCTTTACTCCAATCAATGTACCAATGGGGGAATATCTTATTGGGATGCGCAGTGGCTAAATGACCCTACTCATGGATATGGCTGTTCTTACACGAATACATGGTGGGGAACGTGTCCAACCGCAACTAGCATTGTCTACAATAATTTCTTTGCAAACTGGGTACTTCCACAACAGTTCTGCCCTAGTGATCTTACTGATGATGGCAAAGGCAATTGCATAGCGACGAATGTTACGCCGCCAAATCAGTGCCCGATGACGGGTCACCCCGTGCAGATCAGTAAGGGCTGGAAATATTGGACTGAGACGGATTTCGCCGCACCCATCGAATTCAAACGGTATTACACATCCCGCCCTTCCAAGGGCTTCTTAAATGGTCATTTGGGGCAGCAATGGCGTCACACGTACGATAGAAGCATTCTCATGACGTCCGATCCAAAACAAGTATGGGTCGTTCGCGCCGACGGCACGTACGTGCCTTTCTTACAAGTCACCAGTGGCGCTTGGTCGCCACAAATTCAGTCGACACTGCGCCTCTCATCTTCGAGCACGGGATATCAAATCGCTACGGAACGGGATGAACAAGAGTCGTATGACGTCAATGGAATTTTGCAGTCTATCCAGACTCGCGACGGGCGAGTCTATACGCTCAGCTACGACGTCCGCGGTGTCATTAGTCAAGTCGTCGACAATCAGGGGCATACGCTCAGTTTCACTGCCACGACCGATCACACGTCAATCGCGTCGATCACGGATTCTTCGGGCACGCAACTTCAGTTTCAATATGTGCAAACAGCTACTGTCGGTAATCAATTGAACGGAGTCAGTTGGACAGATGGTGGTGGCGTAGTTCACCAGCGTAAATATCTGTTTGAAGTGGCAGCTTCCCCCACATTGCTCACTGGCATTATCGACGAGAACGGCCAACGCTACTCGACTTATTCCTACGACTCCTTGAATCGGGTTGCGAGCACCGCGCTATGGAGCGATGCAACCCATCAAACGAATCAAATCACATTCACCTATCCGAATAGCACGACCACCATGGTCACGTCACCATTGGGTGCCACTGCTACGTACACATCAGCGGTTGTCGCCGGTATTCAGCGTACGACTGGCAGTACGCAACCTTGTCCAGCTTGTGGGGGTTCGGGGGCCCAGCAGGCTATTACCTATGATGCAGCGGGCTACCAGCAAAGCACGACAGATTTCAACAGTCAGATAACGAAGTACACCTACGATGACACCCGCGGCCTGGAGACGCAGCGCGTCGATGCCTATGGCATGTCATCATCTCGCACGACCAATACGACGTGGAATGCTAACTTCCGCATCCCAGATTCACGCACCGTCCTCAACGCTGGCAGTGCGACGGAATCACTAACGAAGTGGACGTACAACACTCGCGGTCAGGTGTTGTCACGCTGCGAGATCGATCCGGCCGTTTCCGGCGCTTCTTCTTACACATGCGGTTCATCAGCCAACGCGCCGACCGGCGTGCGCCAGACTTCCTATACCTATTGCGAGTCATCCGGTGTCACCGCAGGAACGTGCCCCCTCATCGGCTTGATGTTGTCGATCGACGGCCCCCGCACGGACGTCTCGGATGTCACCATGTACACCTACTATCAGACCACCGATACGTCGGGCTGCAATACATTGGGCGGCACCTGCCACTACCTCGGCGACCTGCTCCAAACCACCAACGCATTGGGCCAGTCCACCACGTACATCAGCTACGACAAGAACGGCCGCGTCACTCGCCAGTCCGACGCGAGCGGCACGCTGACCGACTTCACCTACCACCCCCGCGGCTGGCTGCTCACGCGCACCGTGCGCGCCAACGCGTCTGGCTCGCCCTCCGCGAACGACGCGACGACTACCTTCGCCTATGACAACGTCGGCCAGGTGACGAAGATCACCCAGCCGGACGGCGCGTATCTCGCCTACACCTACGACGCCGCCCATCGCCTGACTGACATCGCCGACAACGTCGGCGACACGATCCACTACACCCTCGACGCCGCCGGCAACCGCACCAAGGAAGACACAAAGGATCCGAGCGGCACACTGACCCGTTCGCTGTCGCGCCAGTACGATCAGCTCAATCACCTGACCAAGACGCTCAACGCGGCCGGCACCGCGGTGCAGACGTATCAGAACCCGGCCGAGTCGGCGCCGTCCGGCATCACCTACACGAACGGCTACGACGGCAACGGCAACGCGATCTACTCGGTGGACGGCAACGGCATCGGCAGCGAGCAGCAAGTCGATCCGCTCAATCGCCTGATCAAAACCCTGCAGGACCACGCCGGCACCGGCGGCACGGCCAACACGACCACCCAATATACCTACGACGCGCGCGACAACCTGCGCAGCGTGACCGACCCGGACGGCCTGGTCACCGGCTACGCCTACGACGGCCTGAACAACCTCACCCAGTTGCAAAGCCCCGACACCGGCACCAGCGGATACACCTACGATGCGGCCGGCAACCGGATCACGCAGACCGACGCGCGTGGCATTACCACCACCTATACCTACGATGCGCTGAACCGGCTGATCGGCATCGCCTATCCGACGAGCAGCCTTAACGTCACCTACACCTACGACCAGACGGCGAGCGGTTGCTTCAACACCGGCCGCCTGACCCAAATCACCGACAGCAGCGGCAGCACGGTGTACTGCTACGACCGCCGCGGCAATGTGCTGAGCAAGCAGCAGACGAGCGGAGGTGTCATCTCGACGGTGAGCTATGCCTACACCCTGGCCGACCGGATCAGCACCATCACCTATCCGAGCGGGGCGATCGTCGCCTACACACGCAATACCCTGGGCCAGATTACCCAAGCGACCTACCAAACCAGCGCAACGGCGACGCCGCAGACGCTGATCGGCGCCGCAACGTATTTGCCGTTCGGCCCGCTCGGCCAGCTTACGTTCGGTAACGGCCGCACGCTGAGCAAGAGTTACGATGCGGACTACGCGATCGACAAGGTGGTCAGTTCGGATCCGAACGGCCTGATCGTGGACGCCACGGTGGACGTGCTCGGCAATCTGACCAGTGCGAGCAGTACGGTCGGGGCGACGAGCCCAACTCAAAGCTATCAATACGATCCGCTGTATCGGCTCACTAATATCGCCAACCCGACAGCGACGATCGAAAGCTTCACCTACAACAAGACCGGCGACCGCACCGGCGACACGACCAGCGCAGGCACGACCGCGTACACCTATCCGAGCCCGCTGACCACGCACCGGTTGCAGAGCGTTGGCACCAATGCACGCAGCTACGATGCGAACGGCAATACGACGAGTGCGAACAGCAACACGCTGAGCTACGACGATCGCAATCGGCTGACCGGCCTGAACAGCGCGGCAACGATCGCGGGGACGCCGCAGGCGACCTACGGCTACAACGGCAAAGGCGAGCGGGTGACTAAATCCACCGGCCCGGTGGGCGGCACCTTCGTCGCCACGACGTTCGTCTACGACGAAGCGGGGCAGTTGCTGGGCGAATACTCCAGCGCGGGCAACAAGGA
>DAIMZS010000151.1:0-7867 GCA_036733825.1 Rudaea sp.
TTCTCTTTGCACGAGCAAAGAGAAGTGACCCGCTCGCCGTAGGCGAGTGGAAGCCCTGGCTTTTAAAAAACAAAACAGCAAAAGCTGGATTCCAGCTTGCGCTGGAATGACGAGCGAGAGAGCAAAGGCATTGGATTCCGGCTTGACCAGCCATTCGGCTGTTAAAAACCGCCGGAATGACGGCGAAGGAGCAGGAATGACGAGCTAGGCGAGGTTACCAGCCAAACACCTTGTACTGGACCGCACCCGGTTTCCCGTGCATGCCGGCATCGAGATCTGGCGGCATGGGACCCTTGTACGCCGGGTCGACGTACCATTTCTCCGCGCCCGTTTCCTGCGATTTGAAATACTGAGCGAAGAGTTTGCCGCGTTTGCGGTATTCGGTGATCGTCTCGTTGCCTTCCTGGCGAACGGTGACGACGGGCAATTCGGTTGCCTCCGCCGCCTTCTGCACTTCGGGCGGCAAACCGGGGCTGTCGAATTTCTTTTCGGGCTCGGGCGGCAGCGCGGGCACGGGCTGCGCGGCGCGGCGCTTGGCTTCCTCGGCGGCGGCCTTCGCGTCGGCGTCGGAGTTCGCGAGCGGCACCGTCCTCGCACTGCCCGGCGGGGCGGCTGGCGCCGACTGCGCGGCCGGTTCGTCCATCGCCGGCGGCGGCTGCACGGGCGGCAGACCGTCATCGGTTTTCTTCTGACCTTGAGCGTGAGCCTGGGCGGCGATCAGTCCGCAAGCGAGTGCGATCGGGAGCAACTTGCGCATGACACTACTCCATCAGAAATCCCGGAGTGAGAATAACAAAGCGCGGGTGAAAACGGGATGAAAGCGCGCACGTTTGCGCGCCGTTCACAATTGCAAATCGGTCACGCCTGGCCCAAGCTCACGGCCCCTGAAGAATTCGCGCTGCGCATGTCTGCCAAGACTCTGATCCTCATCGACGGTTCCGGCTATTTGTACCGCGGCTACCACGCCACGTACGACAAGCATTTCGCGACCCGCGCCGGCGAGCCGACCGGCGCGCTGCTGACCGTGCACAACATGGTGCGCCTCGCCTTGAAGTCGAAGCCCGACTATGTCGCCTTCGTCGTCGACGCGCCGGGAAAGACCTTCCGCGACGACCTCTATCCCGAATACAAGGCGACGCGCTCGGCGATGCCGGAAGATCTCGCCGCGCAGATCGCGCCGATGCTGCAGATGGTCGAGGCGCTCGGCATTCCGATCCTGTGCGTCGACGGCGTCGAAGCCGATGACGTGATCGGCACGCTGGCCAAACAGGCGGCGGCGCACGGCATCGAGGTCACCGTGTCGACCGGCGACAAGGACATGGCGCAGCTCGTCGACGCGCATATCAAGCTCGTCAACACGATGACGAGCACGACGCTCGACGAGGCGGGCGTGGTCGAGAAGTTCGGCGTGCGCGCCGATCAGATCGCCGATTACCTCGCGCTGATGGGCGACACCGTCGACAACATTCCCGGCGTCGAAAAATGCGGCCCGAAAACCGCGGCGAAATGGCTCGGCGAATACGGCACGCTCGAGGCGGTGATCGCGAATGCGGACAAGATCGCCGGCAAGATCGGCGAGAACCTGCGCAAGGCGCTGCCGCAGCTGCCGCTGTCGCGCTCGCTCACGATCATCAAGACCGATGTGGAGCTTGCCGAGAAAGCGATCGATCTCGTGCTGCGCGAGGCGGACGTCGACAAGTTGCGCGAGTTTTATACGCGTTACGAGTTCAAGGCGGCGTTGAAGGAGTTGGACAATGCGGCAAGTGCGGCGGCGGATGCATCTTCACCCTTGCTCCCACGCGAATCCGCTTCTTCCGTCACGCATGAGAATCGTAGCGATGAAACCCGGGGCGAAGGGCAAGAACCGGATTCCCGCCTGCGCGGGGATGATGAGCAAAAGAACTACGAACTCATTCTGACCCAAATACAATTCGACGAATGGCTCGCGCGTCTGAACCATGCCGAGCTGATCTGCATCGACACCGAAACGAGCGGCCTCGATCCGATGCGCGCCGAGATCGTCGGCGTCTCGTTCGCGACCGAGCCGGGCCATGCGGCCTACGTGCCGCTCGCGCACGATTATCCGGGCGCGCCGGCGCAGCTCGACCGCACGGCCGTGCTCGACGCGCTGCGTCCGATCCTGGAAGATGCGAAAAAGTATAAATTGGGCCAGCACGCGAAGTACGATATGAACGTGCTGTCGATCTACGGCATCGACGTGCGCGGCGTGCGCTACGACTCGATGCTCGAATCCTACGTGTGGAATTCGTCGGGAAACCGCCACGACATGGACACGCTGGCGAAGAAATATCTCGGCGTCGACACGATCCACTACGAGGACGTGACCGGCAAGGGCGCCAAGCAGATCGCGTTCTCGCAGGTTGACGTGCGCCGCGCCGCCGATTACGCGGCCGAGGACGCGGACATCACGCTGCGTCTGCACGAGGCGTTGTGGGCGAAACTCGAAACCGAACCCAAGCTGCAGAAGGTGTTCGACGAAATCGAAATGCCGCTCGTGCCCGTGCTCGCGCGCATGGAGCAGACCGGCGTGCTGATCGACATCGGCAAGCTGAAGAAGCAGAGCAACGAACTCGGCAAGCGCCTGCTCGAAATCCAGCAGCGCGCGTACGAGATGGCCGGCCGCCACTTCAGCCTGGATTCGCCCAAGCAGCTGCAGGCGCTGCTCTACGAGGACTTGAAATTGCCCGTGTCGATCAAGACACCGACCGGCCAGCCGTCGACGAACGAAGAAGCGCTCGAAGCGCTCGCCAACCAGCACGAACTGCCGCGCCTGATCCTCGATTACCGCACCTTGGCCAAGCTGCGTTCGACTTATACCGACAAGCTGCCCGAGGCGGTCAATCCGCGCGACGGGCGCGTGCACACGAGCTATCACCAGGCCGTCGCCGCGACGGGGCGGCTGTCGTCGAACGATCCGAACCTGCAGAACATTCCGATCCGCACCGAGGAAGGCCGGCGCATCCGCCAAGCCTTTATCGCGCCGAGCGGTTTCAAGATTCTCGCCGCCGACTACTCGCAGATCGAGCTGCGCATCATGGCGCACCTGTCGGGCGATGCGGGCCTGCTCGCCGCGTTTCACGGCAACCAGGACGTGCACCGCGCCACCGCCGCCGAAGTGTTCGGCGTGCCGCCCGACGCGGTGGACGGCAATCAGCGCCGCGCAGCGAAGGCGATCAATTTCGGCCTGATGTACGGCATGAGCCCGTGGGGCCTCGCGCGCCAGCTCGGCATCGAGCGCGGCGAGGCGAACGAGTACGTAAAGCGCTACTTCGAACGCTACCCGGGCGTGCAGGCGTTCATGAACGAAACGCGCGAGCAGGCGCACCGCGACGGCTATGTCGAAACGCTGTTCGGCCGGCGCCTGTATCTCAACGAAATCCATTCGAAGAACCAAGGCCTGCGCGCGGGCGCCGAGCGCGCGGCGATCAATGCGCCGATGCAGGGCACCGCCGCCGACATCATCAAGCGCGCGATGATCGCGGTCGATGCGTGGCTGCGCTCACTCGACGGCGCGGCGCGCATGATCATGCAGGTGCACGACGAACTGGTGTTCGAGGTGCGCGCGGACGCGGCGCAGAAAATTGCCGACGGCGTGCGCGAGCGGATGATGCAGGCGGCGGATCTTTCGGTGCCGCTGATTGTCGACATCGGCATCGGCGACAACTGGGACGAGGCGCACTGAATTTTTGTGCGCCATGAGCGGTAGCGCTACCCTTTAACGGAATCTTTGCGCGGCGTTAGATGAACTTTTCTTCATGTCGACGAAAGTCGTCGTATTTCAACCGCGCAACTATTTGATTTTCAAGCGCATGAATGAAAACTAAACCGATCAGGACAATTTTTCGGCGCGCCTTGAACTTTCGGCCCTTCAACCGCAACTAATTCATCGGTGCACGCAACGGCACCATCGGCTGGCCCGCCTCCCTGGGTCCAGCCCACGAAGGCCGATCCCTCCCCAGATCCGCCTTCGGACCCGGCCCCGAGAGTTCCCCCCTAAACTCTCGGGGCTTTTTTTTGCCTGACGTTTTTGCGCGGCGGCGCTCGCTGCGCGATTTCCTCGTGCAGCCATTCGCGAAAGGCGAGCAGCGGCGGATGTTTCGCCGAGCGCGCGGGATAGACGAGATGATGGCCGTAGCGCGCCGGCATGCGCTCGCGCGTGAGCACGACGAGGCCGCCGTTGTCGATCAACGGTTTGGCGAGCAGCAAACGCCCCATCGCGACGCCGAGCCCCTGCGCGGCCGCCTTGTGCAGCAGCTCCACGTCGGTGAAGCTCGCCACGTACCGCTTCGGCAGCGCGCCGCCGAATTCGGCGAACCAGCGCCGCCACAGCGCGCTGTTGTCGTCGTATTCGCCGAGCAGCGGCCAGTGCGCGAGATCGGCCGGCTTCGGCCTGCCGAGCTGCTTGAGCCATTTCGGATGCGCGAGCGGCACGAGCTGCTCGGCGAGCAAATGCTCCGAGGTCACGCCGGGCCAGACGCCCGCGCCATAGCGCAGCGCGGCGTCGACTGGCTCGCGCTCGAAATCGACCACGGCGGTCGTCGTCTGCAGATTGAATTCGAGGCCGGGATGCCGCGCCATGAACGCCGGCAGCCGCGGCATCAGCCAACTCGAGGAAAACGACGGCAGCGCGCTGATCGTCAGCGTGTTCGCCGGCTTTTCGCGCAGGCGCGCGAACACGCGCTCGATGCCGTCGATATGCGCGGCGACGTTATCGAGCAGGCGTTCGCCGTGGGGCGTCAGGCTCACGCCGCGCGGACCGCGCGTCAGCAGGGTTTGGCCGAGGCGCTCCTCGAGCATGCGCATCTGATGACTCAGCGCGCTGACGGTGAGATTCATCTGCGCGGCGGCGCGCGTGAGGTTCTTCTCGCGCGCGACGGTCACGAAGGCTTGCAGGGTGTGCAGGGGTGGTTTGCTCATGGAACTTCTGCCTTTTCCTTCTCCCTTCGGGAGAAGGTGCCCCGAAGGGGCGGTTGAGGGTTCGGATCGCCCGAACTCTTGCCAGAACCGGACCCTCATCCGGCGCTTCGCGCCACCTTCTCCCGGCGGGAGAAGGAAGAGCACAGCTTTGAATTCCGCTCAACTCTGGCTTGCAAAAGTATCGCTTTTTCTTGAAAGCAGACAAGCCTATCTTGCATCTCCATCAAGGCTGCTTGTGGAGAACCCCATGGCCAACTGGCTGAAGCATTTCGATCGGACGGCGCTGGGCCTGCTGTTCACGGACCAGCATCTTTCACCCACCGAAGTCGTGCGCATCGCGCGCGAGGAGCAACGTGTGATCGAGGCGCAATGCGCCGAGAATGCGAAGCAAAAGTGCGAAAGCGCATCGCACCCGCGACTGGTGGGATTGCGCTGAGAGAAGACCGGGGCGCGGCGGCGCACGCCCCGGCGAGAGGCATCACAGGTTCTTGATCAGCTCGTCGCCGAATTCCGAACACTTCACTTCGGTAGCGCCATCCATCAGACGGGCGAAGTCATAGGTGACGCGCTTGTTCGCGATCGCCTTGTCCATCGCGGAGATGATCGCGTCCGCCGCTTCGGTCCAGCCCAGGTAGCGCAGCATCATTTCGCCGGAGAGAATCACCGAACCCGGATTGACCTTGTCGAGGTTCGCGTACTTCGGCGCGGTGCCGTGGGTGGCCTCGAACACGGCGTGACCGGTGAGATAGTTGATGTTGCCGCCCGGCGCGATGCCGATGCCGCCGACCTGTGCGGCGAGCGCATCGCTGAGATAATCGCCGTTGAGGTTGAGCGTGGCGATCACGTCGAACTCGTCCGGACGCGTGAGCACCTGCTGCAGCGTGATGTCGGCGATCGCGTCTTTGATCAGCACCTTGCCCGCGGCGAGCGCGGCTTTCTGCTCGGCGTTCGCCTCGGCTTCACCCTTGGCCGCCTTGGTCTTCTCCCAGGTTTCCCAGGTGTAGGTGTGGTTCGGGAAGAACTTCTCGGCGACCTCGTAGCCCCAGTTGCGGAACGCGCCCTCGGTGAACTTCATGATGTTGCCCTTGTGCACCAGGGTCACCGACTTGCGCTTGTTCTGGATCGCGTAGCCGATCGCGCTGTGTACGAGGCGCTCGGTGCCGAGGTAGCTCACCGGCTTGATGCCAATGCCCACCTGCAGGCCGACATCGCGGTGCGGCGCACCGATGGATTCCAGCAGCTTCTGCCATTCCTGCGACTTGGCTACGGTGCCGAAGCGGATCTTGTCGAACGCCTTCGGATCGTTCTGCGCGATGAAGTCCAGCAACTTCTGTGCGGCCTCGGAACCGGCCGCGTATTCGATACCGGCGTAGATGTCCTCGGTGTTCTCGCGAAAGATCACCATGTCCACTTTTTCCGGCGTCTTCACCGGCGAGGGCACGCCCTTGAACCAGCGCACCGGGCGCAGGCAGACGTAAAGGTCGAGCATCTGGCGCAGCGCGACGTTGAGCGAGCGGATGCCGCCGCCGACCGGCGTGGTCAGCGGGCCCTTGATCGAAACGAGATAGTCGCGGCAGGCATCGACGGTGGAATTCGGCAGCCAGGTGCCGAACTGGTTGTTCGACTTCTCGCCGGCGAATACTTCAAGCCAATGGATTTTCTTCTTGCCGCCGTAAGCCTTGGCCACCGCCGCGTCGAGCACGCGCACCGAGGCGCGCCAGATGTCGGCGCCGGTGCCGTCGCCTTCGATGAACGGGATGATCGGATTGTCCGGAACGTTGAGCCTGCCGTTCTGGATAGCAATCCTGGCGCCACCGGCGGGCGCGGTATAGGCGGGTTCGGCCATGGGTTTGCTCGCTTTTCGAAGGGACGAGAAGGCGTGCAAGCGTATCAAGTTTACGATTTCTCATCGCTCGTCATTCCAGCGAAAGCTGGAATCCAGCCTTTATGCGGGTATGCAAAGAGCTGGATCCCAGCTTTCGCTGGGATGACGGCAAAGAGCGGCTTGTTCTGAGGTTTCTTAGCCCGCGAGCGCCGCCAATGCCGCGTTGAAGGTCGCGCTCGGCCGCATCACCGCGTTCGTTTTATCCGCGTCGGGCAGATAATAGCCGCCGATGTCGGCCGGCTGGCCTTGCACGGCCGCGAGTTCGTCGACGATCTTCGTTTCACCGGCGGCGAGGGCATCGGCCAGCGGCTTGAAGCGCGCGGCGAGTTCGCCGTCCTCGGTCTGCGCGGCCAGCGCCTGGGCCCAATACAGCGTCAGGTAGAAATGACTGCCGCGGTTGTCGAGCTGTCCGGTCTTCGGAGTGGGACCCTTGTTGTTGTCGAGCAGCTTGCCGGTGGCGGCGTCGAGCGCGCGGGCCAGCACCTTGGCCTTGGCGTTATCGTTCTTGATGCCGAGCTCCTCGAGACTCACGGCCAGGGCGAGGAATTCACCGAGCGAATCCCAGCGCAGATGGTTTTCCTCGACCAACTGCTGCACGTGCTTGGGCGCCGAACCACCGGCGCCGGTTTCGTACATGCCGCCGCCGGCCATCAGCGGCACGATCGACAGCATCTTGGCCGAGGTGCCCAGTTCCATGATCGGGAACAGGTCAGTGAGATAATCGCGCAGGATGTTGCCGGTGGCGCTGATCGTGTCGAGCCCGCGGATCACGCGCTCGAGCGTGTAACGCATCGCGCGCACCTGGCTCATGATCTGGATGTCGAGCCCGGCGGTGTTGTGCTCGTGCAGGTACATCTTCACTTTGGTGATCAGCTGCGCCTCGTGCGGACGATAGGCGTCCAGCCAGAACACCACCGGCATGCCCGAGTTGCGCGCGCGTGTGACCGCGAGCTTGACCCAGTCGCGGATCGCCGCGTCCTTGACCTGGCACATGCGCCAGATGTCGCCCTGCTCGACGTTCTGGCTCATCAGCACCTCGCCGGT
>DAIMZS010000152.1:0-1820 GCA_036733825.1 Rudaea sp.
CAAGCCGATCATCGCCGCGTCGAACGCGGTGTCGCCGGCGAGACCGAGATAGGTCTTCGTCGTTTGTTCGGCAAACAGGATCTGCTCGGCGTCGCGCACCGATTGCATGATCGGCGTGCGGCCTTGGCGGTCTTTGTACACGCCGACGCCGAGATCGACTTTGTTCGGACGGGCGTCGTCGCGGAACAGCGCGATTAGGGCGAGGATTTTGTCGGGCGCGGGTGAGGTCAGGGTTTCAAACATAAGATTTGCGATCGAATGGAAGGACTAGATGTTGCTGCGATCAGGCGATTTCCGCTTCCGCGGTCGCTGCCTGCTCGGCGAACATCTGCTTGATCTGCTTCGCCGCCTCGCGGCCGTCGAGCACCGCGCGCACGACGAGATCGGCGCCGCGCCACATGTCGCCGCCGGCGAAGACCTTGGGGTTCGTGGTCTGCAGCGGATGGCGATCGCCGCCGCCGAGGACGACTTTGCCGTTGGGCGCAAACTCGATGCCGTTGGCCGTCGCCCATGACGGCGGCTCGGGCAGGAAGCCGAACGCGAGGATGACGACATCGGCCGGCAGCACTTCCTCGCTGCCCGGAATGACTTCGGAGCGCGCACGGCCGCTGCCGTCGTCGACGAGGCGCGTCTGACCGACGCGCACGCCGGTGACGCCGTGGGCATCGCCGAGGATTTCCAGCGGCTGGCGCTGGAACAGGAACTCGACGCCTTCGTCGCGGCTGTACTTCACCTCGCGGCGCGAGCCGGGCATGTTGGCTTCGTCGCGTCGATAGACGAGGGTGACGCTCTCGGCGTCGTGGCGCACGCTCGTGCGCACGCAGTCCATCGACGTGTCGCCGCCGCCGAGCACGACGACGCGCTTGCCGAGCAATTCCGGCATCACGTCGGCCGCGGTGGCGGTGCCGAGCAGGCGGCGCATGTTCGCGATCAGGAACGGCAGCGCCGCGTGCACGCCAGGCAGCGTCTGGCCGCGCAACTGGCCATCGACGAACTTGTACGCACCGGTGGCGAGGAAGACCGCGTCGTAGTCTTTCACCAAGGCGGAAAAATCCACATCGCGGCCGACCTCGGTGTTGAGGCGGAATTTCACTCCCATCCCTTCGAGCACGTCGCGGCGCGTGTCGACGATCTTTTTGTCGAGCTTGAACGGCGGAATACCGAAAGTGAGCAGCCCGCCGATTTCTTCGTAGCGATCGAACACTTCGACCGCAATACCCGAACGCGCGAGCACGTCGGCCGCGGCGAGTCCGCCGGGACCCGCACCGACGACGGCGACGCGTTTACCCGTAGGCTCGACATCGTCGAGCTTCGGCCGCCAGCCGCGCTTGAACGCTTCGTCGGTGATCGAGCGCTCGATCGCGCCGATCGTCACCGCGCCGAAGCCGGTTTCGAGCGTGCACGCTTGTTCGCAGAGACGGTCCTGCGGGCAGATGCGGCCGCAGATCTCGGGCAGCGGATTGGTCTCGTGCATCAACGCGGCGGCGTCTTCGACGCGGCCTTCGCGCGCGAGTTCGAGCCAGCGCGGAATGTGATTGTTGAGCGGGCAGCCCCACGAGCAGTACGGATTGCCGCAGTCGATGCAGCGCGAGGCTTGCTCGGTGACCTGCTCGCCGGTGAATGTCGTGTGGATCTCGCCGTAGCCGAGCACGCGCACGGGCACGTTGAGCTCGCGCGGCAGCTCGCGGGGAAAGCGCAGAAATGGAAAATTATCTTTTTTCACTTTTTTACTCGTATCAAAAGCGTTTGGTCCGCAGATGAACGCGGATGGACTCAGATAAAAATTCGGAAGCAAACTCCGCTCTTGATCTCATCTGCGT
>DAIMZS010000152.1:1920-6254 GCA_036733825.1 Rudaea sp.
CCGCAGCGGCCGAGCACGACGACGGTGCCGCCGGTCATGTATTCGCAGCAGTGATCGCCCACGCCTTCGACGACGGCGAGCGCGCCCGAGTTGCGCACGGCGAAGCGCTCGCCCGCGCGGCCCGCGGCGTAGAACTCGCCGCCGGTCGCGCCGTACAGACAGGTGTTGCCGACGATCGACGATTCGTGGCTCGGAAAACCCGCGCCTCTCGGCGGACGCACGACGATGCGGCCGCCGGCCATGCCCTTGCCGACGCCGTCGTTCGCTTCGCCGTCGAGCACGATGTGCACGCCGCCTGCGTTCCACGCGCCGAGGCTCTGACCCGCGGCGCCGGACAGGCGCAGCGTGATCGGATTCGCCGCCATGCCTTGATCGCCGTGCTTGCGCGCGACCTCACCGGAAATGCGCGCGCCGATCGCGCGGTCGGTGTTGACGACCGTGTAGTGGAACTCGCCGCCCGTAGCGTTTTCGATCGCCGCTTTCGTGTCCGCGGCGATGCGTTTGGCGAGATCGCTCTGCGGAATCGGCGCCGCGGCGCAGGCCGGCGCGTCCTTGCTCAAATCCGTGCCGAGCAGCGGCGACAGATCGAGCTTGTTCTGCTTCACCGTCGCGCCTTCGCGCTGGCTGAGCAGATCGGTGCGGCCGATGATCTCGTCGAGCCGGCGCGCGCCAAGGCGCGCCAGATGCGCACGCACGTCCTCGGCGACGAAGCGGAAGAAGTTGACGACCTGCTCGGGCGGGCCGTCGTAGTGTTTCTTGCGTAGCTCGTCGTTCTGCGTGGCCACGCCGGTCGCGCAGGAATTCAGGTGGCAGATGCGCAGATACTTGCAGCCGAGCGCGACCATCGGCGCGGTGCCGAAGCCGAACGACTGCGCGCCGAGCATCGCCGCCTTGATCACGTCGAGGCCGGTCTTCAGGCCGCCGTCGGTCTGCACGATTACGCGCTCGCGCAGGCCGTTGCGCACGAGCGTCTGCTGCGTTTCCGACAGACCCAGCTCCCACGGCGAGCCGGCGTAGCGGATCGAGGTCAGCGGGCTCGCGCCGGTGCCGCCGTCGTGGCCGGAGATCGTGATGAGGTCGGCGTTGGCTTTGGCCACGCCTGCGGCGATCGTGCCGACGCCGGCGTTGGCGACGAGCTTGACCGAGACGAGCGCAGACGGATTCACTTCCTTCAAGTCGTAGATCAGCTGCGCCAAGTCTTCGATCGAATAGATATCGTGATGCGGCGGCGGCGAAATCAGGCCGATGCCGGGACGTGCGTAGCGCAAGCGCGCGATCAGGCTGTTGACCTTGTGCCCCGGCAGCTGGCCGCCTTCGCCGGGCTTGGCGCCCTGGGCGATCTTGATCTGCAGCACTTCGGCGTTGACCAGATAGGCCGGCGTCACGCCGAAACGACCCGAGGCGACCTGTTTGATCTTCGACATCTTCTCGGTGCCGTAGCGCACCGGGTCTTCGCCGCCTTCGCCCGAGTTGCTGCGTGCGCCGAGGCGGTTCATCGCGATCGCGAGCGATTCGTGCGCCTCGGGCGAGAGCGCGCCGAGCGACATGCCGGCCGAGTCGAAGCGCTTCAGAATCGTTTCGACCGGCTCGACTTCCTCGAGCGGCACGGGCGCGCCGACCGGCTGCACGGCGAGCAGGTCGCGCAGCGCGGCCGGCACGCGCTGGTCGACCGCATCGGCGTATTTCCGGTACAGCTTGGAGTCGCCGGTGCGCACCGCAAGCTGCAGCGAACCGACGACGTCGGGGTTGTACATATGGAATTCGCCGCCCGGCAGCGCCTTCATCAGGCCGCCCGGCGGCAGCGCATAGTTCGGGTCGCGCGCGGCGATCGACTGCGCCTTGTATTCGCTCTGAATCTCGGCGAAGCCGGCGCCGCCGATGCGCGAGGGCGTGCCCGGGAAGCACAGATCGACGACGTCTTGATCGAGGCCGACGATCTCGAACAGCTGCGCGCCGCGATAACCGGCGATCGTCGCGATGCCCATCTTCGAGATGATCTTGAGCAGGCCCTTCTGGATGCCGCGGCGATAGCTGCGGCCGATCTCGCTCGGCGGTTCGCCCTGGCGGCCCTTGAGTTGGCCGTGCTTGTTCATGTCGAACAAGGTCTGGTACGACAGGTACGGGTACACCGCGGTCGCGCCGAAGCCGATCAGGCAGGCGAAGTGGTGCGCGTCGCGCGCGTTGCCGGTCTCGACGAGGATGTTGCAGTCGCAGCGCAGCTGCTTCTGGGTCAGGCGCGCGTGCACGGCACCGGTCGCGAGCAGCGCGTGGATCGGCAGCAGGCCCGGCACCGGGTAGCGGTCGGACAGCAGGATCAGCATCGTGCCGCTGCGCACCGCGTCTTCGGCGCGGTCGCAGAGATCTTCGAGCGCGGCCTTGAGACCGATCTTCTCGTCGTAATACAGGTCGAGCTTGATGTTCGCCGGCGCGATGTGCGGCAGCGCCAGCACCTGGCGCAGCTTGCGCTGCGAGAGGATCGGCGAGTTGAGCAGCACCTGCTTGGCGTTGTCGGGCGCCATGTCGAACACGTTGCCTTCCAGACCGATCTGCGTGGTCAGCGACATGACCAAGCGCTCGCGCAGCGGATCGATCGGCGGATTCGTCACCTGCGCGAACGACTGGCGAAAATATTCGTACAGCGGACGCGACTGCCGCGAGAGCACCGCGATCGGCGTGTCGTCGCCCATCGAACCGGTGGCCTCGGCTTCGTCTTCGGCCAGCGTTTTCAGAATGACATCGCGCTCCTCGCGCGTCAGCGCGAACTGCTTCTGATAGCGCGCCAGCACTTCGGGCGAGAACGGTTCAGCCGCCAAGGCCGGATCGATCAGATGCGATTCGAGATAAGTCATCTCCTGGCGCAGCCACTTTTTGTACGGCGCGCGCGCGCGGTTGACCGCGTCGATCGCGGCGCTGTCGAGCAGTTTGTGCTCGACCAGATCGACCGCGATCATTTCGCCCGGTCCGAGGCGGCCCTTGGCGACGATGCGCGAATCCGGCACGTCCCACAGGCCGGCTTCCGAGGCGACGATGACGTGGTTGTCGTCCGAACGCGCCCAGCGCGCCGGGCGCAGGCCGTTGCGGTCCAGCGCGCAAGCCGCGTGACGGCCGTCGCAGAGCACGATGCCGGCCGGGCCGTCCCACGGCTCGGTGTGCAGCGCGTAATATTCGTAGAACGCCTCGAGGTCTTCGTCGATATCTTCGCGCGACGACCACGCCGGCGGAATCAGCACGCGCATCGCGAGCAGTACGTCGAGGCCGCCGGCGACCAGCACTTCGAGCATGTTGTCGAGGCTTTGCGAGTCGGAACCCTTCGTCGTCACCAGCTCGCCGAGGTCGGAAAAGTCCACGAGCTTCGACTTGTACTTGCCCGCGCGCGCGGTCGCCCAGTTGCGGTTGGCCTTGATCGTGTTGATTTCGCCGTTGTGCGCGAGCAGGCGGAACGGCTGCGCCAGGCGCCAGTGCGGCATCGTGTTGGTCGAGAAGCGCTGGTGGAACACCGCGGCGCTCGCTTCCAGGCTCGGATGCGAGAAATCGGGAAACGCAGCACGCAGCTGGCCCGGCGCGACCATGGCCTTGGCCGCGAACGTCGCCGCAGACAGAGTGACGACGTAGAAGTGCACGTCGTCCGCGAATGTCTTCTCGGCGAGACGGCGGGCGCGGAACAGCGCGCGGTCGAACGGACCTTCGTCCATGCCGGCCGGCGCGTCGACGAAGATTTGCTCGACGCGCGGACGGTGCGACTCGCCGATCGGCCCGCAGGCGCGCGCGTCGACCGGCACTTCGCGCCAGCCGGCGACGACGAGGCCTTCCGCGCGAAGCCGGTTCGCAAGCTCAGTCTTCTGAGCTTGCGCGCGCGAGTCATCGCGGCGGTCGAGAAAGACGTGGCCCGAGGCGAAGCGTTCGCCGAGCGCAATCCCGGCCTCGGCCGCGAGCGCGCGCAGCCAGCCGAACGGGCGATAGAGCAGGATGCCGCAGCCGTCGCCGGTAATGCCGTCCGCGCCGATGCCGCCGCGATGCGACATTTTCGCCAGCGTCGCAAACGCCTGGTCGATGACCCATTTGCTGGCTTTCCCGTCGATGTTCGCGATCAGCCCGAAACCGCAGCTGTCGTGTTCAAACGAAGGGTCATACAGCGTATTAGCGCGTTGTTGCAACATGGTCGAACCTGCTCTTGCTCGATGTAGCGTAATCGTTCCGATCTGCCGGCATCTGGCGACGACAAAGCGGGCGCGTCCTGGCGCCGCTTCGGTTATGTGGGTATGCCACAATGCGACTTAAGCACATCTGCTGCGTCGCGTCAAAATATTCCATTGAGCGGTATAGACGGCCAAACG
>DAIMZS010000152.1:6354-7866 GCA_036733825.1 Rudaea sp.
ACGCCTACAGCGCGTCGGCCCCCGTCTCGCCGGTGCGGATGCGGATCACCTGCTCCAGATCGTGGACGAAGATCTTGCCGTCGCCGATCTTGCCGCTGTTGGCGGAGGCAAGAATCGTTTCGACGACGCGTTCGACGAGGTTTTCGGCGACCGCAATCTCGATTTTGATCTTGGGCAGGAAATCGACGACGTATTCCGCGCCGCGATACAGCTCGGTATGCCCTTTTTGCCGGCCGAAACCCTTGACCTCGGTCACCGTGATGCCTTGCACGCCCACCTCGGCGAGCGCCTGGCGCACGTCGTCGAGCTTGAACGGTTTGATGATGGCCGTGACCAATTTCATAGTTTGTCAACAGGGTTTCGTGTAGTCCGACTATACCGAAAAAGCGTTTGTCGTGCTGTTGTCCTTTTCCTGTCCGGTTTTTGTCCGTTCTGTAGGAATTTTCCTACATACGAATCAGTAAACTTCCACTGTCGCGTCGAAGCCGTTCATCTAGGCTGTGCTTCGTCCGTTGCATACCACCCTGTCGAGAGGTTCGCCGTGATTGCCGCTTCCCCGCTTGACGACCTGGCCCGCCGCTTGGTCGAGCTCGTTCCCCCCGGTTTCCAGGACGCCCAGGACGATCTGTCGGCGAATTTCAAGGACACGCTGCGCTCGGGGCTGCGCCGGCTCGACCTGGTCACGCGCGAGGAGTTCGACGTGCAGCGCTGCGTGCTGCTGCGCACGCGCGAGATTGTCGAATCGCTCGAACGCCGTGTCGCCGAACTCGAGGCCCTGCTGGCCGGAAAGGCGACACCTCACTGAATTGCGGTCGTCGGCATCGCCGATGAGACCCAGGTTTTCCGCGGACGGTCGTGAACCCACATCGGCGCTGAGCGCCGACGGTTGCGGCGATCACGGCTCGTCGTCCGGGTGGCATGCAATGCATCCCTTCTTGCACGGACAGCAATTTGAACCGGCACGGCCGCACGCGGAATCTTGGATGAACGCCCTACCTCGGAAGGGCGCTCGGGGACACTGCCAGGATCGGCAGCTGAACACGGATGTTTTTGGTACGGCGATCGTTGCAGACCCATGAGTCTCGCCGTCGTCCACAGCCGCGCCCAGGACGGCGTGGCGGCGCCCGCGGTGACGGTCGAAGTGCATCTTTCCGGCGGCTTGCCCGGCACTTCGATCGTCGGTCTGCCTGAGGCTACGGTCAAGGAAGCGCGCGATCGCGTGCGCGTCGCGATCCAGAATGCGCAAATCGAATATCCGGCGCGCCGGGTGACCGTCAGCTTGGCGCCGGCGGATTTGCCGAAGGACGGCGGCCGCTTCGACCTCCCGATCGCGCTCGGCATCCTCGCTGCCGCGGGGCATGTGCCGAAGGACGCGCTAACGCGTTATGAATTCCTCGGCGAACTTGCGCTGTCGGGCGAACTGCGCGCGGTGACCGGTGTGCTGCCGGCCGCATTGAAAACCGCGCATGCCGGCCGCGGTCTGATCATACCGCGCACCAATGCCGCCGAGGC
>DAIMZS010000153.1:0-4421 GCA_036733825.1 Rudaea sp.
GTGCAGATGTTCGGCGGCAGGTTGCCGAGCTGGCGCGCGAAGCGCACGCCTTTGGCGATCGCCGTCGCCTGGGTCAGCGCGGTCTCGTCGGCGCCGGCCGCGGCGGCGAATGCAATCGCGTGGAATTCCGGCGTCTTCGCCTTGTCGCGCGGCTTGAACGTGGTGGTGTACTTGTACGCCTGCGCATCGCTCGCCAGCGCGGCCGTGCGCAGTTTCCAGGCGAGATCCTTGCCGGGCACGTCGAGTTCGCTCAGGTAGGAGACGGCGCTGTCGATCGGCAGGCCTTTCAGCACGCGCGCGGCATCGCTGCTGGTCTTCGCGTAGCGCGCCGCGTCGAATTTCTTCGTCTCGCCGAGGCCGACGACGAGCACGCGCGCAGCCTTGACCCCGGTCAGCCCGAACAGCATCTGCGTGGCGCCCGGCTTGCCGGACAGGTCGCCCGATTCGAGCAGGCGCGCCAAGGCGCCGCCGGAGGCCGTGTCGATGCGCTGCGCGGCGGGCGAAAGCACGCGATCGTCGAACAGGCCGACGACGACGCAGGGGGCCTCCGCGATTTCGGCAGGGCGGGAGTCGAGACTGAACTGGAGGGTCATCTTGTTACCGTTGTTGTGCGAAAAGCAGGGGAGTCGAGCCGACTCGGTTACAATTAAGCCTGCGTAAACGTGCTTGCGTGTGCAATCGCGGCGCGCGGCGCCAGCGGCGCATACACAAGAGAGCAAGTTTACCGCATCATGCCACTTCCCACCCTGCGCATCATCGATCGCTATCTCGCGCGCGAGCTGCTGGTCAGTTTCGTCGCGGCGACCGCGATCCTTCTGCTCGTCAGCATCGGCGGCACGGTGGCGGACCTGCTCAACAAGATCGCGCGCGGGCGCATTCCGGCGGAACTCTTGTTTTCGCTGATCGGGCTGCGCACGGTCAGCGCGCTCACGCTGCTCGCGCCGCTCGCCGTGTTCATCGGCGTGCAGTTGGCCTATGGCCGTCTGTATCGCGAGAGCGAGATGGCCGTGTTCGCAGCGTCCGGATTGCCGGTCACCGGATTGCTGCGCCCGCTGACGCTGCTCGCGGTGCCGCTCGGCGTGGCGATGGCGCTGATCGCGTTCTGGCTCGCGCCGGCTTCGGACCGGCTGTCGCAAAATCTCGTATTGGAAGCGAACCGCTCGCTCATCATCGCAGGCCTGGAACCGGGGCGTTTCGTCGAATTGCCGAACAACGACGGCGTGATGTACGTCGAAGGCATGAGCCCGGACGGCACCAAGTTCACGAAAATGTTCGTGGCCAGCGAGCGCCCCGAGGGCGTGGGCAAGGATGCGCTCCCGAGCGCAAAGGCGGCGGACGCGCTCAAGCGCATCAACGTGATCACCGCGGCCGACGGCGAGCTGTTCCATGACGCGAACGGCGCGGAGCGCTATCTCGGCCTGAACAACGGTTTTCGCGTCGAAGGCACGATCGGTCAGGACAACTACCGCCTCCTGCGTTACGAGCGCAACGACGTGAAACTCACCGATTCCGAACCCGACGCCACCACCGATGCGGCCAAGCGCGCCGCGCCGACGTCCGAGCTGCTGCGCAGCGAGGATCCGATCCAGCGCGCCGAGTTCCAATGGCGCCTGGCTGCGCCGCTGTCGACGCTGGTGCTGATCCTGCTCGCGCTGCCGCTGTCGAAGTCGAGTCCGCGCCAGCCGCGCTATGCCGGCCTGATCATCGCGTTCCTGACCTGGGCCATCTACTACGCTTTCATGAACATCGCGCGCAATCAGCTCAGCGTCGGCAAGATGAGTTTTGCCCTGGGTATGTGGCCGGTGCACATGCCGGTGCTGTTGATCGCGCTGTTTCTGCTCTGGCGCAGCCAGCAACTGCCCAAACCGAAAGCCGCGAAAACGCGGCTCGCGGCGGGAGCGCATTGATGGCTGCCACGTTTGCTTCGCGCATCGGCCTGGACCGCTTGCGCTTCAAGAAAGTCGACAAGGTGGTCGCGCTCTCGGTGATCGGCGCGGTGCTGCTGGCCTGGCTCGTCGTCGTCGCGCTCGACGCGATGATGGCCTTCGTCAACGAGATCAACGACGTCGGCACCGGCGATTACACGCTGGCCAAGGCGATCGCCTACATCATGCTGACGATTCCGCGGCGCATGTACCAGTACTTTGCCTACGGCGGCCTGATCGGCGGCCTGATGGGCATGGGCGCGTTGGCCGCGAGCGGCGAGTTGACCGCGCTGCGCGCCGCGGGCATGTCCAAGCTGCGCATCTGCGCCTCGGTCGTGCTCGCATTGACTGTGCTGACCGTCTTCGTCGCTGCGGAAGGCGAGCTGATCGCTCCGCGCGCGCAGCAGAAGGCCGAAGCGCTCGCCCTGACCGCGAAGAACCGCGACGTGACGATCGGCAAGGGCGGCACGCTGTGGGCGCGCGACGGGGCGACGGTGATCAACGCCAAGCACGCGCGCACGCACGCGAAAAAAGACGGGGCGCCCGTGATCGAGCTGTTCGACGTCCGCGTGTTCGAATTCACCCCGGCCGGCCAGCTGACCGCACTATCGATCGCCAAATCGGCGACGCACGAAAACAGTGAATGGACCTTGCACAACGTGCACCGCACCGAGTTCGAAGGACGCTCGGCGACGAGCACGAACGAAGAAACCAAGCAGTGGAAATCGCAGCTGGATCCTTATGTCCTGGCCGTTTCCGCCATCCATCCCGAGTATTTGTCGATGGCTGACCTGTCGCGCAACATCGGCTACAACCGGCGCAATCAGCAGGACGCCACGACCTTCGAATTGGCCTACTGGGGCCGCATCTTCTACCCGTTCAACGTTCTCGTGCTCGCGTTCTGCGCGGTGCCGTTCGCGTTCGGCCAGCTACGCACGGGCGGCCTCGGCAAGCGCCTGTTCATGGGCATGGTGCTGGCGATCAGCTACTATTTTTTCCAGAAGTCCGTGGTCAGCATGGGCGCGGTGTACAACTTCAATCTCGCGGTCGTGAACGCGTTGCCCTCGCTGTTCCTCGCGGTGGCGGCGTTCGTGTATTTCCGCAGAAACGCGTAGCGGTTCGCGGCGTTACGCCGCCTTGTCCATACGCACGAGCAGCGTATCGGCGGCAATATCGTGCCAGGCGCGGCGCTCGCGATCGATCAGACACCAGAGGAAGCCGAGGCCGAGCGCGGCGAGCGAGACGAGGGCGACGCCGAAGCGCAGCAGCGCACGGCGGAAGGGAATCGGACTGCCGTCCGCGCCGACGATGCGCAGGCGCCAGGGTTTCATGCCGACGGTCTGGCCGCCGCGCATCCAGGACACGACGAAGTAGGCGGCGGTGACCCCGAGCACGAGCGCCTGCACCAGCACTTTGTGGCCGAGGCGGTGCACGTCGAGCGCGCCGCCGGTGAGCAGGACTGCCAGAATGGTCGCGAAAAACCACAGCGCGAGCAGCGGGAAGAGGTCGTAGATGGCGGTGATCAGCCGCCAGCCGAGATGGACGGGGGCGGCGGCGAGGCGCGGGGAAGTAGAATTCATCGAAGGGTTCCAGGCTCGTCATTTCGGGAGTGCGGGATGACGAAAAGAATAAGTTTATCTTCGACACGGACATGAAGAAATCGGCAAAACAATCCGCGACGGCGGCGCTGCGCGTCGGCGACCGCATCGGCGAGGACGAGCGCCTGCTGATCGAGGACTTTCTCGAACGCGCCTGGTCCGAATCGGGGCTGGCGGAAAATTCGCTCGCCGGCTACCGGCGCGATCTGGAAGGTCTCGCGCGCTGGTGCGCAGGCCAGGGCACGACGCTGCTGCGCTGCTCGCGCGAGCAATTGCATCGTTATCTGGCCGAACGCGGCGAGGGCGGTTATTCCTCGCGCAGCAACGCGCGCTTGCTGTCGACGCTGCGCCATTTCTACCGGATGCAGCAGCGCCTGGGCACGGTCGAGATCGATCCGACCCTGCTGCTCGACACGCCGAAACTCGCCAAGCCGCTGCCGAAGGCGTTGAGCGAGAGGCAGGTCGAGGCGCTGATCCGCGCGCCCGACGTGGACACGGCGCTCGGCCTGCGCGACCGGGCGATGTTCGAACTGCTTTACGCGACCGGCCTGCGCGTGTCCGAGCTGGTCAACCTCGCGGTCGATCAGATCAATCTGCGTCAAGGCGTGCTGCGGGTGACCGGCAAGGGCGGCAAGGATCGCCTGGTGCCGATCGGCGAGGAGGCGCAGGACTGGCTCGAGCGTTACTCCCGCGACGCGCGGCCCGTGCTCCTCGCGGGCAGCGTCGTCGACGCCGTCTTCGTCACCGCGCGCAAGGGGCCGATGACGCGGCAGATGTTCTGGACGATGGTCAAACAGCATGCGGTCAAGGCCGGCATTGACGCCAAGCGCATTTCTCCGCACGTATTGCGCCACTGTTTCGCCACGCACCTGCTCAACCACGGCGCCGATCTGCGCGC
>DAIMZS010000153.1:4521-7821 GCA_036733825.1 Rudaea sp.
CGTAATTGCGCCGCCCCGTAAGCTTCATATATCGAGAAATCTCATGTTCAAACATTTGCTCGTTGCCGTCAGCCTCGCCGCCGCCGCCGCGGGGGCCTACGCGCAGAAGGCCGCCAGTTTCACCGACGTCAGCAGCAGCGGCAGCGCGCCGGTGCAGGCGACCGGCGAAGAAAAAGCGGTGCGCGATTCGCTCGCCAAAGTGGCGCCGACGATGAAAATCGAGGTGGTCGCGAAATCCGATCTGCCGGGCTTCTATGAAGTCGTCCTCGGCAACGGCCAGGTGGTCTACGTGTCTGCTGACGGCAAGTACCTGCTGCAGGGCGACGTGTACGACATGGCGCAAAAGGCCAGCGTGAGCGGCCGCGCCCAGGCGGCCTGGCGCCAGTCGGCGCTGAAGAATCTGCCGGCGAGCAAGCGCCTGGTGTTCTCGCCGCCGAATCCGAAGCACACGGTAACTGTGTTCACCGACGTGGACTGCCCGTACTGCCGCCAGTTCCATAAGCAGATCGCCGCTTACAACCAGGCCGGCATCGCGGTCGAGTACGTGCTGTTCCCGCTGGCCATCCACCCCGGCGCCGACAAGAAGGCCGAAGCCGTGTGGTGCGCGCAGGATCGCAACGCCGCCTACACCGCGGCGATGAACGGCCAGGATCCGGGCAAGAAGACCTGCGAGAACCCGGTCGCGGAAACGACCGCGCTGGCGATGAAGATCGGCATCACCGGCACGCCGACGATTCTCAACGAGCAGGGCGTGCAGGTGAACGGCAACGCCACCCAGGATCCAAACAAGTTTCTCGCCGAACTGGACCGCCTCGCCGCGCAGTCGGCGAAGGGGCCGGTCGCGGCCAAGTGACGGCAGGATGGCGTCATCCCGGGCAGCGCATGGAAGCGCGTTGATCCGGGATCCAGCTTTATCGGCTAAAATGCGCCCCCCTTCCGCAAGCAGCCGATGCGCGCCATGTTGGTTTTCGACGGGCAACCCGCCCTCTCGGCGTTCCGCCTCGAGCGTCTGAATCATGAAGTGAACCGCACGCTGCCGGATTACCGGGTGGCGGCGGCGCGCTATGTCTACTTTATCGATGCGGCCGAGGGCAGCATTGATCGCGACGCGCTCTGCCGCGTTCTGCGCGCGTCGAACGAGCCGGCGAAACCGGCGACGCTTTGGGTGGTGCCGCGGCTCGGCACGCTTTCGCCGTGGTCGACCAAGGCCACGGAAATCCTGCAGGGCTGCGGCGTCGAGGTGAAACGCGTCGAGCGCGGCATGGCGTTCGCGGTCGACAAGCCGCCGATGCCCGGCTCGACGCAGTGGCAGAAGCTCGCCGCCGCGCTGCACGATCCGATGACGCAGTCGGTGCTCGGCTCGCTCGAAGAAGCGGGCGCGCTGTTCCGCGCCGGTGCGCCGGCCCCGCTCGAACGCATCGAGCTGGGCAGCGATCCCGCGCTGGCGCTGAGCGACGCAAACGTGCGCCTGGGTCTCGCGCTCGCGCCGGACGAGATCGAATATCTGATCGCGCGCTACGCCGAACTCGGCCGCGATCCGACCGACGTCGAGCTGATGATGTTTGCCCAGGCGAATTCGGAGCACTGCCGGCACAAAGTGTTCAATGCGAGCTGGACGATCGACGGCAAAGCGCAGGATCGCTCGCTGTTCTCGATGATCAAGAACACGCACCAAGTCGCGCCGGCGCACACCTTGTCCGCATACAAGGACAACGCCGCGGTGATCGAAGGCAGCGCCGCGTCGCGCTTCTTCCCCGGTGCCGACGGGCGCTTCACCGCGACGAACGAGGCGGTGCCCTACGCGATCAAGGTGGAGACGCACAATCACCCGACTGCGATCGCGCCGTATCCCGGCGCGGCGACGGGCGCCGGCGGCGAGATCCGCGACGAAGGCGCGACCGGCCGCGGCGCGAAGCCGAAGGCCGGCCTCGTCGGCTACACGACTTCGTACCTGCGCATTCCGGAGTGGCCGCGGCCGTGGGAGAAAGAGCGCCCGCTGCCGCCGCGCATGGCGAGCGCGTTCGAGATCATGCGCGATGCACCGATCGGCGCCGCCGCGTTCAACAACGAATTCGGCCGGCCCTGCCTCGGCGGCTATTTCCGCACGTTCGAGCAGGAAACCGCCGATCCGAACTACCGGCGCGGCTTCGACAAGCCGATCATGATCGCCGGCGGTCTGGCGAACATGCGCCTGCCCCACGTCGAAAAAGGCACGCTGCAGCAGGGCGATGCGATCGTCGTGCTCGGGGGACCTGCGATGCTGATCGGTCTCGGCGGCGGCGCCGCGTCCTCGCTCGCCGGCGGCGACTCGTCCGAGGCGCTCGACTTCGCCTCCGTGCAGCGCGACAACGCCGAGATGGAGCGCCGCTGCCAGGAAGTGATCGACCGCTGTTGGGCGCTCGGCGAAAACAATCCGATCGTCAGCGTGCACGACGTCGGTGCGGGCGGCCTGTCGAACGCGATTCCGGAAATCCTCAACGACTCGCACGCCGGCGGCCGTATCGAGCTGCGCAAAATTCCCTCGGCCGATCCGGCGTTGTCGCCGATGCAGATCTGGTGCAACGAATCGCAGGAACGCTACGTGCTCGGCCTGCGTGCCGTCGACGTGGCGCGCTTTGCCGAGCTCTGTGCGCGCGAACGTTGCCCGTTCGCCGTCGTCGGCGAAGTCACCGCTGAGCGGCGGCTAGTGCTTTCCGATTTCCTTCTCCCTCCGGGAGAAGGTGCCCCGGCGCAAGCCGGGGCGGATGAGGGTTCGGTTTCCGCAAACGTTGTTCCGAGTCCGAACCCTCACCCCAACCCCTCTCCCGAGGGGAGGGGGGCTCAAAGCAAGCCCATCGACCTGCCGATGGACGTGCTGTTCGGCAAGCCGCCGAAGATGCAGCGCGATTCCAAGCGCAAGGCGCAGCGTCTGGACATCGTTCCCGATCTCGACGGCATCGTGCTCGACGCCGCGCTGAAGCGCGTGCTGCGCACGCCGTCGGTCGGGTCGAAATCGTTCCTCGTCACGATCGGCGACCGCACCGTCGGCGGCCTCTGCGCGCGCGACCAGATGGTCGGTCCGTGGCAGGTGCCGGTCGCCGACTGCGCGGTGACGCTGGCGGATTTCGACGGCTACTCGGGCGAAGCGATGGCGATGGGCGAGCGCGTTCCCGTCGCGCTGCTCTCGGCGCCCGCCTCGGCGCGGCTCGCGGTCGGCGAGGCGATCACCAATCTCGCCGCGGCGGCGATCGCAGATATCGGCGAGATCCGCCTGTCGGCGAACTGGATGGCCGCGGCCAGCGTTCCCGGCGAAGACGCCGC
>DAIMZS010000154.1:0-7821 GCA_036733825.1 Rudaea sp.
CGCAAGATCGCCTCGGCGAAATCCGCAGGCGTGTCGGCAACGAGAACGTCGTTGCCGGCCTGCACGTGCATGCCTTCGACCGCCGTCGCCGTCGCGACGACCGGCAGACCGTAGCTCATCGCCATGTTGATCTTGCCTTTGACGCCGGCGCCGACGCGCAGCGGTGCGATCGAGATGCGGCAGCCGTCCATGTACGGCGCGATGTCTTCGACATAGCCGTGCACGACGACGTTGTCGCCGGCGAGTGCAAGCACCTCCTCGACGACCTTGCTGCCGATGATGTGCAGCTTCATCTGCGGTGCATGCGGGCGCACGAGCGGAAAGACGTTGCGCACGAACCACTGCATCGCGTCGATGTTCGGCGGATGCTGAAAACCGCCGACGAAGACGAGATCGGCGCGCTCGGCGTAATTGCGGCGCAGACCGTAGATTTCGTGCACGTTGCTCAGCACTTCGACGCGCGCTCCGGGCACCTCGCGCGCGAGCAGGGACTTTTCCACCGGACTGACGACGAGGGTGATGTCGCACTCGCGCATCAAACCGAGTTCGCTCTCGCGCGTCGCCGCCGCCTGACGCGCCAGCTCAGCGTTGCCGGCGAGCTCCGCGCTGCGCTGTTCGCGCAGGTAATGCAGATCGACCGTGTCGAAGATCACCGTCGCGCGCGGTGCGTACATGCGGACGAGGTCCAGATAGTTGCTCGCCACGTAATGACGGGAGAGAACCACCGCGTCGAGCGACTCGCCGTTCTTGCGCAGCCAGGTAGCCGGATCGGAGAAGAACGGGTGATACAGCGCCTCCACGCCGAGCGCCTGCAGCGCCTGCGTATACTTTTCCGCATGCGCCCAGTTGTCGGGCAGAAAACTCACGCGCCAGCCGGCTTCGCGCAGCAGACGCATCAGGTTGGTCATGCGCAGCGATCCGGAATCCTGGTCGGGCGTCGGCGTGTACGCGTCGACCACCAGCACATGGCGCGGATGACGGAAGTTCGCCGCGGCCGGCGCCAGCTTGGCCGAGTCGATCGGCGCGGGCTGTCGGCCGAGCGCATCCTTCCATTTCTCGCAGAACTTTTCGCGATTGACGACCTGATAACGCTTGATGCCGCTGCCGACATCGGTGCCCGAGGTGATGCCTTCGAAGTGGACGACGACCGAACGCGGTTCGTAGAAGACTTTTTTGCCGGCGGCGCGCACGGCGAAGGCGAGGTCGGTGTCTTCGTAGTAAGCGGGCGTGTAACGTGTGTCGAAGCCGCCGAGCTGCTCGAACAGGGCGCGCGGAATCAGGATCGCCGCACCGGAGCAGTAATCCGCCTCGCGCCGGTATTCGTAGAGCGGGTCGTTGGGGTTGTCGAAACGGCCGTAGTTCCAGCCCGAACCGTCGCGGAACACGATGCCGCCGGCTTCCTGCAGGCGTCCGTCCGGATAGACGAGCTTGGCGCCGACGAGGCCCGCGTCGGCTTCTTCGGCGAAGCAGGCGAGCAGCGCTTCCAGCCAGCCTTGGCTGACGACGGTATCGTTGTTGAGGAACAGCACGAACTCGCCTTGCGCGAGTGCCGCCCCCGCGTTGCACGAGCCGATGAAACCGAGATTGTGTTCGTTGCGCACGACGCGGATGCCGTCGATCTGCGCGAGCTGCTCCGGCGTGGCATCGTTCGAGCAGTCGTCGACGACGATGACCTCGAATGGCGTCGGCCCCGCATGTTCGCTGAGCGAACGCAGGCAGGCGACGGTGTATTCGATTTTGTTGTAGACGGGAATGACGATGCTGACTTTCGGCCGCGCCGACGACGGCACGGCGAAGACTTCGGGCGGCGCGTCCGGGCTGGCCGGCATCGGCGGCGCGTCGACGATCGGCGCCGGCACCGGCGTGCCGCGCTTGCGCGCGAACTCGTCGCCGATGCGGCGGACCGTGCCGCTGACGCCGCGCCGCGCCAGGCTGCCGCGCGTGCGCGTGAGGGCGCTGCGCACACGCTTGAGCTGGAAGGAGAGGCGCATGCGCAGGCCGCGCAGTTTGCGCATCGCGAAGCGCAACGGCTTGGTGATGCGCCAGGAGGTGCTCGTGCGCATTTCCTGCAGTTGTGCGTCGAGGCTCAAGGCCCAGCGCGTGCGCTCGTCGAAATCGTGCTGCAGAGCCTGAAATCGCACATTGGCGTTCTGCAATTGAGCGTTTAGATCATTCAACTGCGCGTCCAGATCAAGCGCCCAGCGCGTGCGTTCCTCCAATTGCGCGTAGGCCGCCTTTTCGCGCGCGGCCGCGTCGTGCGCCCAGCGCGTGCGCGAGGCAATCGTCTTTTCCTGCTCGCTGATGACCTTGCGCGCGCGGCGCACGTCGCGGTCGAGTTCCGAAGCCCATTCGGTGCGGCGCGACAGTTCCAACTGCTGCTGTTCGATCTCGTGCTGCAATTTCGCGCCGAGGCGCTGCGCGTCGCCGAGCAGTTCCGCGCGAGCCTGCGCCGTGATTGCTTCCGGCGTGAACGCACGGAGTGCGAGCACTGTTTCCTGCCGCGGCGCCTGCGGCAGCAAAGGCGAGTAGTCCGCGCTCATCTGCGCGGTGCTGCGCAACGGCACCGTCGCGAGATAACTGCGTGCCGCATCGGCGCCCGCGCGATCGCGGGCGAGGCGCCCGACGGCCGCGGCGACGTCGTTGGCTTCCGGCGCGACCAGCCACCCGCCGACGCCGTCATCGATGCGCTCGGCCAGGGCGCCGATGCGGGTGGCGACGACAGGGATGCCGAGACTGATCAGCTCCGACAAGGTGTAGCTGAACGTTTCCGCGACCGTCGGCAGCAGCAGCGCGGCGTCGGGTTGGATGCGAGCGAGCAGGTTCGGCAAATCCTGCCGGCGATAGTTGAGCACCACGTGCACGTTCGCTTCGCCGAAAAACTGTTCTCCCTCGGCGCCCGCGCCGAGCAGGAAAATATCGGCATGTTTGCGCAGTTCCGGCAAGGCAGCGTGCAGCAGCTCGGCGCCCTTGCCGCGGCGCACGCGGCCGAGCACGACGAGGCGCAGGCGCTCGCGCGGCGGCGGCGCGGGAGCCGGCACCGGCGCCGTGGCTGGCCACGGTGCAAGGCCGTGCGCAATTACCGTCGATGCGAGCGCGGTGAAACGCGGCTCGATGCGCAACAAGTTGGCGAGCGCCGAGCGGCTCGGCGCGACGAGATGCGCTTTCGCGGCCAGCGCCGCAGACACGTAGGCCTCGCGCAGGCTGCGCCAGTAGCCCGGGTCTCGATCCGAAAACTCGAAATCCGCGCCGGCGCTGCGCATATCGGCAGCGAGCTGCGCATTGTCGAACGCGAGCTTCGCGTCGCCGAAGTCGCGGTGCAGGATCGGCCACAGCGGATAGTAGTCGTGGGTGACGAGCAGCATGGGCAGTCCCGTGCGCAGTGCGTCCAGGCTGTGGCCGATCAGCGATGACACGATCAACGCATCGACACGGAAATCGCGCAGGACCTCGTCGAGGAAGGCGCGGTAGCTCGCATCGCCCGTCGTCGTGCTGCGGATCGGGTCGGGCAGCGCGAGCGCGCGCAGCGCGGGCGCCGAGAAGCGCCCGTCGACGAGTTCGAGCGATTCGCCGTAGCGGCGGCGCGGAAAATTGCCGCGCGCGATCAGCACGAGATGATGCCGTGCCGTGTCGGCCGCGGCCAGATCGCGAACGAAGCGCTCGGCGCCGCCGCCCCAGCCGTGCAGGACGTGCAGCACGACGGGCTTGCCGTCGAGTCCGTAGTACGGGGGCAGTGTGTTGGATTCGCCGGATGTCTTGTTGACCGCGAGCACGGCCGAAACCTTCTCGCGCAATTCGCCGAGCGGCGACGGCGGCACCGCATCGCCGCCGGGCGGAACCGGTGCGGGACCGCGCAGGCCGTGCGCCGGGTCGGCAGCGTAAAGATGATCGAGCAGCACGCCGCGCAGCGGCGCCATCGTCTGCGGCAAGGTGCCGTTGCGTATTGTCGTCACATCGATGCGCTGCAGGCCTGCGCCGCTCCAACCGCTCAGCAGCGGCGAGAACGAAGAAGTATCGAGCGCACGGCCGCGGCCGTAGGCATGACACAGAGCGTCGATTGTGCCGACGTCGGTATCGCTGCGCATGCCCGTGGCAAGCGGCGAACGCGAGGCGTCGGTGTTGTCGAGCGGTGAGGCGACCAGCACGTTCTGTGCGGCCAGCGCGTTGACCAAGCGAGGATACCAATGCGGCGGCAGCGCCGTATTCGCGCGCAGCAGAATCAGGTCTTCGCCGGGATAATCCGCAACGGCGCCGCGCAGCACGGAGGAGGAATCATCGCCCGGGATGTGCGTCAAGGTGCTTTCGGCGTCGGCCGCTTCCGCGCGCACGCGCGCAAGCCAGCCGGCGTCCGCGGCCTGTGCGCCGAAGACGCACAGGCGCGGGCGGTGTTTTGAATTCGTTTGGGTCAAAGCGAGGTCCGTTGCGTGCGTTTGTTCCGGGCACTATCCAGCGGCGGGCGACGAACCGCCGGCCGGCGGCTGTCGAATCGCTCCGGATGGAATCGATATTGCCCTGGGAACATCTGCAAAATCCGTGGCCAGTTGTGGCAAAACAGCGAAATTATCGCGGATGCGGGCCGCAAAGTCATCGCAGTCAGCCTGGGTTTGAGCGGCGATCGAGTAGACTGCGCGAAATCGCCTTTGGGATAGAAAAACGCTTTGTCCTTCCTTTCCGCATCGCTCGGCACGCTCGGGTTCGTTTGGCGCTATGCGCGCGTGCCGTTTTGGCTGTTTCTGGGGTTCGCGGTCGGTTTCCTGCCGCTGTACGTGCAGAACCTCGACGCGCAGCTGCGCAGCCGTTTCGACGATTTCTCCTGGGACGTGCCGAGCCGCGTCTATGCGCGTCCGCTCGAGCTGCGCGCCGGTGTGCCGATGTCGGCCGAGGCGCTGCTCGCCGAGCTCGACGCCGCGCGCTACGAGGCCGATGCGTCGGCGAAGGCGCCCGGCACGTATTCGCGCAACGGATCGCGTTTCGTCATCGCACGCCGCGCCTTCGCCGATGCGGAAGGTGCGCAGAAGCAGCGCCGCGTCGCGGTGACGCTCTCGGCGAATGCGGTCGTTGGCGTCAGCGACGCCGACAGCGGCGCGGCGCTCGACTATGCGCGCCTGGATCCCGCGCGCATCGCCACGCTCTACGGCGCCGAACAGGAAGAGCGTCGCGTGGTCAAGCTCGAACAGCTGCCACCGTTGCTCGTTGCGGGTTTGCAGGCGGTCGAAGACCGAGAGTTCAAGCATCATCACGGCATCAACGTCCTCGCGATCGTGCGCGCGACGCTGGTCAATTTGTTTGCCGGACACGCGGTGCAGGGCGGCAGCACGCTGACCCAGCAGCTGGTCAAGAATCTGTTTCTCGACAGCGGACGCAAGTTCACGCGCAAGTTCAACGAGGCGATCATCTCGTTGCTGATCGAGGCGCGTTACGACAAGCATCGCATCCTCGAAACCTACATGAACGAGGTCTTCTTAGGCCAGCAGGGCGGGCAGGCGGTGCACGGTTTCGCCGCCGCGTCGGAGTTTTATTTCGGCCGCGACGCGAAGGATTTGAAACCGGCGGAAATCGCGCTGCTCGTCGGCATGGTGCAGGGGCCGAGTCTGTACGATCCGCGGCGCAATCCCGAGCGCGCGCTCACGCGCCGCAACATCGTGCTCAATTCGTTTTTCGAGACCGGCCTGATCGATGCGGACACGCTCAAGTCCGCGCGCGCCTCCGCGCTCGGCGTCGCCGATACGCCGGGCCTGCCGCGCAACCGCTATCCAGCCTTCCTCGATCTGGTGCGCGAACAATTGCAGCACGACTATCCCGACGCGCAGCTGCAGCGCGCGGGGCTGGTGATCTACACCACGCTCGCGCCGTCGACGCAGGCGTTCGCCGAACAGGCGCTGACGAAAACGCTCGACAGCCTCGGCAAGAAGCAGACCGAAACCCAGGGCGCGATGATCGTTACCGGCGCGCGCGATGGCGAGGTGCAGGCGCTGATCGGCGCGCGCGATCCGGCCGATCCGGGGTTCAACCGCGCGCTCGAAGCGCGGCGCCCGATCGGCTCGCTGGTGAAGCCATTCGTCAACCTCGTCGCGCTCGCGCAGCCGGACAAATATTCGCTGGCGACGCTGCTCGACGACTCGCCCGTCGACATGACGATGCCGAACGGCTCGCGCTGGACACCGCAGAACGACGATCATGAAACGCACGGCCAAGTGCCGCTGGTCGATGCGCTGGCGCATTCGTACAACCTCGCGACGGTGCATCTCGGCCTCGCGCTCGGCGTGGCGAAGATCCGCGGCTTTCTCGAGTCGTTCGGGTTGGACGCGGACATCAATCCGAATCCGTCGCTGCTGCTCGGCGCGGTCGATCTGTCGCCGTACCAGGTCGCACAGCTCTATCAATACTTCGCCGCCGACGGACATGCGTTGCCGCTGCGCGCGCTGCGCGGCGTGGTCGATGCGCAAGGCAAGGCGCTCGCGCGCTACGGGGTGAAATCCGGCGCGGGCAATTACCTCCAGCCGGCGCGCCTGGTCGCGTTCGCGATGCAGGACGTGGCGCAGTACGGCACCGCGCATGCGATTTCCGACCAAGGGCTCGGCGCGTTGCGCGCCGCGGGCAAGACCGGCACGAGCGATTCGCAGCGCGACTCCTGGTTCGCCGGCTTCACCGGCTCGCATCTCGCCGTGGCCTGGGTCGGTCGCGACGACAACAAAGTCACCGGGCTCTGGGGCGCCACGGGCGGCCTCGCGGCGTGGATCGCGCTGTTCAAGAAACTGCCGACCGCACCGCTCGACATTCCGCAGGACGGCATCGAGATGGTCACCGTCAATCCGCAATCGGGCGAACGCACCGACGCGCAATGCACCGGCGCGCGCCAGCTGCCGTTCATGGTCGGGTTTGCGCCGACCGCGACCGATCACTGCGTGTTGCAGGAGATACGGTCGATTTTCAGCGGAAACCCGTAAACTATCCGCTGGCCGTCGTTCCGGCGGGGACGGGACGACAAACCCGAGAATCGCATTACGTATTTCGAGTGCAGAGATGAAATTTTTCCCATTGATTGTTCTTCCGATCGTCGGCGGCGCATTGCTTGCAGCGTGTTCGCAGCCCGCGCCGCCGGCCAAAGCCGCGGCCAAGCCCGATCGCGATCCCACCGCATCGGTCACCGCGATCCGCGCCGCCGGGGCGAAGCTCGACTCGGCGCTCGAAGTGAAGCCGCTGCGTGATCCGGCCGTCGACGGTCTGCTCAAAGAGGCGCGCGATCTCGAGGCGCAGGCCCAGCCCGCGCAGGCCCTGGAGCGTGTGCGCCGCGCGGAGAAGATCGCCGGCGCAGCGCCGGACATTCTGCAATTCGAAGCCGAGCTGCTCGTCGAGATGCGCGAGTGGCGCCAGGCCGGCGACGTGGCGCAGAAAGCGTACGACGGCGGTCCCAAAGTCGGAGCCTTGTGTGCACGCAATCAGCAGACGCTCGTCGAGGTGCGCAGCGCGCTCGGCGATGCGGCCGGTGCGCAGCAGGCGCAGGCGCAGGTGACGGCGTGCAAGCAGGCGGCGCCGCCGCGCTATTGACACGTTGACGTTGCACTTGGCTCTCGATCGCCATTGGCGGGGTGGCTGGCATTTGGCGCCTTCACTCTCCTGCTCGTCATTCCCGCGAAGGTGGGAATCCAGTTCTTGCTTTGCCTTTGTCCGTCATTCCGGCGCAAGCCGGAATCCAGTGTCTTTGCTTTTTCGCTCGTCATTCCAGCGCAAGCTGGAATCCAGCTTTTGTTTGTGTTTTAGAAGCAAAGGCTTCCACTCGTCCTCCGGACGAGCGGGTCACTTCTCTTTGCTCGTGCAAAGAGA
>DAIMZS010000155.1:0-4391 GCA_036733825.1 Rudaea sp.
GCGTGGAGCGACAACCCCGTCGAGGCCGATCTGGTCGATCGCCACGGATTGCCCGCCTCGCCTTTCCGCAGCACGACGGCACCGTAACGCCGTGCATCGGATGAAACGCCTGCTGCTCGCCATGCTGTTCGCGGCCGCGGCCGCCCACACTTTTGCTTCGGCCGCCGAGATGCCGCGCATCGAGCACGCGCTCGGGCGCCATGCGCTCATCGTCGACGGCAAACCGTATCTCGTGCTCGGTGCGCAGGTGAACAATTCGAGCAACTGGCCCGACGTGCTGCCCGAAGTGTGGCCGGCGATCGAAGCGATGCATGCGAACACGGTCGCCGTGCCGATCGCCTGGGAACAGATCGAGCCGAAGGAAGGGCAATTCGATTTCTCTTTCCTCGATACGCTCGTCGCGCAGGCGCGCGAGCATCGCGTGCGCCTCGTTCTGCTCTGGTTTGCGACGTGGAAGAACAATGGACCGAGCTATGCGCCAGGCTGGGTCAAGCTCGACGACAAGCGCTTTCCGCGCGTGCGCACGCGCGAGGGCAGACGGCTGAACTCGCTCTCGCCGCACGCCGCGGCCACGCTCGCCGCCGACAAAGCCGCCTTCGTGCAATTGATGGCGCATCTGCGCGCGATCGACGGCGAGAAGCACACGGTCATTCTGATGCAGGTCGAAAACGAAACCGGAACCTACGGCAGCGATCGCGATCACTCGCCCGCGGCCGACGCGCTGTTCGCGCAGGCGGTGCCGGGTGAGCTGCTGCGCGCGAAAGGCAAGAGCGCGGGCGACTGGCGCACGGTATTCGGCGAGGACGCCGACGAATTCTTCCACGCCTGGTCGGTCGCGCATTTCGTCGGCGAGGTCGCGGCGGCGGGCAAGGCGGTCTACGCGTTGCCGATGTACGCCAACGTGGCGCTGCGCGATCCGTTCTACCCGGGCAAACCGGGCAGCTATTCGAGCGGCGGGCCGACCGACAATGTGATCGAAGTATGGAAGGCCGCGGCGCCGGCGCTCGACCTGCTCGCGCCGGATATTTATCTGCCGGAGTATGCAAAGTATACAACGGTACTCGAACGCTACGCGCGCGCCGACAATCCGCTGTTCGTCGCCGAGACGAGCAGCGAGGCGGTGTATGCGCGCTACGTGTTCGCCGCGCTCGGCCGCGGCGCGATCGGCTTTTCGCCGTTCGGCATCGACTACACCGGCTATTCCAACTATCCGCTCGGTGCGCGTGCGATCGATGCGAAATCGCTGGAGCCGTTCGCGTCAAACTACCGCCTGCTCGCGCCGATGGCCGGCGAGCTTGCGCAGGCGGCGTACGCCGGAAAACTCTGGGGCGCCTCCGAACCGCAGGACACGCACGAGCAGACCATCGATCTGGGCGGCTGGCAGGCACGCCTGAGCTATGGCCGCGATACGTTCGGCACCGCGCCGGCGAAGGGCAACGCCGCGCTCGACGGCGGCGCGCTGATCGTGCAGCTCGGGCCGAACGAATATCTCGTCACCGGGCGCAACGTGCGCATCGATTTTCTCCCAGGACCGGCGCACAAGGACGTGCTTTTTTTACTCGACCGCGTCGAGGAAGGGCATTACGACGCCGGCCGCTGGATTTTCAAGCGCTTGTGGAACGGCGACCAGACCGACTGGGGGCTCAATTTCTCGACCCTGCCGCAGGTGCTGAAAGTGCGCCTCGCGGCTTATTGACCGGCGCGCACGAGAACTCAATCCAGCGCCAGCATCACGACCGACTTGGCCGGCAATGTTGCGTGCAGCGCACCGCCGCGCAGGCCGGCATCCGTGAACGCATGCGGCTCGATCGCCCGCGGACTGCCGAAGTCGTTGTGCGCATCCATCGCCGAGCTCGTCAGGATGCGGCCGCTCACCTTCGTCGGCGAAACGCCGCCGAGTGCGAGTTCCACATCGGCCGCATGCTGCGGATCGAGATTGACCAGCGCGACGTAGACGCGTCCATCCTTGCCCTTCACCGCCGCGGCATCGACCGCCGGCAAGTCGCTCTTGCCGGAGCGGTAGCGCGGCGTCTTCAGGACGACGGCCAGCGCGGTCGCATCCTGGAACGGCTTGTACATGTCGAACACGTGGTAAGTCGGCGTGAGCACCATCTGCTTGTCGCGGGTGAGGATCATCGCCTGCAGCACGTTCACCATCTGCGCGATGTTGGCGAGCTTCACCCGGTCGGCATGACGGCTGAAGATGTTGAGATTGAGCGCCGCGCTCACCGCATCGCGCAGGGTGTTCTGCTGGTATAGAAACCCGGGATTGGTGCCCGGCTCGACGTCGTACCAGTTGCCCCATTCGTCGACGGCGAGCCAGACGCGCTTGTCCGGGTCGTACTTGTCCATGATCGCGCTGTGTTTGCTGATCAACTCGTCGATGTAGTACGCCGAGGCCAATAGCGAAGCCCACTCGGTTTCGGCGAATCCCGTGGCGGCGCCTTTCTTCTTCCACACCCCGGACGGAATCGCGTAGTGGTGCAGGGCCAGCGCATCGATGGACTTGCCGGCGATGCGCATCAGCGTATCGGTCCAGTCGTAATCGGCGTCGGAAGCGCCGCTCGCGATTTTGGACATCGTCTGTCCCGCCGGCACCTTGACGAAGTTGGCGTAGCGGCGGGTCACGTCGGCGGCATATTCGGCGCGCATCGATCCGCCGCAGCCCCACAGTTCGTTGCCGATGCCGAACAGCGGCACTTTCCACGGCGGCTTGCGGCCGTTCGCCTCGCGTTCCTTCGCCAGGGTCGAGCCGACCGGGGAGGTCATGTATTCGACCCACTCGGCCATCTCGCGCGGCACGGCGTCGCCCACGTTGCCGGCGACATAGGCTTCGGCGCCGAGCAATTCGGCGAAATCCATGAACTCGTGCGTGCCGAACGCGTTGTCCTCGGCGACGCCGCCCCAGTTGGTATTGACCTTGACCGGCCGCTTCGCGCGCGGGCCGATGCCTTCACGCCAATTGTATTCGTCAGCGAAACAGCCGCCGGGCCAGCGCACGACCGGTACTTGCAGCTTGCGCAGCGCGTCGAGCACGTCGCTGCGATAGCCCTTCACGTTCGCGATCGCGGAATCGGGGCCCACCCAGATGCCGCCGTAAATGCCGCTGCCGAGATGCTCGGCGAACTGGCCGAAGATGCGGCGGCTGACCTCGCCCTGCGGCCGGTCGGCGTGAACGGTGCCGCTCACGTTGACCGTTTGTGCCGGCGCCGGCTGTACAGTCATGCAAGCAAGGAGCAGGACGCCGAGCGCGGCGCATTTTTTCAGTCGGGGGAATATCCGCATTTTTTCCTCGAGCCAAACGTGATTTGAATTTTCTGCCGCCATCCGACGGCCCGCACATCTTACTTGCCGATCACCCGTACCAGACCGGGCGCGGCCTTGACCAGGGCTTTGTCGTCGCCGGCCGCTGACAATCTGGCGCGGGCGTCGTCCCAGGTCAGCGTGGTCGTCGTCGCGCCTTTGCCGGTTTCGTAGCCGTAGCTGCGGCCATCATCGTCGTAAAGGCGGAATGTGCCGTTCGCACCCGGATAAACCGTCAGTTCCGCGATCGCCTGTTTCCTTGCGGTGGAGGCAATGTCCGCGCCGAGCGGAATGATGGAACCGGCTTTGACGAACAACGGAATGCGTTCGATCGGCGCGGCCGCATCGACCCATTGTCCGCCGTGGAATTTTTCGTTCGTCCAGTAGTCGTACCAGTCGGCGCCGGCGGGCAGGTAGACGCGCTTCGTCGTTTGTCCTTGTTCGGTGACGGGGGCGACGAGGAAGGCCGGGCCGAACAGATATTCCGTGCCGATGTCGGCCACGTTCGGATCGTTCGGGAAGTCCATCCACAGCGCGCGCATGAACGGCACGCCGGTGTCCCAGGTGCGTTTCGCGTTCGAATAGATGTAGGGGATCAGCGCGTAGCGCAGCCGGTCGTACTTGGCCATGATCGCTTCGGCTTCGTGGCCGAACGCCCAGATTTCGGTGTGCTTGCGGTCGCCGTGCAGGCGCAGAGTGGGCAGGAAGGTGCCGTATTCAAACCAGCGCGTCAGCAGCTCAGGGTAGTCGTGATTCTGGCCGACCGTGTCGCGCGCGTCGGCAGGATCGAGCAGCGGCGGCTTCGACGCCGTCGTCGTCTGCGGCAGGTATTGCCAGCCGCCGATGTCGCTGCCCCAGTAGGCGATGCCCGACGCGGTCATGTTGAGGCCGGTCGGAATCTGCCGGCGCAGCGCCTCCCACGAGGGCTGGATGTCCGACGACCAGAACAGCGCGCCGGTGCGCTGCGCACCGAGATACGCGGCGCGCGACAGGATCAGCACGCGCGAGTCGGGTTTCCATTTGCGCATGCCCTCGGCCACGCCCTCGACGTGCAGCAGCGGAAACAGGTTGTGGTAGCGGTCGCCCGA
>DAIMZS010000155.1:4491-7788 GCA_036733825.1 Rudaea sp.
CGCCAGTTCGCCGTAGTAGCGCCCCGAGCTTTCAAAGCGCGGCCAGATCGACACGATCGATTGCATGCCGATGTCGTGCAGGTGTTTGTTCATCGCGTCGGGATCGGGGAACTCGGCCGGGTTGATGTCCATCTGGCCCATGCGCGTCCAATAAAACCAGTCCACCACCATGACATCGAGCGGATAGCCTTTGCTGCGATAGGCGTCGGCGACGCCGAGCACTTCCTTCTGACTGGCATAGCGCGCCTTCGATTGAATCAGGCCGAAGGCGGACTTCGGCGGAATCGGCGTCTTGCCGGTGACGCGCGCGTAAGCGGAATAGATTTGTTCCGGCGTATCGCCGGTGATGACGAAGAACGACACGCGTTCGCCGACGTCCGACTGGAACGCGGTGCGGCCGTTGACGCCGGCGACGAAGCGCGTGGCGGAGGGGTTGTCCCAGATGATCGCGTAGCCTTTCGAGCTGACCATGAACGGCACGCACACCGACTCGCCCGCGGGCGCGTCGTACCAGTGCTTGCAGTCGATCGTGCGGCCGCGCAGGTCGAGCGGGCCCAGACTCTCCTGGTTCTGGCCCATGCCGTAATAATGCTCGTCGGCCGGCGCGATGAAGCTGGCGCCGACCTGATAGGTGCGCTCGCCGGCCACCTCGTGCGGCGACATCTCCCAACCGCTCATGCGCAGAAGCTGCCGGCCCTTTCCATCGCTGACCTGCAGTTCGACCGGCGCCAGCTTCGGCGCGAAGTAGGCTTCCGCCGTTCCGATCACGTGCGGCGGCGGTGCCGCGTTGACGTGCAGGCTCAGCGCGGACGAGGAGAACGTATCGCCGTTGGCATCGCCGGTCTTGCGGAAGGCGGCGTTGTCGGCGTGATCGGCGAGGATGCCGTAGCTCGGTCCTTTCAGCGCTTCGCTCTTGTCGGCGGCGAGGACGATATGGACGACGTTCGCGCCGTAGCCCTCGACGCTTACCCAGGCGCCGTTGCGGTCCAGCGTGGCGATCGGCGCGGCATGCGCGGCGGCGATCGAAGCGAAGCCGAGCAAGCCGGCCGTGAGAATACGCATGCCTTTCTCCCTGAGAGATTCGTCTTGTTTTAATGCGGTCGTCGAACCGCCGCGGCATTGTCCTCTGCGCGCGATTGCGAAATCCCCCACTGTGCAGTGCATTTTCCGATGTCGCGCCGCAGCACGGCAGCGGCTGACGCGCACGGGCGTTCATGCGATGATCATCGATCGCCCAGTTCCCTTTCGGGTTGCTTCATGTCTCCTCACCGGATTGCCCTGCTGTTCAACGCGAACAAGGTCTACGACCGCCAGATCATCACCGGCATCGGCGATTATCTGAAGTCCACGCGCGTGGTCTGGGATCTGTTCATGGAGGAAGATTTCCTCTCGCGCACGGTCGGCATCCAACATTGGCGCGGCGACGGCATCATCGCCGACTTCGACGATCCGACCGTGGTCGAGGCGCTCGCCGGCCTGCGCATTCCGGTCGTCGCCGTCGGCGGCTCCTACGCCGACGAGGGCCAGTATCCCGCGCAGGTACCCTACGTCGCGACGGACAACGGCAAGCTCGTGCGCCTCGCCTACGACCATCTGATCGAACAAGGGCTGCAGCGATTCGCGTTCTACGGCCTGCCGCCGCTCTCGGGCAACCGCTGGGCGCAGGAACGCGAATCGGCCTTCTGCCGGCTGCTCGAGGAGGACGGGCTCGAAGGCATCGTCTACCGCGGTTCGCCGACCAGCGCCGGCGGCTGGGATCGCGCGCTGGAGGACATGGTCGCCTGGGTGCGCTCGCTGCCGAAGCCGATCGGCATCATCACCGTCACCGATGCGCGCGCGCGGCAATTGCTGCAGGCTTGCGTGCTCGACGGCGTGCCGGTGCCGGAGCAGATCGCGATCGTCGGCATCGACAACGATCCGATGGTGCAGCTGCTCAGCCGTATCCCGCTGACTTCGGTGATCCAAGGCGCCGAGGAAATGGGGCGCCGCGCCGCGCAGCTGCTGCACCAGATGCTGCACGGCGGCGATCATTCCGCCACGCGCATCGTCGTGCCGCCGGTCGGGCTGTCGGTGCAGTCCTCGAGCCTGCATCAGCCGCTGAAGAGCCAGCACGTGATGCGCGCGCGGCATTATATCCGCCAGTTCGCGCATCTCGGCATCAAGACCGAGCAGGTGGCGCAGTACGTCAACGTGTCGCGTTCCCTGCTCGAAGAGCATTTCAAGCGCGAGCTGAAAAAGACCGTGCATGAGGTGATCCTCGAGCAGAAGCTCGAGAAAGCGCGCGACATGCTCAAGGACAAGTCGATCTCGCTCGGAGAGGTGGCGGTGCGCTGCGGCTTCACCTCGCTGCAGTACATGTACACCGTATTCCGCCGGGAACACCATTGCACGCCGCGCGAGTTCGTCAAGGTTTCGCAAGGCTGATACGCTCGACTTGCCATCAACCGGGAACTCGCATCCATGCTCATCCACAGCGCGCTGTTTTGGCTACGCAAAGATCTCAGTGCGTCCGAACGGGACACCTTTGCCGCGGAAGTGCGCCGCTTGGCCGCGATCCCGTATCTCCAAAGCGGGTTCGTCGGCACTCCTGCGCCGACGGAACATCGCTCCGTCGTCGACCATTCGTTCGACTTCGCCACCTCGCTGCACTTCAAGTCCCTGGAGGACCACGAGTTCTATCAAACCAAGTGCGAGCACCACGCAAGGTTCGTCTCCGCTTGCCAGGCGTTCTGGGAGCGCGTCGTGGTCTATGACATTGCGCTGTAAAGCTATACAGCGCCCGTTCTTGGCCGATGGTGCAAACAGAAAGCCGGCCAGAACGGGCTGGATCGAAGAAACCCGTTTCTATTGAGCCACACGCTTCCTGTTGGCCCGTTTGGCCTTTACGGGCTTTATGGCTTCAAGACGCTGCTGCGCTTCGCGCTTTCCGATCCCACGCATTGCAACGATGGCCGCCAATTGCTCTTTCCGCGGCGTCGCCTTTCGGGTTTCCCAGTTGTAGACCGATTGTTCGCTGACGCCGAGCAGAAGAGCCAACTGCGGCGCGGACAATCCCAACCGGGAACGCAGCGAGCGTACTCCCTTCGCCACGAACCGAACCGGGCGATCCGGCAACGAGGGCTTATCGTTGCCGGGAACCTTGCTGCGTTTCTCGAGAGACACCGCCTTGCGTTGCAGGGCAGCCAGCTGCCGCTTGAGGCCGGCGATATCGTGCCGGTAAGCCGCCGATGCCTTTTTTACGCTCGCCACCTCTTTGCGGATTTCACGTCTGCAAAGCCGTGAGATTTCATCTCTCAG
>DAIMZS010000156.1:0-1417 GCA_036733825.1 Rudaea sp.
TTCCATTCAGGATGCCCGCGCTATCTTCCCGTTTCCCGTGCGGGCGCCATGGCGCCCGTCGTTGCGTTCCGACCGATGATATCGAGTTGCCGATGAACAAGCTTTTCGCCGCCTTCCTCGCCCTGTTCCTTGCCGTCGCCGTGCCTCTCGCACGCGCCCAGATCCAGCCGATCGAACCGCTCGACCGCATCGTCGCGATCGCCGAGGACGACGTCATTCTGCAGAGCGAGCTCGACCGCGCCGTCGCGCAGATCCAGGCCCAGTACCGCAGCAATCCGCAGCAGCTGCCCCCGGCCGACGTCCTGCGCAGCCAGGTGCTCGACCGCCTGATCATGAATCGCATCCAGATTCAGCGCGCGCAGAGCACCGGCATCCGCGTCACCGACAACGACGTCGACCAGGCGATCCAGCGCATCGCGCAGAGCAACAACATCGACATCACCCAGCTGCGCGGCGCGCTCGCGCGCGACGGTCTGGACTATGACGATTTCCGCAAGCAGACCAAGGAACAGATTCTCGTCCAGCGCCTGCAGCAGCGCATCATGCAGGGCGCAGGCCAGGTCAGCGACGCCGAAGTCGACACCCTGCTCGCGACCGGCAACGTCAAGACCGGCGAAATCCATCTCGCCCACATCCTGATCGCCACGCCCGAGAACGCGAGCGCCGACCAGATCAAGGCGGCCAAGGACAAAGCCGACGACGTGAAGAAGCAGATCGACGGCGGCCTCGATTTCTCCGCCGCGGCGATCCGCTACTCCAACGCGCAGGACGCGCTCGACGGCGGCGATCTGCAATGGCGCCCGATCAATGCCCTGCCAGAAGCGTTCGTGCAGGTCGCCGACACGCTCTCGCCGGGCCAGGTCTCGCAGGTCATCCGCGGGCCGAACGGCTTCCACATCATCAAGGTGGTCGACAAGCGCGGCGGCGAAGGCAAACAGGTCGTCACCGAATACCATGCGCGCCACATCATGATTCCGGTCACCGAGCTCGTCACGGCGGCGGAAGCGCAGAAGAGCGTGACCGACCTGCGCCGCCGCATCGTCGACGGTCACGAAGACTTCGCCAAGCTCGCCAAGGAATATTCGAAGGATCCGCCGACCGCCAACCTCGGCGGCGACATGGGCTGGTTCCCGATCGACCGCTACGGCACCGCCGTCGCGACGACGCTGGCTTCGCTCAAGACCAACGAAGTCTCGCAGCCGTTCCAGACCGACGTCGGCTGGCACATCATGCAACTACTCGGCAAGCGCGAGTCGGACCGCACCGTGGAAAACCAGCGCGAACAGGCGCGCGACCTGATCCGTCAGCGCAAGGCCGAAGACGAAATCGAAAGCACGCTGCGCCAGTTCCGTTCGGATTCGTACATCTGCGCGGTCGATCCGGCGTTCGTGACCAAGGACCGTCAGGCCTGCTCGGG
>DAIMZS010000156.1:1517-3032 GCA_036733825.1 Rudaea sp.
ATCGGACCGGAACTCGTCGCGGCGCTCGCCGCGACCGATCTCGCCGCGGACCTCATTGCGATCTGCGATGCGGATCTGCTCAAAGCGGCGGCAAAAACGCGCGGCCTCGATCTTCAATTCGAAGATTATTCCGCGGCGCGCGTCGCACAACGAAAACCCGGCACGCTGCGCGTCCTGCACGTCCCGCTGCGCGTCGCCGCGCTGCCCGGCAAGCTCGATCCACGCAACGGCCCGTACGTGATCGACACGCTCGCGCGCGCGGCCGATGGCTGCGCCGCCGGCGAGTTCGACGCGCTCGTCACCGCGCCGGTGCAGAAGAGCGCGATTGCCGATGCAGGCTTCCCGTTCACCGGCCACACCGAATTTTTTGCCGAACGCGCGCAGCGCGAGGTGGTGATGATGCTGGTCGCGCCCACCGACGGCAGCGCGCTGCGCGTCGCGCTCGCGACCACGCACCTGCCGCTGGCGCAGGTGCCCGGCGCGATCACGCGCGACGGCCTCGTGCGCACGCTGACGATTCTCTGCGACGAACTGATCGCGAAATTCGGCATCGCCGCGCCGCGTATCGCCGTGCTCGGGCTCAATCCGCACGCCGGCGAATCCGGCCATCTCGGCCGCGAGGAAATCGACGTCATCCTTCCGGCGATCGAACAAGTCCGCGCGGCCGGATTCGATATTGTCGGCCCGCTGCCGGCCGACACCGCTTTCGTCGCCACGCAGCGCGCGCGTTACGACGCGGTGCTGGCGATGTATCACGACCAGGGTCTGCCGGTGCTGAAAGCGCTCGGCTTCGGCGATTCGGTCAACGTGACGCTCGGCCTGCCGTGGATCCGCACCTCGGTCGACCACGGCACCGCGCTCGATCTTGCCGGCACGGGCCGCGCCGATGCGTCGAGCCTGATCGCCGCGACGCGGCTGGCGATCGAACTCGCCCGATCGTAGTCGTCAATCCGCCTTCGCTGCGGCCAGCGTCGCCGATCTTTGCCCAAAGCCCGGCACGCGCTCGAAAATCAGCGCGACCGCAAACAACACCAGCGCACAGCCGGCGACGGCGGCCCAGGTGATCGGCTCGTGCAGGAACACCGCCGCCCAGATCAGCGCGAACAGCGGCACTAGAAATGTGACCGTCACCGCACGCTCGACGCCGGCGGCGCGCAGAATGCGGAAATACAACGCGTAAGCGACGCCGGTGCAGAGAATGCCGAGCGCGATCAACGCCCCCGTCACACTCGTCGAAGGAACGGCGGCCGGCGCGGTGGCGAACGCGACCGGAATCAGCGGCAGCGAGCCGCCGATCAGATTGCCTGCGGTGATCGGCAGCGGATCGGCGTCGCCGTAGCGCTTCTTCGCCATGATCGCGCCGATCGCGTAGAGGAACGAGGCGAACAGTGCCGCGGCAAAGCCGAGCATCGTCTGCCAGGTCATCGCAAGCTGGCCGAACTTCGCCAGCGTGGCGACGCCGAACACGCCGACGACGACGCCGGCGAGCTTGGATGCCGACGGCCGCGTGCCGTT
>DAIMZS010000156.1:3132-7736 GCA_036733825.1 Rudaea sp.
GGCACCGTGATGCGCTGGAACATGAAGGAGGCGCCCCAGATCATGCCGAGCACGACCAGCTGCGCGAAAATCGAGGCATTCATGACGAACTCCGTGAATCGCTCCGCGCACGCGCGCGAAGGCGGACGAGCATCGTACGCTCCCGCCGGACGCGCGGGAAACGCTATTTTCTCTTGTCATCTGTGAGTTTTCTTCACAGATGCTAGACTGCGCGCCGGATATTCCGAAGGGCCGTTTGCGCATGAATCCCTGGCACCGCCTGCCGCCGCTGCGCTCGCTGCGCGTGCTCGAGGCCGCCGTGCGCCATCAGAATTATTCGCGCGCGGCCGAAGAGCTCAATCTCACCCACAGCGCCGTCAGCCACCAGATTCACGCACTCGAGGCGACGCTCGGCATGCCCCTGCTGAAACGCGCCGGCCGGCAGATGCGTGCGACCGACGCGGGCCGCCAGCTCGCCCACGACGTGCGCGCCGCGCTCGACCAGCTCGCCGGCGCGCTGGAGCGCCTGCGCGGCCAGGACAATGCAAATTCGCTCACAGTCAGCGTGCTGCCCTCGTTCGCCGCGGCGTGGCTGGTCGCGCGCCTCGGCGGCTTCCTCGAACGCCATCCCGGCATCGATCTGCGCCTGGAGAGCACGCCGGCGGTGTCCGACTTCCGCAACGACGGCGTCGACCTCGCGATCCGCTACGGCACCGGCAACTACGAAGGCCTGATCAGCGAGAAATTGTTCGACGATGAACTGTTCCCGACGCTGAGCCCGGCGCTGGTGCGGCGCGCGCGCCTGCGCCAGCCGGCCGATCTCGCCCGCGTGCCGCTGCTGCGCATCCGCCAGCAGCCGTGGGCGCCCTGGTTCACCGCCGCGGGCGTGAACATCGCCGAGCCGCGCCGCGGCCCGGTGTTCAACGATTCCGAACTGGCGCTGCAGGCCGCGATCCAAGGTCAGGGCGCGGTGCTCGCGCGCGGTTCGCTCGCCGCGCTCAAGCTGCGCGCGGGCACGCTGGTGGCGCCGTTCGCGCAGCGCATCGCCTCGCCGGCCACCTGCCATCTCGTCTATCCGCCGCAGCACGCGGACAAGCCGGCGCTGCGGCTGTTCCGCGAATGGCTGCACGAGGAACTGCGCGCTTCGCCGCCGATGTATTGTGCTCAGACCAAAACCGCCAAAGCGCCATGAACGATTTCGCTCCGCACGTCACCAAGAAGCGCTTCGGCCAGCATTTCCTGCACGACAAGAACATCCTGCGCCGCATCGTCGAATACGTCGCCCCGCGGCCCGCCGACCGCCTCGTCGAGATCGGCCCCGGCGAAGGCGCATTGACGCTGCCGCTGCTGCGCGAAGCCGGCCGCCTCACCGTGATCGAACTCGATCGCGACCTGATCGAGCCGCTGCGCGCGCGCGCGGCGCCGCTCGGCGAGCTGACCATCGTCCACCGCGACGTGCTCGAGGTGGATTTCACCGCGCTCGCACGCGAGGCCGGCGCCGGCACGATCCGCCTCGTCGGCAACCTGCCCTACAACATCTCCACGCCGATCCTGTTCCACTGCCTCGACCACGCCGGCGCGATCGAAGACATGCATTTCATGCTGCAGAAGGAAGTGGTCGATCGCATGGCCGCCGGCCCGGGCAGCAAGACCTACGGCCGGCTCTCGGTGATGCTGCAGCTGCGCTGCTCGGTCGAGCCGCTGCTCGGCGTGCCGCCCGGCGCGTTCTCGCCCCCGCCGAAGGTCGATTCGGCCGTCGTCCGCCTCGTGCCGCTGCCGGCCGACAAGCTGCCGCAGACCGACTTCGCCATGATCGACCGCGTCGTGCGCGCCGCGTTCGGCCAGCGCCGCAAGACGCTGAGCAACGCGTTGCACGGCGTCGCCGGCGCCGACGACCTCAGCGCCGTCGGCATCGATCCGCGCGCGCGCGCCGAGCAGCTCGCCCCGTCCGCGTTTGTCGCCCTCGCGCAGCATCTGCAGGCGAAAGGTTGATTCGTTTACGCCGCCTGCGCACAATCTCCGCATGACCCGCGACAATCCCTATGCGATCAGCGTCGCCGTACAGACGCAGTTCCTGCAGGATCAATCCATGCCGGACGCGAACCGCTACGCGTTCTCCTACACGATTCGCATTGCGAACACGGGCAGCGTCGCCGCGCGCCTGATCTCGCGCCACTGGATCATCACCGACGCGAACGGCAAGGTGCAGGAAGTGCGCGGCGAGGGCGTGGTCGGCGAGCAGCCCTGGCTGCGGCCGGGCGACGATTTTCAGTACACCTCCGGCGCGGTGCTCGAAACCGCGGTCGGCACGATGCGCGGCAGCTATCACATGCTCGCCGACGACGGGCGCCGCTTCGACGCGGCGATTCCGCAGTTCACGCTGTCGATTCCGCGCACCGTCCACTAATGGCCGTCTACGCCATCGGCGACGTGCAGGGCTGCTACGACGAACTGGCGCAGCTGCTTGAGAAAATCCGTTTCGACTCCTCGCGCGACACGCTCTGGTTCTGCGGCGACCTGGTCAACCGCGGCGGCCAGTCGCTCGCCGTGCTGCGCCAGGTGCAGTCGTTCGGCAAAAGCGCGATCTGCGTGCTCGGCAACCACGATCTGTCCCTGCTCGCGATTGCCGAACGCAGCGAGGAAGCCCAGGCCAAGGCCAATCCGGACCTGCGCGAAGTCCTTTTCGCTCCCGACCGCGATTCGCTGCTGAACTGGCTGCGCACGCGCCCGCTGCTGCACGTCGACCGCGCGCTGAATTTCGCTCTCGTCCATGCCGGCTTCGCGCCGGGCTGGACGCTCGAGCGCGCCGAGCGCGCCGCACGCGAAGTCGAAGCACGCCTCGCCGGCGACGGCGCCAAGCGCCTGCTGCTCGCGATGTTCGGCAACAAGCCGGATGTGTGGTCGCCGCGCCTGCGCGGCATCGAGCGCCTGCGCGCAACGATCAACGTGATGGCGCGCCTGCGTTTCTGCGACGTGCGCGGCCGCATCGCCTACGACGAGAAAGGCGCGCCCGGCTCGCAGAAGCCGGGGCTGTATCCGTGGTTCGAAGTGCCGGGCCGAAAACCGAACGAGACACGCATCGTCTGCGGCCACTGGTCCACGCTCGGCCGCTTCCAAGGCATGGGCATCTACGCGATCGACGGCGGCTGCGTCTGGGGCGGCGAGCTGATCGCGCTGCGCATCGACAGCGAGGAGCCCGAGTTCATCTCGATCAAATCGAAACGGCCGAAGCCGGAAAAAGGCGGCGACTGAGCGCGGCCGCTACGCAGGCGTTCGTTCGTAGTCGACGAAGCTGAAAGCGTATTCGTGCCGCGCATCGGCGGCATGCGCTTCGCGCAAGATTTCGCGCCATTGCGCCGGATCGAAGCGCGGGAAGTACGCGTCGGCGCCGCGCGCTTCGGTGTCGATCCAGGTCAGGTGCAGACGCGTCGCCCGCGCCAGCGCGAGCGCATAGACCTCGCCGCCGCCGATCACCATCAACTCCGCGCCGTCGGCCGTGGCAACCGCCTCGTCGAGCGAAGAAACGACTTTCTGTCCCGCGACCGGCGCGCTGCTGCCGCGCGTGAGCACGAGATTGGGCCGCCCCGGCAGCGCGCGTCCGATCGCGAGCGCGGTCTTGCGCCCCATCAGCACCGGCTTGCCGAGCGTGAGCGCCTTGAAGCGCTTGAGATCGTCGGGCAGATGCCACGGCATCGCGCCGTCGCGGCCGATGGCGTAGTTGCGATCGAGCGCGGCTACGAGGGAAATGTCCACACTCAGACCGCGATCGGCGCCTTGATCGCCGCGTGCGACTGGTAGCCTTCGATCACAATGTCCTCGAAGCGGAAATCGTCGATCGATTTGACCGCAGGATTGAGCTTGAGCGCCGGCAGCGGCAGCGGCGTGCGGGTCAATTGCTCGCGCGCCTGATCGAGATGATTTTTATACAAATGCGCATCGCCCAGCGTGTGCACGAAATCGCCGGGCTGCAGATCGCAGACCTGCGCGATCATGTGCGTGAGCAGCGCATAGCTCGCGATGTTGAACGGCACGCCGAGGAAGATATCCGCCGAACGCTGATAGAGCTGGCACGACAGCCGACCTTTCGCGACGTGGAACTGGAACAGCGCGTGGCAAGGCTGCAACGCCATCTTCGGCAGGTCGGCGACATTCCATGCGCTGACGATGAGACGGCGCGAATCGGGCGTCTTCTTGATCTGCTCGATCACCTGCGCGATCTGGTCGATGATCTTGCCGTTGGGCGCACTCCACGCACGCCACTGCTTGCCGTAGACCGGTCCGAGATCGCCGTTCGCGTCGGCCCACTCGTCCCAGATGCTGACGCCGTGTTCCTTGAGATAGCCGACGTTCGTGTCGCCGCGCAGAAACCAGAGCAGCTCGCGCACGATCGACTTGGTATGCAGCTTCTTCGTCGTCACGAGCGGAAAGCCGTCCGCGAGGTTGAAGCGCATCTGCCAGCCGAATACCGACAGCGTGCCGGTGCCGGTGCGGTCGGATTTTTCGTCGCCGTGTTCGAGCACGTGGCGGAGCAGGTCGAGGTACTGGCGCATCAGGCGGTTTCCTTGCTGGAACTCGCCGATACATTGGCGGCGGCCGGATCGGGCTGCAAGGTCGGCGCGCGCCGC
>DAIMZS010000157.1:0-5761 GCA_036733825.1 Rudaea sp.
CCGACTTTCCGCGTCAACGTATTCCGCCCAAGTCCAAGCTGTTCGGCCGCGCGCACGCGGCGGCCGGCGTTTTCGGCGAGGGCGGCGTCGATCAGGGCGGCGTCGAATTCGCGGCGAAGTTCGTCGTAGATGCCTTGTTCGCCGTGTGCGAGGCGGGTGCGCGCGAGGCGCTGCAGGTTCTCGCGCCAGCCTTCGCTCGTCTGCGCGGCGGCGTTGTCCGAGGACGGCAGGTCCTGCGGGCGGATCTCGCGACCCGGCGTCATCACGGCGAGGCGGCGGCAAAGGTTTTCGAGCTGGCGCACGTTGCCGGGCCAGGAACGGCGGCCAAGTTCGCTCAGCGCGGCCGCGGTAAAGCGTTTCGCCTCCAGGCGCATTTCCTGCGCGGCGCGGGCGAGGAAATGCGTCGCAAGCAGGGGAATGTCGCTGGCGCGGTCGTCGAGCGGCGGCAGGCGCAGGCGCACGACGTCGAGGCGATGCAGCAGGTCGGCGCGGAATTCGCCGCGTTCGACTTTGCCGTCGAGGTCTTGATGCGTGGCGGCGACGACGCGCACGTCGGCGCGGATCAGCTCGCGGCCGCCGACGCGGTAGAACTCGTTTTCGGCGAGCACGCGCAGCAAGCGCGTCTGCAGCGACAGCGGCATGTCGCCGATTTCGTCGAGAAACAGCGTGCCGCCCTCGGCCTGTTCGAATCGCCCGGCGTTGCGCTTCACCGCGCCGGTGAACGCACCCGCCTCATGGCCGAACAGTTCGGATTCGAGCAGTTCCGCGGGAATCGCCGCCGTGTTCAGCGCGACGAACGGCTGCACCGCACGCGCGCTGTGCCGATGCAGCGCACGCGCGACGAGTTCCTTGCCGGTGCCGGTCGGCCCGGTGATCAGCACGTTGAGATCGCTCGCGGCGACGCGGCCGATCGCGCGGAAGACCTCGCGCATCGCCGGCGAGGCGCCGATCAGGTCGGTTTCTTCGACGCCGTTGTTCTTCGCCGGCGCGGTGCTCGCCTGCTGGCTTTCGCCGAGCGCGCGCTGCACGGCGGCGACGGCCTGGTCGAGATCGAACGGCTTGGGCAGATAATCGAACGCGCCGTTGCGGTACGCCGCGGCGGTGGAGGCGACGTCGGTGAACGCGCTCATTACGATCACCGGCAACGCGCTGCCGCCGGCGCGCAGTTCGGCGAGGAATTCGAGCCCGTTCGTGCCCGGCATGCGGATATCGCTGACGACGACGTCGGGCTGGCCGCGCGCGAGCGCGCTGCGCAGGCTGTCGGCGTCGGCGAACGCGCGCACCTCGACGCCGGCTTCGCGCAACGCCTCGGCGAGGACGAAGCGGATCGACTCGTCGTCGTCGGCGATCCAGACTTGTGCTTGTTGGCGTCGCTCAGCCATGCATCTCTCCGCGTAGCGGCAGCGCGATCGGCAGCAGCAGGGTGAACACCGTCTGGCCCGGCCGGCTGCGATAGTTCAACAAGCCGCCGTGCTCGATGGCGATTTCCTGAGCCAGCGCGAGGCCAAGGCCCGTGCCTTTGCTGCGCCCGGAGACGAACGGCAGGAACAGCGTTTCGCGCATTTCCTCGGGCACGCCGCGACCGTCGTCGATGACGTCGAGGCGCGCCGCCAGGCGCGACACACGTTCGCCGATCAGCACGTTGTGTTCCACGCGCGTGCGCAGGCCGATGCGCGCGGCGCCGGCCTGCAGCGCATTGCGCATAAGGTTGAGCACGAGCTGCAGCAGACGGTCGCCGTGGCCGCGCAGCAGCGGTAGGCTCGGATCGTAGTCGCGGTCCAGATGCAATTCCGGTTCGGCTTCGGCTGCGATCAGCGCGCGCGCGCGCTCGGCGACTTCGTGCAGATTGAGCGCGGACAGATGCGGTTTGCCGCCGGGTTCGAGCAGGCGGTTGGTCAGCGCGGCGAGGCGGTCGGCCTCGGTGACGATCAGGTCGGCCAGGCGCGCCAGTTCCGGATCGGCTACGCGCCGGGCGAGCAACTGCGCCGCGCCGCGCACGCCGGCGAGGGGATTCTTCACTTCATGGGCGAGGCCGCGCAGGCTCTCGGACAGATTCGTCGGCGCCGCGGTTTCGAGTTCGCCGCCGAGCTGATGCACTTCGATCAGCACCGTGCCGCCCGGCGCCGGGCCAATCGTGATGTCGGCATGCAAACTGCGTTGAGCGCGCGTTTCGATGCGCTGGTCGCGCCGGTGCAAAGTCGACGCACCGAGGCGCACGCGTTCGATCAGCGGGGCGAGCACACGCGCGCCCTCGCCGAGCGCGATCAGCGGCAGGCTGCGCGAACGCGGCGGGCTGACCGCGAACAATTCGCAGAACGCCGTATTCGTGTAGATCAGCGCATCCTCGCCGTCGAGCAGGGCGACGCCCGTTTCGAGCTGATCGGCGACCTCGAGGGCGCGCGCGGGTGCAAATGACGGGGGCGACAGGGCGGACATAGCACCAGTTTAGTGCAAATTAAGGGGATACATGGACGATTTCGCTCAGTTTGGACACGCCGTTTTCGTCGAAGGCCTCGACGGCGACGTCGTAGGCCACGCCGGCGTTGAGCGCACGCAGGTCGAGTGCGGCGCCACGGTCGGCGAACACCTGGTAGCAGAGATTCAGGCGATCCGATTTCACGCCCCAGCGCACGTTGTAGCCGACCGCGCCGCGCACCGGCTGCCAACTCACGCGCAGTGCGCGCGCATCGATGCGCCGCGCCTGCACCTGCGCGGGCGCTGCGGGGATGCCGCCGCCGGCGTCGCCGAACACGCGCAGATCGCTGATCGCCAGATGCGCGGCGCCGACGTGGCCGTGCACGTAGCGCACATAGCGCGCGCGCACCGGGTTCGGCAGTGGGAAATACGCGTTCGGACGGTCGCGCCGCGGCGGCTCGGTCTGCGCGAGCGGGCTCCAGCGTTTGCCGTCGAGCGAGGATTCGAGCTTGAACTCGGTGTAGATATCCGGCGCGTCGGTGTAGCGGCCGGATTCGTAGTCGGCGAAATTCACCTGCACAGCGTGCAGCGTTTTTGCCGCGCCGAGATCCAACGTCAATGTCTGCCCCGCTTCGTTTTTTGCGGCGACCCAGAACGTGCGCGGATCTTCGTCGGTGACGTTGCCGGCGGAAAAATTTTTCAGCGTCGACGATGCGCTCGCGTGCTTGCGATAAGACAACAGCATCCAGCCGGTGAACAGCGCATCGGGATCGTCGATCTTTCCTTCCGGCATGTAGTGCGGAAAGTCGCCGAAGCGCGCGTCGACGCGCATCTGCCCGTCGGCGTCGAAGGCCGCCGGAAACAGCGCGATGCGCCGTTCGAACGGCCAGTTGGCGCCGATCCACGGCGAGCCGGTGTTCCACCAGTTGCCGTAGCGATCCTGGAAGGTATTGCCGTGGCCCGCGCCCTCGACGAAACCGCCGGGTTTGTAGCCGACCGGGTTGTACGCCGCGTATTCGAACGGCCCGAGCGGCGAATCCGACACGTACGTACCGGTCGCATACACGTTGTATTCGGTGCCCGGCGCGCCGTACTGCAAATAGTAGCGGCCACCGACCTTGTTCATCCACGCACCTTCGATGTACGAAGGATGATTCTCTTCGCGATGATCGCGGCCGAAGCGCTCCCAGCCGTGCTGTTTCGGATCGAGCGCGAACAGCGCACGCGGCTTGCCGACGTAGGCGAAGCCGTGCGAAAGATCGACCTCGATGCCGAACAGCGGAAAATGTTCGAACGAGCCCCAGTACAGATACCAGCGGCCGTCGTCGTCTTTGAACAGCGCGGGATCCCACGGACCCGGCGCGATTCTGTCCGGCTGCGGATCGCCGTTGTGCCACGCAGGCAAGTCGCGATCCCAGCCCGGCGGCACCGCGTTGGGCAATTTCGGCGTGAGCCGCGTCAGGAAGTCGAACTGGCCGTGCGCGGGATCGGTCGTCACCAGAATCGGCTCCGGAAACATCGTCGCGCGCATCAGCAGCAGGCGCTTGCCGTCGGAAGCCGCCGCGGGCGCGACCATGCTGTCGAACGGCCACCGCGACGGTGCAATGAAGCGCCAGTCGAGCAGATTCGTCGAGCGCCAGTAGCCGTCGGCGAGAGTCATGAACAGGTAATACGCGTCGCCGTGCGGCACGATGACCGGATCGGCGCCGGTGCGGTAGGAAATCTTTTCGTTGAGCTGTTCGAAGTTGTAGCGGTAGTCGACGTCGACGGGATTCGCATACGTACGCGGCGAGGTTTGCGCCGATGCCGCAGCGCTTGCGCAACTCAACGCCAGCGCACCGATCCACGAAATCATCTTGCCTGTCTGCATGATTGGAGCTCGTGCGAAAACATCATCATCGCAGACTGCATTCGGATCCGTCGAAACATCTTCAACGAAAACCGGCGGCGTGGCGCCGCCGGTTCCGTCCCCAACGCATTACATGTCGTACGCGGACTCGCCGTGCGAGGTGATGTCGAGGCCTTCGCGCTCTTCTTCTTCGGTCACGCGCAGACCGACGATGAGATCGGCGATCTTGAACGCGATGAAGGCGACGACCGCGGTCCAGACGACGGTCAGGCCGACGGCCTTGGCCTGAATCAGCAACTGTGCGCCGACGCCCGGATAGCCGTAGGCCATCTTCACCCAGTCCTGCACCGAGCCCGGGCCGCCGAGGCTCGGCGCGTTGAAGATGCCGGTGAGCAGCGCGCCGCTGATGCCGCCGAGCGCGTGCACGCCGAACACGTCGAGCGAGTCGTCGGCTTTGATCAGCTTCTTCAATCCGGTCACGCCCCACAGGCAGATCACGCCGGCGAGGAGGCCGATCGCGAACGCGCCCGGAATGCCGACGTTGCCCGCAGCCGGCGTGATCGCGACGAGACCGGCGACCGCACCCGAGGCCGCACCGAGCATCGACGGCTTGCCCTTGATCAGCCACTCGGCGAAGGTCCACGACAGCACCGCGCACGCGGTCGCCAGATACGTGTTGATGAAGGCCAGCGCCGCTGAGCCGTTCGCCTCGAGCGCGCTGCCGGCGTTGAAGCCGAACCAACCGAACCACAGCAGCGAGGCGCCGATCATCGTCATCGTCAGGCTATGCGGCTTGATCGCTTCGCGGCCGTAGCCGACGCGCTTGCCGAGCACGAACGCACCGACCAGGCCGGCGATACCGGCGTTGATGTGCACCACGGTGCCGCCGGCGAAATCGAGCGCTCCCCACTGCCAGATCAACCCGGCGGTGGCGCTGACCGCATCGGCCTTGGCCGCATCGGTGTACGCGTCCGGTCCCTGGAAGAACCAGACCATATGCGCGACCGGCAGATAGCTGAAGGTGAACCAGATCACCGCGAAGATCAGCACCGCGGAGAACTTCACGCGCTCGACGATCGAGCCGAGGATCAGGCACACCGTGATCGCCGCGAACGTCGCCTGGAAGCCGACGTAGACGAGTTCATACAGCGGCGTCGCTTTCGAGAACGTGCCGGCCATCGAGAACGTGCCGCCGGTCGCGTCGGGCGTGAACGTGCCGTTGAGGAACAGTTTGGAGAATCCGCCGAAGAACGCGTTGCCTTCGGTAAACGCCACGCTGTAGCCGTAGATGCACCAGAGCACGCTGACCAGCGAGAAAACCACGAACACCTGCATCAGCACCGAGAGCATGTTCTTGGTGCGCACGAGGCCGCCATAGAACAACGCGAGCGCGGGCACGCTCATCAACAGCACGAGCGCGGTGGAGGTCAGCATCCAGGCGACGTCGCCTTTGTTCGGCACCGGTGCGGGCGGCGTCGGAGCAGCGGCAGGCGCGGC
>DAIMZS010000157.1:5861-7711 GCA_036733825.1 Rudaea sp.
TCTTCCGGCACGACCGCTTCGATCTTGATCTTCGGCAACAGATCGACGACGTATTCGGCGCCGCGGTACAGCTCGGTGTGGCCCTTCTGCCGGCCGTAGCCTTTGACCTCGGTCACGGTGAGGCCCGATACGCCGGCCTGGGTGAGGGCTTCACGCACCTCCTCGAGCTTGAACGGCCGGATGATTGCGGTAATCAGTTTCATGCTGCCTCCTCCAGTAGATCAAAAAGTTTTGGTGAGCGACGCCACGCCGGTGGAACGCCCCTGGAACGTGCCGTCGGCAAACGTGTAGACGGCCTCGTCCGCGTTCGTGTCGTACCAGGCCACCGCAAGCGCCCAGCCGCCGTCGAAGTTTTTGGTCACGCCGAGCTTGTAGTCGGTGTAGCTCGCTGCGCCGAAGTGCTGCACCTTCTGCCGGCCGATGTGCGCGTTGAGCACCCAGGTCGGCACGAATTCATAGTTGGCGGACAGGTCGAGATACTGCGAATGCTTGGTGTCGGCAAAGCCGAACAGATTGGTGAACGTGTGCGAGTACTTCAGCGAGAGGAAGCTGTAGCTCAGCGCGACATAGCCTTCGAGCGTATACGGCAGCTTGTAGCCGACGTTCTTCGGATAGTCGCCGGGGTAGTAGTACTCGTAGAGGCCGACGTCGACGCCGATGGTGTCGGCGATCTTCGTGCGATAGCCGCCGTAGACGTCGATTTCCAGGCTGCTCGAAGTCACCGCGCTGTTGTAGTCGTGCAGCCAGCTGATATTGCTGCCCCACGTGCCGACGTAGAAGCCGGAGGCGTGGTCGATTTCGATGCCGGCCTGCAGCGCCGGATTGGTGTTGGTTTGGGTCAGGCCGCGGAAGATGTAGTCGTTGGCGATCGTCACCGAACCGGGGAAAGTCCAGTCCGGCGTCGGCGCCGCCGGCGCGGCGGCTTGATCTTCGGCGTGCGCCGCGGTCGAAAGCAGAGCGGCGGAGAGGATCGCGAGGGTCAGGCGGTTCTTCATCACGTGGGTCTCCAGTTGCGTCGGGGATAGAAAACGTGCGCGCCGCGAACGACGCGTTTTTCCGTCCCGCCCCTCAGCCCTGCGCTTTTTTCGCGCTTCGACTGCCTTTTTTCAGACAACACTCAGCCCTGAGCGCGAGTACTCAATCTCCAAAAACGAACTTGTATACTTTGTGTTTTTCTTCTCCCTCCGGGAGAAGAGGCCGTCCCCGAAGCGCTCCCAATCGAGAAAGCGTCATCGAGGCGGATGAGGGTTTTGGCTGCCGAACGGCTCCCCAACCCGAACCCTCACCCCAACCCCTCTCCCGACGGGAGAGGGGCTTGAATCCTCAGATCGAGTAGTACATTTGATATTCGATCGGATGCGTCGCCGCGCGGAAGCGCGACACTTCGCCCATCTTCAGTTCGATATAGGCGTCGATGAAGTCGTCGCTGAACACGCCGCCGGCCTTGAGGAACGCGCGGTCTTTGTCGAGCGCGTCGAGCGCCTGGTCGAGGCTGTGGCACACGGTCGGAATCAGCTTCTCTTCTTCCGGTGGCAGGTCGTACAGATCCTTGTCGGCGGGCGCGCCCGGGTCGATCTTGTTGAGGATGCCGTCGAGGCCGGCCATCATCAGCGCGGTGAAGGTGAGGTAGCCGGTGTTCATCGGATCGGGGAAGCGCACTTCGATGCGGCGCGCTTTCGGCGAATGCACGAACGGAATGCGGCACGAGGCCGAACGGTTGCGCGCCGAGTAGGCGAGCATCACCGGCGCTTCGAAGCCCGGCACGAGACGCTTGTAGCTGTTCGTCGTCGAGTTCGCGAACGCGTTGATCGCGCGCGCGTGCTTGAAGATGCCGCCGATGTAGTACAGCG
>DAIMZS010000158.1:0-6355 GCA_036733825.1 Rudaea sp.
TATTCGACCGACTGGCGCGAGATGGGCGCGCACATCCGCGCGATCATCGAGGCCACCGATCTGCCGTGCATGATCTACAACAATCCGATCGCGTACAAAACCGACTTCTCGCCGGCGCAGATTGCCGAGCTCGCAAAGGCTTATCCGAATGTGGAAGCGGTCAAGGAATCCTCGGGCGACGTGCGCCGCTTCGCCGCGATCAAGAGCCTGATCGGCGATCGTCTGGAATTGCTCGTCGGCATGGACGACGCGATCGTCGAAGGCATCGCGATGGGCGCGACGGGCTGGATCGCCGGCCTGGTCAACGCCTACCCGAAGGAGTCGGTGAAGCTGTTCAATCTGGCGCGTGAAGGCGGCGCCGAAGCGGCCGCGGCGCTGTATGCCTGGTTCCTGCCGCTGCTGCGTCTGGACACGGTGCCGAAATTCGTGCAGCTGATTAAACTCGTGCAGGAAAAAACCGGCATGGGCAGCGAACGCGTGCGCGCGCCGCGGCTCGTGCTCGACGGCGCCGAACGTGCCGACGCGCTCAAGGTGATCGAGCACGCGATCGCCACGCATCCGGGACTCTGACATGGCCACGTTCGCACCGCTGCTGATCGCGGGCGCCTGGCGCGCATCGCAAGATGCGCGCTCGAGTTTCCGCGCGTTCGATCCGACCACCGGCGAAGCGATCGGGCCCGAGTTCCCGATCAGCGGCGCAGCCAATATCGAGGCCGCGTTGGCGGCCGCGAGCGAGGCGGCGCCGGAACTGGCCGCCTGCGAGCCCACGCGCATCGCCGCGTTTCTCGACGCCTACGCCGCGGCGATCGAGGCAGATGCCGCGACGCTCGTCGACCTCGCCCATGCGGAGACGGCGCTGCCACGCGAACCGCGCTTGGCCAAGGTCGAACTGCCGCGCACGAGCGACCAGTTGCGCCAGGCCGCGCAGGCGGTGCGCGCGAGTTCGTGGACGCAGCCGACGATCGACACGCGTGCCGGCCTGCGCTCGCACTTCGCCTCGCTCGGCAAGCCGGTGGTCGTGTTCGGGCCGAATAATTTCCCGTTCGCGTTCAATGCCGTCGCTGGCAGCGATTTCGCCAGTGCGATCGCCGCGCGCAGTCCGGTGATTGCGAAGGCGCATCCCTCGCATCCGGCGACGAGCCGGCGTCTTGCCGAGCTCGCCCACCGCGCCGCGCTCGATACCGGCCTGCCGGCGGCGAGCGTACAGATGCTCTATCACTTCGACAACGCGCTCGGCACCCAGCTGGCGGGCGATGCGCGCGTCGGCGCAATCGGCTTCACCGGCAGCCGCGCGGGCGGGCTCGCGCTCAAGGCCGCGGCCGATGCAGCCGGCGTGGCGATGTACGCGGAGATGTCGAGCGTCAATCCGGTCTTCCTTCTGCCCGGCGCACTCGCCGAACGCGGCGCGGAACTCGCGCGGGAATTCTTTGCCTCGTGCACGCTCGGCAGCGGCCAGCTCTGCACCAATCCGGGCATCGTCGTCGTGCCGCAGAGCGCGGACGGTGACGCTTTCGTCGCCGCGGCAAGCGCGTTGTTCGCCGCGGCGCCGGCGAATGTGCTGTTCTCGCAGGGTGTGCTCGATCACTTCCGCCGCGGCCTGGCGACGCTCACCGACGCGGGTGCGCAGGTGCTTGCGCAAGGCAAGCCGGCGACGGCACCCGGCTACCGGCAGGCGCCGACGCTGCTCGGCGTCGATGCGGCGCGTTTCCTCGCCGCGGCGCAGGCGCTGCAGACCGAGGTGTTCGGTCCGGCCAGCCTGATCGTGCGAACACGTGATGCGGCGCAGATGGCCGACGTGGCGCGTGCGCTCGACGGCAACCTCACCGGCACGCTGTATACAAGTAAACAAAGCGGCAGCGACGACGATGCCGCCGCCGAAATCGCGCGCGCGCTGCGCCCGCGCGTCGGCCGCCTGATCGGCAACAAGATGCCGACCGGGGTCGCAGTCAGCGCAGCGATGAACCACGGCGGACCGTATCCGAGCACCGGGCATTCCGGCTTCACCGCCGTCGGCATGCCAGCGGCGATCCGCCGCTTCGCCGCGCTGCAGTGCTACGACAACGTGCCGGAGTCCTGGCTGCCCGCCGATCTGCGCGATACGAATCCCGGCGGCATGCAACGCTTGATCGACGGACGCTGGACCGACGCAGACGTGGGCCGGGAGAAATCCGCGTGAACGACCAGATCGGCCATCTGAGCACGAGTGAAGCCGAGGCGACACTCGTGCCGTGGAACAATCGAGCGGCGCCGATCGCGCGCGCCGAATACGAAGCGCGCATCGAACGTGCGCGCGCACTTTTGCGCGAACACGGCGCGGACGCGCTGCTGATCACCGCCGGCGCCTCGCTGCGCTATTTCTGCGGCGTGCCGTGGGGCGCGAGCGAGCGCCTCGTCGCGCTGCTGATCACGCGCGCGGACGAACCGATCGCGATCTGCCCCGCGTTCGAGGCGGCGACGCTCGCGCGCGTGCTCACGGTGCCGGCGCAGCCGCGGCTGTGGGAGGAACACGAAAATCCCTATGCGCTCGTCGCCGCCGCACTCGCCGAACGCGGCGCACACACACTCGCGCTCGATCCCACCGCGCCGTACTTCGTCTTCGACGGCCTGCGGCGCGCGCTCGGCACACGTGCGATCGTCGGAGCCAGCCCGATCGTTGACGGCTGCCGCGCGCGCAAATCATCGGCCGAGCTCGCGCTGATGCAGCAGGCCTGCGACATGACCTTGCACGTGCACCGGCTCGCCGCCGGTCTGATGCGCGAAGGTATCACTACGACCGAGATCAAATATTTCATCGACCGCGCGCACCGCCGTCTCGGCGCGGATAACGGTTCGACGTTCTGCATCGTGCAGTTCGGCGCCGCCACCGCGCATCCGCACGGCGTGCCGGGCGAGCAGCGCCTCGGCGAGAACGATCTCGTGCTGATCGACACGGGCTGCAGCGTGCAGGGTTACAACTCGGATATCACGCGCACCTACATCTACGGCAAGGCGACAGCCGAACAGGCACGCATCTGGGAACTGGAACGCTCAGCGCAGCTGGCCGCGTTCGCCGCAGTGCGCCCAGGCGTGAGTGGCGAATCGGTCGACCGCGCCGCGCGCGCGGTGATCGAACGCGCCGGCCTCGGGCCGGACTATCGCCTGCCCGGCGTGCCGCATCGCACCGGCCACGGCTGCGGGCTCGCGGTGCACGAGTCGCCCTATCTCGTGCGCGGCAATACGGTGCCGCTCGAGCCGGGCAATTGCTGCAGCGACGAGCCGATGATCGTCGTGCCCGAACAATTCGGCGTGCGCCTGGAAGATCACTTCCATGTGACCGAACACGGCGCGGCGTGGTTTACTCCGCCGTCCCCCGCGATCGATCGACCGTTCGCGGATTGATTCATCCCACCCATTGAGGAACGCAGCCGCATGACGATTCTCGCCGCACTGACCCGCCGCAAACCCGTCGCTCTGCTGCAATCCGAAGTCGCGCAACGCGGCGACCTGCGCCGCGTGCTCGGGCTGTGGCAGCTCACCGCGATCGGTCTCGGCGGCATCATCGGCGTCGGCATTTTCGTGCTCACCGGCACCGTCGCGGCGACGCAGGCCGGGCCGGCGGTGGTGCTGTCGTTTCTGATCGCCGGCATCGCCAGTGCGGCCGCCGCGCTGTGCTACGCGGAATTCGCCGGATTGATTCCGGTATCGGGCAGCGCCTACACCTACGGCTATGCGGTGCTCGGCGAGTTTGCCGGTTGGATCATCGGTTGGGATTTGCTGCTCGAATACGCGTTGATCGCCGCGGTCGTCGCGGTCGGCTGGTCCGGCTACGTGCAGGCGCTGCTCGACGCAGCCGGCCTGCCGCTGCCGGTGTGGGCGCAGGGCGCGTACGGAACGGCGCCTGGGCGCTGGTTCAATCTGCCGGCAGTGCTCATTTCGCTCGCGATCACCGGGCTGCTGGCGATGCGCATGGAATGGGGCGCGCGCTTCAACACGGCGATCGTCGCGATCAAGATCGCCGCAGCCGCGCTGATCGTGATTGCCGGCGTCGCCTTCGTCGATCCGGCGCGCTGGCAGCCGTTCATGCCGTTCGGGATGCACGGCGTCGTCACCGGCGCCGCCGTGGTGTTCTTCGCCGTGTTCGGCTATGACATGCTGACCACCGCGGCCGAGGAAGCGAAGAATCCGCAGCGCGATCTGCCGCGCGCGGTCGTGCTCTCGCTGGCGATCGCGATGGTCCTGTATTTCGCGATCTGTCTCGTGCTCACCGGCATCGTGCCGTACACGACGCTGAACAACGACGCGCCGGTCGCGCACGCGTTCAGTGCGATCGGCATGCCGCAGGTGATGGTCGCGATCTCGCTCGCCTCGATCTGCGGCATCACCAGCGTGATCTTCGCCAACCTGCTCGCCGGCGCGCGCATCGGCTTCGCACTCTCACGCGACGGCCTGCTGCCGGGCTGGTTCGCCGCGGTGCATCCGCGCTGGCGCACGCCGCATCGCACGACGCTGCTGCTCGGCTCGGTCACCGCGGTCGCAGCCGGGCTGTTCCCGCTCGACGAGTTGGCCAAGTTGGTCAACATCGGCGTGCTCGGCGCCTTCATCGTCATCTGCGCCGCGGTCGCCGTGCTGCGCTGGCGCCAGCCCGATCTGCATCGCCCGTTCCGCACGCCATGGGTGCCGTTCGTGCCGATCGTCGGCATCGGTTTCTCGTGCTGGCTGATCTGGGGACTGCCGTCGACGACTTACCTGCGCTTCTTCCTCTGGCTCGTGCTCGGCTGCGTCGTCTACTTTGGCTACGGCTTGCACCGCAGCCGGCTGGCCGCAGCGGGCGCCGGCGACGCCGCCTGAATCATCGGACAAATCAGGCGCAACGCGGCCGCGTCGTAACGGCCTGCGCGGGATGATAGGCTTGGCGTTTCCGTCCATTGCGAAGAGGAACTCGCCTTGCCCGCCCGCCTCGCTCCCGACCAGTCCCGCGGCTATCTGATCCCCATCGGCACGCAGGCGCGGCCGGACGGCTACACGGAAATCTTCCGCCGCATCTTTGCGATGCTGGCGCAGCGCCCGCAGGTCGTCGTGCTCACTGCGCAGACGCAGGGCGAAGCGCTGACCGACGAGCTCGAAGCGACTCTGCTCACGCTCGGCGCCGGCCAGGTGCAGCGGCTCGCGCTGGTCAACCGCAGCGACAGCGATCATGCGAGCGCGCTCGCGCTGATCGAACGCGCCGAACTCGTCGTGCTCAGCGCCGATCAGCCGCTGCGCCTGTCGACCCTGCTCGGCGGCACTCAGCTCGCGCGCCTGCTGCGCCGGCGCAACGCCGACGGCGTGGCTGTCGCCGGCATCGGACCCGGGGCGGCGATTCTGGCCGAGCATATGCTCGCCGGCGGCGCGCACGGGCCGACGCCGCGCATGGGCAGCGTCACGCTCGCGCCGGGGCTGGGCCTGTCGAACCGCCTCGTCATCGACCAGGGCGGCGCGGGCGCGGACCGGCTCGGCCGCCTGCTCGCCGCGCTCGCGCTCAATCCGTTCGCGCTCGGCATCGGCATCGATCCCGACACGGCCGCGTTCATCGGCCCGGACAACGTCGTCGACGTGGTCGGGCACGGTGGCATCACGGTGGTCGATCCGTCGGACGTGGGCCACTCCAACGTCGCCGAGGCGGGACCGAGCGGACCGATCAGCATCACCAATCTGCGCGTGCACGTGCTCGTGCACGGTTCGCGCTACGATCTGGATTTCCGCCGCTCGATCACCTGAACGCGATGAGCAAAAATATACTTCTTGCGATGTGTATTTTGCTCGGCGGCATGTGTCCGCCGGCGCTCGCCGCTTCCACCCTGCTGCGCCCGGCGCGCGTGTGGACCGGCGAGGCGAAAGACGCCGCGCACGCCGGCTGGGTGGTGCTGGTCGACGGCGACAGCATCACCGCGGTCGGGCCGGCCGATGCAGTCAAAGCGCCGGCCGGCACGAGAGTCGTCGACCTGGCCGACAAGACGCTGATCCCCGGCTTGATCGACCTGCACGCGCATCTGTTCCTGCATCCGTACAACGAGACGAGCTGGAACGACCAGGTGCTCAAAGAAGCGCCGGCCTACCGCACCCTGCTCGCGGCCCAGCATGCGCGCGACACGCTGCTCGCCGGCTTCACCACGCTGCGCGATCTCGGCACCGAGGGCGCGGGCTACGATGACGTGTCGATCCGCCGCGCGATCAACGACGGTCTGATTCCGGGGCCGCGCTATTTCATCGCCACGCGTGCGATCGTCGCCACCGCCTCGTACGGCCCCGGGCCGCGCGGCTTTCGGCCGGATATCGAGCTGCCGAGCGGCGCGCAGGAAGTCAGCGGCGCCGACGCCGGCGTCGCCGCGGTGCGCGA
>DAIMZS010000158.1:6455-7688 GCA_036733825.1 Rudaea sp.
CGGCGTGACGATCGGCTGCGGCAGCGACGTCGGCGTGTTCGCCCACGGCACCAACTGGCGCGAACTGGAATGGATGGTCGAACTCGGCATGACGCCGACGCAAGCCCTGCTCGCCGCGACCAGCGTCGACGCCGCCATCCTGCGCAAACAGGATCAGTTCGGCCGCATCGCGCCGGGGCTGCGCGCGGACCTGATCGCGGTGGCGGGCGATCCAACGCAGACGATCCACGCGGTGCGCAGCGTGGCGTTCGTGATGAAAAACGGCACGATCTACCGCGCGCCGTGAGCACGATTCCTGTCATTCGCGTCGCCGACGAAACCGACGCCGCCGCGATCCGCGACATCTACGCGCCGCACGTCGAGCGCAGCGCGGTGTCGTTCGAAACCGTTGCGCCGTCTACTTCGGAGATGGCCGCGCGCATCCGCAAATTGTTGCCGACGCATCCCTGGCTCGTCGCCGTCGTCGACGGCCACGTCGCCGGTTACGCCTATGCCGGCCCGCACCGCGAACGCGCGGCGTATCGCTGGTCGGTCGAAGTCACCGCGTACGTGCACGCGGATTTTCACGAGCGCGGCATCGGCAAGCGCCTGTACACGGCGCTGCGCACCGTGCTGCGGGCACAGAACATGGTCAACGCCTTCGGCATCATCACCTTGCCGAACGCCGCCAGCGTCGCCTTGCACGAGGCCTGCGGCTTCCGGCCCTGCGCCACGTTCCGCCACGCCGGCTATAAATTCGGTGCGTGGCACGATGTCGGCTGGTGGCAGCTGCAGGTCGCGGCACCGTCCGCCGCGCCGGCCGAACCGATCGCCTTCGCCGCCATCGACGCGCAGACCGTGCTGAACTCGCTTGCAGCGAATTGACCGTATCGCGCTTTACGGAACAAATTGCACCATCGGTCCGGCAACCTCCTTGCCCGGCGGAACGTAGGCCGGCGCGGCGGCACCGGCGGGGCCAAGCGTTTTGACGAAGGCGTAAATGGCTTTCAGGTCGTCGTCCTTCATCGCGCGCACGTTGAACCACGGCATCGGCGGACGCGGCTGCATCGTGCGGGCATGCGTCAGCCATTGCGCTTCGCTCAACTCATTGAGCAGCAGACGCAGATTGGTCGCGTAGGTCGTGCCCCACGGGCCGTTCCAGCCGAGCGCGGTGCCGGTCAGCCACACCTTTTCATCGACCTGGCCGTTGCCCTGGAGATAACCGGGCGTGTGGCAGTCATTGCAGCCGCTGAT
>DAIMZS010000159.1:0-5253 GCA_036733825.1 Rudaea sp.
GCCGGCGGCGGCACGCTGATCCTTGTCTCGCACAGCATGTACCACATCCAGAAACTCTGCCGCCATGCGTTGTGGCTGCGTCAGGGCGAAGTGGCCGCGGCGGGTGACGTGTTCGACGTCACCCAGGCGTATCTCGCTTATCACGAGCGCAAATCGGTGAGCGTGCCCGATCGCGCGACGATGGCGACGCAGGGCGTGGAATTCCATCTCGCCGGTTTCGCCGTCAACGGCGCCGAGCAGGAGACGCCGCTGCTGGTCGATCAAGGCGACGCATTGCGCCTGACCGCGCGCGTGCGCTCGCGCGACGGACGCACACCGACGGTGGCCTTCGGCATCGCGCGCGCCGACGGCACGGCCGTGTACGGCGTCAGCAGCGAAATGGACGGCATCGTCCCGCAGCGCGAAAGCGCCGATATCTGGGTCGCCGAAATCGTCTTCGACGATCTCGCGTTGTTGCCCGGCTCATACACGGTCAAGGCGCATCCGATGGACACCGAAGGCGTGCGCCTATTCGACACGATCGAACGCAGCGTCGTCGTGCGCGGCAGCACGCGCGAGTTCGGTCTGGTGCGCTTGCATCATCACTGGAGTCATGCCGCCGACCCGGGCGTCCGGCAAAATACGGTCGATACCGCTTCCGCGAGCTCCGCATGACCACCCCGCAGACCGTTCCCGCCCTGGACTTCACCGGCGAGCGCTTCACCCCCGAATGCGTTCGCGAAATCTGGTACGAGCATTGGGCGCGCTATGCTTTCGCGCTCGAATTCGCCCAGGGTAAGCGCGTGCTCGACGCCGCCTGCGGCGAGGGCTTCGGCAGCGCCTTGCTCGCGCGTACGGCGCGTGAAGTCACCGGCATGGATATTTCCGACCGGGCGGTCGCCCATGCCCAGGCGCGCTACGGCGGAATGCCGAATCTGCGCTATCGGCAAGGCGACTGCACACGGCTGGACCTGCCGCCGGCCAGCTTCGACCTGATCGTGTCGATCGAGACGCTCGAGCATGTCCAAGCGCAGGAAGCCATGGTTGCGGGCTTCGCCCGGGCCCTTGCCGACGACGGCGTTTTCATCGTTTCCTCGCCGGACAAGCGCACCTACACGGATCTCTCCGGCTTCCGCAACGAATTCCACGTGCGCGAGCTGTACCGGGAAGAGTTGCTCGCCCTGCTGAAGACTCATTTTCCCGAGGTCCGGCTGTACGGGCAAAAACTGCTGTTCCAGTCCGCGATCTGGTCGTTGGACCCCGCCGCGTCGGCCTCCGGAATTGCCGCGGCCACGGCCGAATCGGCCGCCGACGGCTCGACTTTGGTAAAATCCGGCCTGCTTTACGACCCGCTGTACTTCATCGCGGTCTGCTCGCGCCGGCCGCTGGGTGATCTGCCGCAGCTCGCGCTGTTCGGCGACCGCGCGGAATCGGTGTATCAGCACTACAACCACGAAGTGCGCAAGAACATTGCCGCCGGCGGGCGCATCGCCGAGCTTGAAGCGCAGGTGGACGAACTGCGCGCCGAGCTCGGGCGTTTGAAAGACAAAGCCAAGCCGTAACAGGCCTGCCTAGCCGGCGCGGCGGCAATTCCCCATTCGAGAGATCCTTTGAGTTACCAATTCAACTACACCCTGCCGCCGCTGACCGCGACGGCGCCGAAAGCCGATCCGAACGCGCCGACCTATGCCTCCGAAGACGGCATGGTCGCCTCGTTGTCGAGCCAGGAATGCATCTTCCAGATCCGTCGCACGGGCGAGCCGCACGTGATGACCTTCCAGGTGCTGCAGGCGATGGATCAGTGCCGCGAGTTCCGCACGATCGACGAGCACGTGGCGCGCATCCAGTCGACCCAGCCCGCGCTTGCGAACAAACGCGACGACGTCCGGCGCGTGCTCGAAAGTCTCGTGCAACGCCAACTGCTCGTGTCCGACAGCGGTTTCGTCGAGCGCCTCAGCGCCTCGGCGCCGATCGCGCAGGCACCGATGCGCGCCGTGTTCATTCGCGCCTGCGATCGCCCGACCCAGCTTGCGCATCTGTTGACCACGCTGGCCGACTACGAGCGCCGTTTCCGCGCCGGCCGCCGCTACGTGCTGCTCGACGATTCGGTGCTGCAGGCGAGCATCAACGAGCAGCGCGATCTGCTGCGCGAATTCGCGCGCACCACCGGCTGCAAAGTCCACTACATCGGACATGCCGAGCGTACGAAGATCGTCGACAAGCTCGTGCGCGAGCTGCCGCAGGCGAAAACGACGATCCAGAACCTGTTCCTGCGCGACAAAAACGCGAGCACGCAGCGCTTCGGCGGCGGCCGCGGCTGGAACATGGCCCTGCTGCTGTCCGCGGGCGCGCGGTTTGCACTGCTCGACGACGATCTTCGCTTGAATCTCAAGCGGCCGCCGTTCGCGCAGCCGGGCCTCGACCCGAATCCGTCCGCGCCGATGGAAGCCTCGTTCATGGCCAACATGGAAGAGGCGTTCGGCTACGGCGAAGATGTCGATCAGGATCCGTTCGCGCTGCATCTGGATGCCTGCGGGCAGATGCTCGGCGCGTTGACGCGCACGGCGTATCCGCTGTCGCGCCAGTCGCTGCGCGGAATGAATCTCTCGCGTCTGGAACTGCTGTCGGCGCCGTCGCGTATCGCCGCCACCCAGCTCGGCACCTACGGCAGCGCGCGCACCGAGAACGGCCTCTGGCTGTACCGTCTCGAAGGCCGCAGCCGCGATGAATTCTGGCGCGAACGCGCCAGCTATCTGCGCAACGCCGAAGCGCAGCATGTCTGGTTCGGCGTTGCTCAGGCGCAGGCGAAAGAAGTCACCGGGTTCACCCCGTTCACGTTCGACAACAGCCTCATGCTGCCATGTACGAATCCGCTCGGCCGCGGCGAAGACAGCTTGTGGAGTTCGCTCACGCGCTATGCGCATCCCGACGCGGTTGTGTTCGAACTGCCGGAAGGCATCGGCCACGTCCAGGAAAGTCAGCGCAATCGCTCGAACATCACGCGCAACACCTTCGTCCCGCGCGTGAACATGTTCCTGCGCGATTACGTCCAGCGCCAGTTCGGCTTGTACAAGGCGGCCGATCCGGGCCAGCGTCTGCATTTGTTCGCCGACGTGTTCCGCGATCTTTCCGGAGCGACCCAGGCCGAACGCATCTCGAATCTGCGCGAATACATGGGCTATGTCCGCGCCGATCTCATCGACCGCATGCAGCATCAGATCGAAGCGGCCACCGAGGCGCCGATCTACTGGCAGGCCGATGCGCGCGCGATCGTCGAAAGCAACGCCAAGGCGCTGCTCGCCAAAGCGCCGCCGCGCTTGAACGAATGGCCCGAAGACATCGACGACAAAGGCTGCGCCGATGCACTGGCGACGGACCTCAACGACATGGCCGATGCTCTCGACCACTGGCCGGCCCTGTGGCGGCACGCAGCGGAGCAGGGCGAGAAGCTGCTCGGCGCATTGTAAGCAGCGCCTGTCCGTGAGCGAGCCCGCCGAACGAGCGCACGCGACCGCCGGCCTCGTCAGCGTCGTCGTCGTCACCGCGGACAGCGGGGCGGGGGTGAGCGGATGCGTCGCGAACGTGCTCGCCAGCACGGTGCCGGTCGAGGTTATCGTCGTCGACAACGCATCGAGCGACGGCAGCATCGAGCAGATCGCGGCGCGCTTCGCCGGCGATCGGCGCGCGCGCGTACTGCGCAACGAGAGGAATCTCGGTTTCGGCACGGCGTGCAATCGCGGCGCGGCGGTCGCAAACGGCGACGTCGTTCTGCTGCTCAACCCGGACTGCATGATCGACGCCGACACGATCGCGCGCCTGCGCACCGTGCTTGAATCCGACACGCGTGCGGGATTGGTTGGCGTCCTGCAGATCGATGCCGAAGGGCAGGTCGACCCGGCCTCGCGCCGACGCGACCCGCTATTCCGACGCGCGCTGGCGAGCATATTCGGCCTGGATCGCTTCGCCACCCGCTGGCCCGTATTTGCCGGCGTGGACATGCCGCCGCTCGCGAGCGCGCCGGCAATCGAGCCGGTCGATGCGGTATCCGGCGCGCTGATGGCCTTGCCGCGCGCCGTGTTCGAGCGCATCGGCGGATTCGACGAAGGCTATTTCCTGCACTGCGAGGATCTCGACCTGTGCCGGCGCGTGCGCGATGCGGGCTACCGAGTCGTTTGCGCGAACGAGGTGCGGGTCGTCCACGGCAAGGGCGGGTCGAGCCGGCATCGCCCGGTATTCGTCGCCTGGCACAAGCGCCGCGGCATGTGGCGCTGGTTCACCAAGTTCGATCCGGCCGCGCGCAATCCGCTGTGGCGCGTGCTCGTGTGGTTTGGAATCTGGAGCGCGTTCGCGGCGAGCGTGCCGCTACTGCTTCTGCGCCGTCGCCGCGTCGCGCGCGCGGCGTAGCAGCGCCAGGTTCTCGCGCAGGCCCGCGTGGTCGGGCAACTGCCGCAGCGCCTGGGTGAGCAGCGCCTCGGCGCGATCGAAGTTCCCCGTGCGCAAATTCGCTATGCCGGCCAGGTTCAGCGCGTTGATGTCGTCCGGGCGCGCGAGCAGGGCGCGTTCGAGGTAGTCGAGCGCCTTCTGCGGATCCTTTTCGCGCAGGTACTGCTGGCCGACGTAAAGCAGCGTCTCCGGCTGGCCGAGCAGCGGTGCGAAGAAGCTCGCCCACTTACGATGCAGTTTGTCGTGATAGAACGCATGCTGCGCGTCGTCCGCGTTGGCGCCGCGGCCGGCGCCGGAGTCGCCGATGAACGCATTCCACACGCAGGTCGTCGCGTCGACGAACTGGAAATCGCAGCGCGTGGCGCAGTTGATGAAGAAGTCGTGATCCTCGTAGACCGGAAAATCCGGATCGAAGCGCGCGCCTTCGTCGACCAGGCTGCGATGGAACAATGTCGCCGTCGGGTGCGAGCGGTTCTGGTAGTACAACTGCACCGGAAAGCTCGCGAATCCCACCTCGCCGACCGGATTGCCGTGTTCATCGTGCACTCGCGCGCGTGAGTAGATGACACGCACGTTCGCTGCGCGCGGGGCGGACATCAGCGTCGCGACATGTTCCGGCAAGAGCTCGTCGTCGTCGTCGAGAAAATTCAGCCAATCGCCGCGCGCGGCGTCGAGGCCGGCATTGGCCGCGTCGGGACGCGGCAAGGGGCGATCGGGCTGCGGATACACCAGCCGCAGCGGGCGCCCTTTCCAGGTCGACGGCAGCGCGCGATGGCGGCTGCCGCACGCCGCGACGACGACGATCTCCAGATTCGGCCAGGTCTGTGCCGC
>DAIMZS010000159.1:5353-7671 GCA_036733825.1 Rudaea sp.
TCGATGTCGCTCAGCCAGCGCCGGAACGCATCATCCCATTTGCGCCGTATCTTCTGCACGCTGTGCTTACGCTGCGCAGCGTCGTCATTGCTGCCGAAGCCGCAGCCCGAGTCGCCGGCTTGCGCATGCCAGAGGCACGTCGCCGCGTCGACGTAGCAGAACTCGCTGCGCGTCGCGCAGTTGACCTGGAAATCGTGATCCTCGTGCACGGCGAAGTCGGCGTCGAAACGTACGCCTTCGTCGACCAGGCTGCGATGAAACAACAGCGCGCATGTCGTCGCGCGGCTGTGGAAGAACAGTTGCACATGATTGCCCGCGTGGCTGGCGTGGCCCAGCGTGCGGCCCTGCGCATCGACGACGCGCGTGCGCGAAAACACGACGCGTTCGTTCAGTGCGCGCGGCGCCGCGAGCAAGATGGCGAGATGGTCCGGCAATAATTCGTCGTCGTCGTCGAGGAAGTTGAGCCATTCGCCGCGCGCTGCTTCCAATGCGGCGTTCGCCGCCTCGGGTCGGGGCAGGCGCCGATCGGGTTGCGGATAGATCAGGCGCAGCGGCCGGCCTTTCCAGCTACCGGGCAGCGGACGATGCGCGACGCCGCACGCGGCAACGACGATGATTTCGAGGTTCGGCCAGGTCTGCGCCGCGGCCGAATCGAGCGCACGTGCCAGCGTTGGCCGATCCATGCTGCGGATCAGGATCGAGACCAGTGGGACAGAGGAGGACGAGACGTTCATCGAAGCAAAGCCGCCGGTGATGCGTGCTTACGGCTCGGCATGGTTACGCGCGCGCGGCGCGGTGCCGATTGATCTCATCGCGCAGCGCGAGCGTAGCTTGGCGCGCCGCCGCGGCGAAATCCTCGCCGTTGCCGGCGTAAAGGATCGCGCGCGACGAGCTGATGATCAGGCCGTCGCCGGCCGCGGTTACACCGTGGCGGATCACCGCCTCGACATCGCCGCCCTGCGCGCCGACGCCCGGCACGAGAATCGGCATCTCGCCGATCAGCGCACGCACCTGCGCGAGCTGCTCGGGCCAGGTCGCGCCGACCACGAGCGCGCAGTTGCCGTTCGCGTTCCAGCCGCGTGCAATACTCATTGCGACGTGCTGATACAGCGGCATCGATTGGCCGTCCGCGCCGAGCACGTCGAGTTCCTGCAGATCGGTCGAACCGGGATTCGAGGTGTGGCAGAGCAGAATGACACCTTTGTCCGCGCGGTCGAGAAACGGCTGCACCGAATCGCGGCCGAGATACGGATTGAGCGTCACCGCATCGGCGCGGTAACGATCGAACGCTTCGGCGGCATAGTGCTGCGCGGTCGAGCCGATATCGCCGCGCTTGGCGTCGAGAATCACGGGAATGCCGGGATGACGCGCGTGAATATGTGCGATCAAGCGTTCGAGCGCCTCTTCCGCGCGCTGCGCGGCGAAGTGCGCGATCTGCGGCTTGTAGCAGCAGACGAGATCGGCGGTGGCGTCGACGATCTCGCGGCAGAAGACGAAGATCGCATCGGGCGCGCCGCGCAGATGCGCCGGGAATTTGGCCGGCTCCGGATCGAGGCCGACGCAGACCAGCGAATTATTCGTTCGCCCGGTCTGCTTCAATGCCTCGATGAAACGCATGCCGATCCGCCTCAGGCCAGCTTGCGGTATTTGATGCGATGCGGCTTGGCGGCTTCCTCGCCGAGGCGGCGCTTCTTGTCTTCCTCGTACTCGCGGTAGTTGCCGGCGAAGAACTCGACGTGCGAGTCGCCTTCGAACGCGAGGATATGCGTGGCGATGCGGTCGAGGAACCAGCGGTCGTGCGAAATCACGAAGGCATTGCCGGGGAATTCCAGCAGCGCATCTTCGAGCGCGCGCAGGGTTTCGATGTCGAGGTCGTTCGACGGTTCGTCGAGCAGCAGCACGTTGCCGCCCTGCAACAGCGTTTTCGCCAGATGCAGGCGGCCGCGTTCGCCGCCGGAGAGCTGGCCGACGATCTTCTGCTGATCCGGGCCCTTGAAATTGAAGCGGCCGATGTAGGCGCGCGACTGGATTTCGATGCCGTTGATGTTGAGGATGTCCGAACCGCCGGAGACTTCCTGAAAGACATTGTGCTTGCCGTCGAGCTTGTCGCGACTCTGGTCGACGTAGGCGATCTTCACCGTCTGGCCTTCGATGATCTCGCCCTTGTCGGGTTTTTCCTGGCCCGTGATCATCTTGAACAGCGTGGATTTGCCGGCGCCGTTCGGGCCGATGATGCCGACGATCGCGCCGGGCGGCACCTTGAAGCTCAGGTCGTCGATCAGCAGGCGGTCGCCGAAGGATTTGGAGACGCCCTTGAA
>DAIMZS010000160.1:0-7663 GCA_036733825.1 Rudaea sp.
GCGTTCGCGGCGCACCGATGTGCGCCGCGAACGTGGTGACTCTACTTCTGCGGCGACCGCGCCAACTTCGCCTTCTGGGCGAACAGCCACGAGAAATCGCCCTGCAACTGCCCGCTGGTCGTCGTCGGCGTGATGTACAAGCCGGCCGAGGAGTGGCAGCCCATGCAGCTCTCGCTCGCGAACACCGAGGTCATGTCCGACGGAATCTTTGCGTCCTTCTGGTTGGCGGTCAGCCACTGCCCGGCGGGGCAGGTCTGTCCTTCTTCCTGCTGGCAAGCGGCCTGCACGCCGGTCTGGAAGTAGGTTTCCATCGTGATGTTGGTCAGGAACACCGGTGTCGGATTGCCGCCGGGTTTGTTCTCGATGGCGCCGGGCAGGCCGGCCTGCGGTTTGGTCGGCGGAGTGGACGGCCCGGTCGGCCACTGCGAATCGATCAGCTGGTAGTAGCGCAGTGCGGTGCCCGCTTTGTCGAGCGCGACTTGAGCTTGGTCGTTGAGCGCGATTTTGTCGGCCGGAATCGGGATCGCGCGCGACGCCTGCGTCGGCGGTGTCGTCGCCCAGCTGCCGTCGCTGTTCTGCACCGGCGGCTGATTGGGCACGCAGATCGGGCAGTTCGGGTCGAAGAACGAAGGCTTGAGCGCCGGATGGGCAACGTTGTTCACCGACAGGTTGTCGACCTGCTCGAACGTGGACCAGATCCACTGCGGCGAGCTGTCCGACTTGTGCGCGATGTGCATGCCGACCAGACCGACCTGCACCGGGCATTGGTTGTTGCTCGGCGCGCTGCGGTCGGGGCATTTACCGTTCGTCGGCGGCACGATCGCATCCGTCCACAGGTAGCGGCTCTTGTCGTCGGTTTTGGTCAGCACGCGCCAGGCGAACTTCAGTTCCCACGAACCGCTGCCGTCTTTGCCATCCATGCCGCGCGGCATGTCCGCGGCTTTGTTCGCATTGCCGCCGGTGAAGGCGACTTGGCCGTTGATGTTATAGAGCTTGTTGTCGCAGATGTATCCGACTTCGTGCGGATCCATCTGGATTTCGTAGAACACGAAATTGCCGTTCTGGTCGATCAGCGGCGCGGTGAACGCTTGTGTGATTTCGCTCAGCGCATCGGAATGAATGCCTTTGGCGCTCGCCTTGGTGGCCGGACTGCGGTCGCCGACCGCCGAAATGTTGCCGAGCAGGCGGGTGCGGCGCTTGTCGAATTCCTTCGGCAGCGCGAACGGCTTGAGGTCGCGTGCGGCCGGCAGGCTCGCATCGCGTGTCAGCGAAAACGCCTGCAGCTCGCCTTTCTTGCGGCAGGCCACGGGTTCGCCGCCGTCCTCGCGGAAGATGTTGGTGCTTTCGTACCAGGAGGTCCACTTCGGCGGACCGAAACCCGTATCGCCGATCTTTGGCGCGAATTCGCCCTGGTTGTTGGTCGGCCAATTCAAGGTCAAGAACGCCTGCCACGACCACAAATCGAACGCGCGCTGCACGTCGGCGAACTTTTTCTCGCTTTCCAGCTTCTTCTTCAACGCGACATCGACGTCGCCTGGCAGCTGGGTCGACAGCGCGGGATTGAAGTTCGGGAAGTCGGCAAGGTATTGGGGTGTCGCCGGCGCGGCCGACAAGATTTGCGAACTTGCCGCAAGCAAGGTAAGCGCGCAGCCGGCGAGCGGCAACGAGAGCCAGAACTTTTTAGTCATGACGATCCTCGAATGAACGAAAGGTGGTCGACAGAAACCCTCGGGATGCGTTGCCCGATCAGCGTTTCTTTGAAAGATGCCCCCTTACGCCACGGCATGAGTGGAACAGCATGCCTGGCAACCCGTTACCGGCTCGCCACAACCAAAGTGGTCAGGCCAATCCAACTGGGCTCGTTGGAACGTAGCCTAAAATCCGTAGCCGATCTGTGAAGCCTATCAAGCTAGCGACTGGAAGAATTTACAGTTGCGCACGGCGCCGATTTGTTTCAGGCAAATGGTGAAGACTCAATGCGCAATGCGCAGGACCAGTAACGTCTGATCGTCATTGCCGATCGTTCCGCCCTGATGCGCATGCACCGCAGCGACCAAGCTGTCGCGCAGCGCGCGCGCGGGAGTTTCGGGGTCGGCCTGAGCAATGAGTTCGCGCAGGCCATGGATGCCGAATTCGCGTCCATGCGCATCGCGTGCCTCGACGATGCCGTCGGTATACAAAAGGAAAATGTCCTCTTTTTGCACATCGTATACATTGTTGCCGTATTCGAAGTCGCGCAGCACGCCGAGAGGAATCTGATCGCTCTCGCCGAGCGCGGAGATTTCGGCGCCGCGCCGATGCAGCATCGGCGGATGCCCGGCGGAAAGGTAGGAAATATTCCGCGCCGCCGGTTGGTACAGCACGGCGAATACGGTCATGAAGTGGCCGCGGCTGCGGCGCGAGAAGAAATAGCGGTTCGCGTAGCTGATCGCGCTGGCCGGCGGCGGCCCGCCGTTGCCCTCGAACGTGCGCAGGATGGCGTCGAACTGCATCGCTTCGGCGGCCGCCGCGACGCCGTGGCCGGAGACGTCGCCGACGATGACGCCCCACACATCGGCGTCGTCCGTCGCCGTGATCCCGTCCGCGACGACTTCGGTGAGATTGCTCATTTCGTAATAGTCGCCGGCGGCGGTCGCCGCGGGCTGCCAGTGCACGGCGTAATCGAGGCCGCGGATTTGCGGATTGTCTGGCAGCAGCAGTTTCTGGATGTCGGCGAGGCTTTCGATCTCGTGGCGCTGGCGCTCGGTTTCCATCGTCAGTTCGCGCAGCACGATCGGGCGCACGATCAGGCTCGTGGCGAGGTTGACGTGGAGCAGGATGCGCTCGACGTCGACGTGGTCGAAGCGATGCGCGAGCGTCGAGCCGAACGCCAGCCAGTGCGACAGCTCGCCGGCATTGGCCAGCGGCACGGCGAGCACCGCGGCGGGCGCGAACAGCGCCTGCGCGAGCGGCAGCGCGCGCTCGGACGGCGCGACGGCGACGACATGCGCGGGCGGCGAGGCGATCAACCGCGCCGCGAGCGCGTCGTCGAACACCGGCAGCTCGCTGCGGTGTCCATTCGGGTCGACGTTGGGCACGTGCTCGGTGCCGTCCGGTCCGATCAGGCCGGCGAGACGGCAGCGCCCGGCGTCTTGGCCGCGCACGAGCAGCAGGGCGAGGGAGCAGTCGGGAAAGTCGGCGCTGAAATATTCGTGCAGCGCGATCAGCGCGGCGCGCGAATCGCCGTCGAATCGGCTCAGCGCGAGAATGCGTTCGAACGAGGCGGAAGCGGAAGACATGGCCTATTCTGTCGCGTCGAAGCAGGCGCGTCACGCGCGGGATTTCGGGTAGCATCGCGCGTATGAGGCTGCGTGGCCAGATCAACCTGATCGTCGCCGGAATGACGGCGATTTTCGTCGTCGCGCTGCTCGCGATGCAGGTCGACGCCGCGCGCAATCGCGTGCGCGAGGAAATCGAGGCGGGCAACCGCATCGCGATCCAGCTGATCGCGAACATCGTGCCTTCCGACGGCGTGAACGGCAGCGGCTTCAACGAGTTCATCCAGCGCCTGGGCCATGTGCGCTCGACGACGATGCTGCTGCGCGACCGCAACGGCGGCGTGATCTACGCCTCGCCGCCGGCGATGGACCAGCACGGACGCGAGGCGCCGCGCTGGTATGCCGCGCTGATCATGCCCGAGACGACGCAGCGCAATTTCCAGACACCCGAAGGCGTACTCGAAATCGGCTCCGATCCGAGCGGCGCCATTCTCGACGCCTGGGACGACGCCGTCGGCATGTTCCGCTTCGGCGCAGGGGTCTTCGTCCTCGGCAATCTGCTCGTCTACTGGCTGGTGTGGCGCGCGACGCGGCCGTTCGAACGCATCGCGCGCGGCCTCGACGAAGTGCAGCGCGGCGATCTGCGTACGCGCCTGCCGACGTACTGGCACGCGGAGGCCGGCACGATCGCGCGCGCGTTCAATCGCATGACGCGGACGATCGAAGAAAATCTCAGCGCGCGCCAGGAGGCGATCGAAGCCAAGCTGCGTCTGGAACAGAGCCGCGAACTCGCCGACACGGTGCGTGCGCGCATCGAAGACGAGCGCCGCGAAATCGCGCGCGAGCTGCACGACGAGACCGGGCAGAGCGTCACCGCGATCAAGTCGCTCGCGCTCGCGCTGGTGCGGCGCTCGGACAGCGACGAAACGACGCGCGGCGCCGCCCAACTGATCGTCGACACCGCCAGCAGACTCTACGCGGCGATGCACGAAATGATTCCGCGGCTGCGCCCGCTGACGCTCGATTCGCTCGGTCTCGCCGATGCACTGCGCGAGCAGGTGGGCGAATGGCGGCGACAGCATCCATCGGTCGAGATCGCGCTGCAACTGGCCGAGCTGCCTGCGCTGGGTGATACGGCGACGGTGACGGTGTATCGCATCGTGCAGGAGTCGGTCACCAATGCATTGCGCCATGCGGACGCGCGACGCATCGACGTCGCTTTGCGCGCGGAGGCGCAGATGTTGCGAGTGACGATCGTCGACGACGGCATCGGCCTGTCGCCCGACTGGCAGCAGGCCGGGCACTACGGTCTGCGCGGCATCGTCGAGCGTGCGCAAGCGCTCGGCGGCACGGCGCAGATCGGCCGCCGCGAGCTGCGCGGAACTTCGATCGACGTGAAACTTCCTTTGCAGCGATGAATGAGCCGTCGAAAATCCGCGTAATGCTGGTCGACGACCACGCCGTCGTGCGCGTGGGTTTTCGCATGCTGCTCGAAATGAGCGGCGACATCGAAGTGGTCGCCGAAATGGAAAGCGGCGAGGCGGCATATCGGGAGTTCGCGCGCATCCAACCCGACGTTGCGATCATGGATCTGTCGATGCCCGGCATCGGCGGCATCGAGGCGGTGCGGCGCTTGGTTGCGAAAGACAAGGGCGTGCGCATTCTCGTTCTGTCGGCGCACGAAGACGCCGCGCATCCGCAACGCGTGTTGAAGGCCGGCGCGCTCGGCTATCTTTCCAAGCGCACCGCGCCGGAGGAATTGATCGGCGCGGTGCGCGTGGTGGCATCGGGGCGCGTGTATATCGAGGCGGCCATCGCGCGCAAGCTCGCGCCGGGCGAGCCGGGCAACGCGCTGGAAAGCCTGTCGGAGCGCGAGTTCGCCGTGTTCCTCAAGCTCGCGCAGGGCGAGTCGGTGCAGAGCATCGCGCAGACGCTGTCGCTGTCGCCGAACACGGTCGGCACGCATCTGTACAACATCAAGCAGAAGCTCGGCGCGGGCAATCAGGCGGAGTTGACGTTGATTGCGTTGCGCAATGGACTGATCGAGGCGTAAGCGACTTTCCGTTCGCCCTGAGCGTAGGCGCGAAGCGCCGGAGTCGAAGGGCACGTCCGCGCATTTCGACTTCGCTTCGCTACGCTCGATGCGAACGGGTTTTCTAGCCCGATAAAAGGAAAACAGCGACCACTTTGCGCCCCTCGCCCGCCAGCACATTGAACGTGCGCGCCGCCGCTGCATTGTCCATCGTTTCCAAACCGACCCCGCGGCGCAGGAATTCGCCGAGCACGGCCTGTGGCGGAAACGTCGCGCGCGCGCCGGTGCCGAGCAGAACGACCTCGGGCTGCAGCGCGAGGATTTTCGCAATCGCCGCGGCATCGAGTTCGGCGACCGTGCGCGCGGGAAAATCGGTGACCACCTCGGTCACGCTGAGCAGCAGGCTGGTTCTGAACTCGCGGTCAATGACGACGACGTGATCGGCGTCGGCCTTGCGCACGAACAACTGCTGTTCGTTGCGTTGTTCGGTCAGCTGCATGATGCGGTTATCGCGGCAGCGCGATCTTCGGCGCGTCCGCGTTGCGGCGGAAAAAGGTGGCGGTGTGGCCGATGCGCTGCACCACCTCGGCGCCGGCTTCCTCGGCGAGTTCATCGATCTGCTGTTTGCGCATATCGCGGTCGTCGCCGGCGATCTTCACCTTGACCAGTTCGTGCTGGTCGAGCGCGGCGCCGAATTCCTTGGTGAGCGCAGGCGTGATGCCCTTGTTGCCGACGAGGATGACGGGGTTCAGGTCGTGCGCCAAGCCGCGCAGGTAGCGAATCTGAGTATTTGTCAGTGACATGGAAAAAAGGGGAAGTTCAGACATAGCGTAGCTTCACAGAGTATCATGCACGCCTAATCTATGGCCTCCCGCAGCAAATCCAGCGCACGCTGGTTGAAGGAGCACTTCAGCGATCCCTACGTCAAACGCGCGCAAGCCGAAGGCTGGCGTTCGCGTGCCGTGTTCAAGCTGGAAGAACTCCTGCAGCGCGATGCGATCCTGAAACCCGGCATGGTCGTGGTCGATCTCGGCGCCGCGCCGGGCGGCTGGTCGCAGATGGTGCGCGAGAAGCTCGGCGACAAAGGGCGCGTGGTCGCGCTCGACATTTTGCCGATGCAGGGCATTGCCGGCGTCGACTTCATCGAGGGCGATTTTCGCGAAGAATCGGTGCTCGAACAGCTCGAGAGACTGCTCGACGGGGCGCCCGTGGACCTTGTCTTGTGCGATATGGCGCCCAATATGAGTGGTGTGACCGTGGCCGATCAGGCGCGGGCAATGTATCTGGCTGAATTGGCTAGGGATTTTGCCGGCGTCCACCTGAAGCCCGGTGGCGTGTTTTTGATAAAACTTTTCCAGGGCCGCGATTATGATGCGTACCTGAAAAGCTTGCGTCAGGGTTATGAGCGCGTCAGCATTCGGAAACCGAAAGCGTCGCGCGCACGCAGTCCCGAGGTTTACGCGCTGGCGACGGGAAAGAAATAGTGGCAGGAAGAAATACGTTCTCCGCCGTCATTCCGGCGAAAGCCGGAATGACGAGAAAGCAGTACGCGGCAATCGGCCGCACGATGAGTCAAGGCTAATGAACGAAATGGTCAAGAATCTTTTGCTCTGGGTCGTTATCGCGGTGGTGCTCATCACCGTCGTGCAGAGCTTCAAGTTCGGCGGCGCCGAAACCAACACGGTGCCGTATTCGGACTTCATGGCTCAGGTCAACAACGGCAACGTCAGCGAGGTCGTGCTGCGCAACGACCTGCAGACCGTCAACGCCAAGTTGAAGGACGGGCAGAAGCTCAACACGACGATCGTGCCGACCGACGGTTCGCTCGACAAGATCCTCGACAAGCAGGGCGTGAAGTTCACGGTCGAACCGAAGGACAACAGCGGCCTGTTCCTGCGCTTGCTCGTCGACTGGGTGCCGATCTTGCTGTTCTTCGCCGTGATCGTCTATTTCATGCGCCAGATGCAAGCCGGTGCCGGCGGACGCGGAGCGATGAGCTTCGGCCGTTCGCGCGCGCGCCTGCAGGGCGAGGATCAGGTCAAGGTCACGTTCGCCGACGTCGCCGGCGTGGACGAGGCGAAGGACGAAGTGCAGGAGCTCGTCGAATTCCTGCGCGATCCGTCGAAGTTCCAAAAACTTGGCGGCCGCATTCCGCGCGGCGTGCTGATGGTCGGCTCGCCCGGTACCGGCAAAACCCTGCTTGCCAAGGCGATCGCGGGCGAGGCCAAGGTGCCGTTCTTCACGATTTCCGGTTCCGACTTCGTCGAAATGTTCGTCGGCGTCGGCGCCTCGCGCGTGCGCGACATGTTCGAGCAGGCGAAGAAGCACGCGCCGTGCATCATCTTCATCGACGAAATCGACGCGGTCGGCCGCC
>DAIMZS010000161.1:0-7568 GCA_036733825.1 Rudaea sp.
GTCGACAAGCCGCTCGTGCTGCCGACCAACACCAAGGTGCGCTTCGTCATCACCGGCGACGATGTGATCCATTCCTGGTGGGTGCCGGCGCTCGGCTGGAAGTCCGACGCGATCCCCGGAATCATCAACGATACGTGGACGAACATCTCCGAGCCGGGCATCTACCGCGGCCAGTGCGCGGAGCTGTGCGGCCAGGACCACGGCTTCATGCCGATCGTGGTCAAGGCCGTGCCGCCCGAGGAGTTCAAGGCGTGGCTCGACCAGCAGGAAGCCGCGCAGAACCCGCCCGCTGCACCCGCCGCCGCTGCGCCGGTTGCGCAACAGGGGTCCGCTGCTGCGCCCTCGCACGGCTAAGCCTCACACGCCGTCATTCCCGCGAAAGCGGGAATCCAGTTTCTTCTTTTAAATGCTGTTCGTAGCAGAGCAAGATCAAAATGGATTCCCGCTTTCGCGGGAATGACGCGAAAAGATAAACGACAGAAAGAAACGAACGGCAACACCGAATCGCAACGAGACATCATCATGGCCAACCACGCCGCGCACGCAGACGATCACGCCCACGACGATCACGACCACAAGCCGGAAGGCTTCCTCGATCGCTGGCTGTTCACGACCAATCACAAGGACATCGGTACGCTGTACCTGATCTTCGCCTTCATCATGGCGACCATCGGCGCGGCGATGTCGGTGGTGATCCGCACCGAGCTGATGTCGCCGGGCCTGCAGCACGTGCAGCCGTACTTCTTCAATCAGATGACGACGCTGCATGCGCTGGTGATGATCTTCGGCGCGGTCATGCCGGCTTTTGTCGGCCTCGCCAACTGGATGATCCCGCTGCAGATCGGCGCGCCCGACATGGCGCTGCCGCGCATGAACAACTGGTCGTTCTGGATCATGCCGTTCGCCTTCCTCATGCTGCTCGGCACGCTGTTCATGCCCGGCGGCGGCCCGGCCGGCGGCTGGACCATGTATCCGCCGCTCGCGCTGCAGGGCGGCGCCTCGGTCGCGTTCATGGTGTTCGCCGTGCACATGATGGGTATCTCATCCATCATGGGCGCGATCAACATCATCGCGACGATCCTCAACCTGCGCGCGCCGGGCGTCGACCTGCTCAAGATGCCGCTGTTCACCTGGACCTGGCTGATCACCGCCTTCCTCCTGATCGCGGTCATGCCGGTGCTCGCCGGCGCGGTCACGATGCTGCTGACCGACAAGTTCTTCGGCACGAGCTTCTTCAACGCCGCGGGCGGCGGCGATCCGGTGATGTTCCAGCACATCTTCTGGTTCTTCGGCCACCCCGAGGTCTACATCATGATTCTGCCGGCGTTCGGCATCGTGTCGGAAATCATCCCGACCTTCAGCCGCAAGCCGCTGTTCGGCTACCAGGCGATGGTGTACGCCGTGGCTTCGATCGCGTTCCTGTCGTTCATCGTCTGGGCGCACCACATGTTCACCGTCGGCATGCCGCTCGGCGGCGAGCTGTTCTTCATGTACTCGACGATGCTGATCGCGATCCCGACCGGCGTGAAGGTATTCAACTGGGTGTCCACGATGTGGAAGGGCTCGATGACGTTCGAGACGCCGATGCTGTGGGCGATCGGCTTCGTCGTGCTGTTCACGATCGGCGGATTCTCCGGCCTCATGCTCGCGATCGTGCCGGCGGACTTCCAGTACCACGACACGTATTTCGTCGTCGCCCACTTCCACTACGTGCTCGTCACCGGCGCGATCTTCTCGATCATCGCCGCGATCTACTACTGGTGGCCGAAGTGGACCGGCCGCATGGTCAACGAGACCTGGGGCAAGTTCCATTTCTGGTGGACGATCGTGTTCGTCAACCTGACCTTCTTCCCGCAGCACTTCCTCGGCCTCGCCGGCATGCCGCGCCGTATTCCGGACTACAACGTCGCCTTCGCCGACTGGAACCTGATTTCCTCGATCGGCGCGTTCGGCATGTTCCTGACGCCGTGGATGATGATCGCCATCTTCGCGCTGTCGAAGAAGTCGGGCGCCAAGGCTTCGCCGCGTCCGTGGGAAGGCGCGCTCGGCCTGGAGTGGGAAGTGCCTTCTCCGGCGCCGCACCACACCTTCACCACGCCGCCGGTGATCAAGCCGGGCATGCTCGCGCATGGTGATGTAACGCACTGAATGTTTTAGCCGTCATTCCCGCGAAGGCGGGAATGACGGCACAAAAGAAAACGAAGACATGCAATCCACGCCCGCCAACGACCTCGACCGCCGCCGCGCCGCCGCGCGCCGCACGGCGTGGATCGTTGCGGGTGTGGCATTCGCGATCTTCCTGCTGTTCTTCGTGCAGACGCTGGCTTCGCACCGATGAGCACGCCGATGCCGGACAAGCAAAAAAGCAACGGGCGCATCGTCAAGATCGCGCTGATCGTCTGCGTCGCCTCGTTCCTGTTCGGCTTCCGCGTGATGCCGCCGATCTATCGCATCGCCTGCGAGCACATCTTCGGCATCAAGTACGAAAACAAAGTCGCCGACGGCGCCAAGGTCGCGGCGTTCAAGGAAGACGATTCGCGCCTGGTCGAGGTGCAGTTCGTCGGCAACGTCAACAGCGCGCTGAAGTGGAAGTTCGCGCCGGAAGTGTTCAGCGTGAAAGTGCATCCGGGCGTGCTCACCGAGGCCTGGTTCGACGCGAGCAACCTCGCGCCCGACGCGATCGTCGGCAACGCCGTGCCGAGCATCGCGCCGAACCGCGCCTCGTTGTATTTCAACAAGACCGAATGCTTCTGCTTCACCGAGCAGACCTTGCAGGCCGGTGAATCGCGGCGCATGCCCGTGCGCTTCATCGTCGATCCGAAGCTGCCGGCCGACATCAAGCAGCTCACGCTGTCGTATACTTTTTACAACAATGAAATCGCGACAAAGCGCCTCGCGGCGCAAAGTGCCGCGGCCACGCCCAATAGTTAGGATGAAATGACCATGTCAGACGCCGCCCACGCAGACCCCAACGTCTATTACGTTCCGCACGGCACGAAGTGGCCGATCGTCGGCTCGTTTGGCCTGCTGTTCACGCTCGGCGGCGCGGCGCTCTGGCTCAACGAGCACCCGATCGGCAAGGCGACGATGCTGCTCGGCGTGGCCGTCATCCTGTTCATGGTGTTCGGCTGGTTCGGCACGGTGATCCGCGAGTCGGTCGCCGGCGCGTACAACAAGCAGGTCGACACCTCGTTCCGCATGGGCATGATGTGGTTCATCTTCTCCGAGGTGATGTTCTTCGCCGCCTTCTTCGGCGCGCTGTTCTACGCGCGCGCGCTGTCGGTGCCGTGGATCGGCGGCGAAGGCGACGGCGCGCTGACCAACTTCTTCCTGTGGAAGGGCTACGCGCCGGCATGGCCGACCAACGGCCCGTCCTCGATCGGCGGCGCGTTCGAAACGATTCCGGCCTGGGGCGTGCCGCTGCTCAACACGCTGATCCTGCTCTCCTCGGGCGTGACGATCACGATCGCGCACCACGCGCTGCGCGCGGGCAAGCGCACGCAGCTGATGATTTTTCTGGGTCTGACCATCCTGCTCGGCGCCACGTTCCTGTGGTATCAGGCGCACGAGTATATGGAGGCCTACGAGCACCTCAATCTCACCCTCGGCAGCGGCGTCTACGGCTCGACTTTCTTCATGCTGACCGGCTTCCACGGCCTGCACGTGACGCTCGGCACGATCATGCTGATCGTGATCTGGCTGCGCTGCGCGCGCGGCCACTTCGATCGTGACCACCACTTCGGCTTCGAGGCCGTGGCCTGGTACTGGCACTTCGTCGACGTGGTGTGGCTGGGCTTGTTCCTGTTCGTCTACGTGCTTTGATCTTCAGCCCCCTTCCCATCGGGAGAGGGGTTAGGGTGAGGGTTCGGCGATCTTTCGACGTTGCATCAATGGCGGACCCTCATCCGGCGCTTTGCGCCACCTTCTCCCGAAGGGAGAAGGAAGAAGAATCACCGCCCGAGATCGTGCGGCTTGATGATCCCGAGCCAAATGCCGAGGATCACGAGCAGGATCAGCAGCACGGAAAGGCCAATGCGCCGCGTCAGCGCCTTGACCACGCGGTCGCTGCCGCTCTTGTCGGTCATCATGTAGTACAGCCCCGCGCCGAGGTTGTAGACGATGACGGCGAGGAACGCGACGATGATCAGTTTGGTCCACATGGCGGCAACTCCGGTCGCGTTGTAACGACGATGAAACAGTATAGCGCCGCCACGATGAATCCCTGCGCGCCATGAGGGCGTGGCGTTGGCAGCGGCCGTCGTGGCTCGCGGTCGCTTTGACGCTCGCCGGCGTCGCGCTGTTCATGCGGCTCGGCGTGTGGCAGCTCGATCGTGCGAATCAGGCGCAGCAGTTGCTCGCCGCGTTCAATGCGGCGCCGAAGGCGGCGTTCGAGGATTTCGCGGCCGTACGCACCGCGCCGCCGGCGGAGCGATTCCCGCATGTGCAAGTGAGCGGGCAGTTTCTCGCCGACCGCGGCTATCTGCGCGACGAGCAGGTGCGTGACGGCAAGCTCGGCGTCGAGGCCTATGCCGCGTTCGCGCCGAGCGGAACGAACGAGGTATTGCTCGTCGATCGCGGCTGGATCGCCTGGTCGCACGCGCCGGGAACGCATCCCGCGGTGCCGCCGCCGGCGCAAGGCGAGACGACGTTGGCGGGAGTGTATGCGCCGTTCCCCGGCAGCGGCATCCGCGTCGGCGGCAATGCGCTGGCGCGGCAAACCGACTGGCCGAAATTGACGCTTGCGATCGACGCGCAGGAAATCGCCGCCGATCTGCATCGTCCGCTGCTACCTCGCGTGTTGCTGTTGGACGCAGACGGAGCCTCCGGCTTCGTTCGTTCGTGGACGCCGAGCGTGATGTCGCCCGAGCGCCATCGCGGCTATGCCTTCCAGTGGTTTGCGTTCGCCGCCGCGGCGATCGCGATTTTTATTTTGCTTCACACCAAGAAAGTTTGAGTCATGTCTGAAATCGACCCCGAAGCCGCCGCGCACGCCGCGCGCAACCGCAACCGCTGGATGCTCATCGGCGTCGTCGCTGTGTTCGTCGTGCCGATGCTGATCGCATCCGCGCTGACGCTGGGCGGCTGGGAGCCCAAAGGCACCAAGGCCTACGGCACGTTGATCAACCCGCCGCGCCAGGTGGACGCCGTACCGGTGACGCTCGCCGCCGGCGACAAGCTGGTCTGGCGCAATCCGCAATGGCAGTGGACGCTATTGGCGCTGCCCGGCGCGAATTGCGCGCAGCAATGCCAGGCCGCGCTCGCCGACCTCGTGCGCATGCGCGCGACGCTCGGCCGCAACGCCGGACGCCTGCGCCTGGTCTATCTCGGCCCCGCGTTGCCGGCGGACGCCGTGACCGCCCTCAATCCATTGCAGGCCGGCAGCGACGACTCGAACGCGTTCGCCGATCTGCGCGCGAAGGGCGACGACACGCTCGCGCTCGCGCTGGTCGATCCGGGCGGTTATCTGATGATGCGCTACGCCGAAGGCTACGACCTCGGCGGAGTGCGCCGCGATTTGCCGAAGGTGGTCAAATGAACGCCGTGAATTCGCGGCGCGGCATCGCGCGTCTGGCCTGGGCGGCGGCGTTGTTCGCGCTCGTCGTCATCGTTTTTGGCGCCTTCGTGCGTTTGTCGAACGCGGGCCTGTCCTGTCCGGACTGGCCGACCTGTTACGGCAAGATCACCTGGCCGGTGCACGAGCACGAAGTCGACGCGGCCAACGCGGCCTTCCCCGATCGTCCGGTCGAATCGAACAAGGCCTGGCGCGAACAGGTGCACCGCTTCCTCGCCGGCGGCCTGATCCTGACCACGTTCGCACTCGCGATCTGGGCGTGGCGCCGGCGCCGCGATCTGCACGGACTCGCCGCGGTGCCGTTCGCTGCCGCCGTGTTCATCCTGTTCCAAGCCTTGCTCGGCATGTGGACGGTGACGTGGAAGCTAAAACCCGTCGTCGTCATGGGCCACCTGCTCGGCGGCATGACGACATTCGCGCTGCTGGCATACACGGCACTGCGTCTGACGATTCCGCCGATCGCCGATGCGCAATTCCGCGACGCAGAGAAAGACAAACTGTGGCGCCTGACCGCGATCGGCATCGGCCTCGTCGCCGTGCAGATTGCGCTCGGCGGCTGGACGAGTTCGAACTACGCCGCGCTCGCCTGCGGGCTCGACTTCCCGACGTGTCTCGGCCAATGGTGGCCGGGCAATACGGATTTCCGCGAAGCGTTCGTGCTCTGGCGCGGCATCGGCGTCAACTACGAAGGCGGAGTGCTCGACGGCTCGGCGCGCATCGCGATCCAGCTCGTGCACCGCATCGGCGCGATCCTCGTGTTCGGCCATGTCGCATTCGCCGTCGTGCAGCGCGCGGCGCGGCACGTCGAGACGCGGCCGTTTGCCGTGGCGATCGGCATCGCGCTGCTGCTGCAGGTCTCGCTCGGCGTCGCCAACGTGAAGCTCGGGCTGCCGCTGCCGATCGCGACGGCGCACAACGGCGTCGCCGCGGTGCTGCTGCTGTCGCTGCTGGCGTTGCTGGTGCGGGTGCGGCGCTTTTGATCGTCATTCCAGCGAAAGCTGGAATCCAGCTCTTGACCACTCGTGGTGCCGGAAAGCTGGATCCCAGCTTTCGCTGGGATGACGAGCCATATATTCTTCTGCGCGCAGTGACCTCCACTATCAGCCAATACCTCGAACTGACCAAACCGCGCGTCGTCGCGCTGATCGTGTTCACCGCGATCATCGGCATGTTCCTCGCCGTGCCGGGCTGGCCGCCGCTGCGCGAATCGGTGGCGGGTTTCATCGGCATCTGGCTGGCCGCCGCGTCGGCCGCGGCGATCAATCATCTGATCGACCAGCGCATCGACAAGCTCATGGCGCGCACCGCGCACCGCCCGCTCGCGACCGGCGCGCTGACGCCGGCGAAAGTGCTCGCATTCGCGGTGTTCTTGGGCGCGCTGTCGATGACGATCTTGATCGCCCTCGTCAATCCGCTCACCGCGGCGCTCACGTTCGCTTCCTTGATCGGCTACGCGATCGTCTACACCGCCTGGCTCAAGCGCGCCACGCCGCAAAATATCGTCATCGGCGGCGTCGCCGGCGCCGCGCCGCCGCTGCTCGGCTGGACCGCAGTGACCGGCCATTTCCATCCATACGCGCTGCTGCTCGTGCTGATCATTTTCGTCTGGACGCCGCCGCATTTTTGGGCGCTCGCGATTTTCCGCCGCGACGACTACGCGCGCGCGATGGTGCCGATGCTGCCGGTCACGCACGGCGTCGAATACACGCGCTGGCACGTGCTGTACTATACGATCCTGCTCGTCGTCGTCACCGTGCTGCCGTACCTGACCGGCATGAGCGGCCTGTTCTATCTCGGCGGCGCGCTCGTGCTCGGCCTGGGTTTTCTCTACTACGCGATCGTGCTGTTGAAGCCGCCGTCGGCGCTCTTCGCGATGAAGGTGTTCAACTATTCGATCATCTATCTGATGGCGCTGTTCGCGTTCCTGTTGATCGACCATTACATCGACACACCCGTCCTGCACCGCACGTTGATGCCGCTCGAGCGGGTCGGCTGA